>NZ_JBDKXB010000013.1:0-95661 GCF_041197575.1 Thioalkalicoccus limnaeus | reverse complement strand
CGAGATGCGGTTTGCCCGTTTTCCGGAGCGCGGGTCGATGGTGGTGGATCTCGCCAGGAATAGGCACTGCCCGCCCCATTCGCGCCCGGCCTTGGGGTAGTACTCCCGCTCCAGGCCGTAAAGCAGGTAGACCTCGCCGAGCACGGCGGTCAGGTCTTCTTGATGCCGCTGGCCTCTGCCTCTGGTCGCGTAGGTCGCCGAACGGCTTGGAGCAGCCGACGATCCTGTCGGTGTCGATTGGAACCGGCCCTTCTTCTGTCGCGGCGCTGGCCGTCGTCATGTGCAATCCCCGTCCGTGATGCCCTTCTTTTCAGAAGGATATTAGCCCGTCGCTTGCGGGGCGGCAATCCGGCAATCCAGGGCGGCAATTTGGCAATCAAGGTTCGGCAATCGGGTTGGTTGCAGCGCGGCGACCAGCGTCGCGGTCGCGTACCGCCCCATCCGCCGCGACGGGCTTCCTCATCACAGCCCGGCTCACCGTTTCCAATCGTCATCGACTTGCCGGAATCACGCAGGAATCAAGCCTGCCGTATTTCCTCATTTCCTACTGATAACCGCATTTCCTACCGATAGCCGCCGGATACGACCCACGCAGTTCACGCGCTCCTCTTGCCGGCCGGCCCGTGACCGACGGGCTCGCCGCGTTGATACCGACGCCATTGGCGGCCGTCCCAGGCCTCGAGTGGCCGGAAGCGTTCCTTGTAGCGCATCTTGCGGCAATCATCGATCCAGTAGCCGAGGTATAGGTGTTCGAGGCCCCGGTGGCGGCCTTCGGCGACTTGGCCGAGGACCGCATGGGTGCCTGGGGCGAGGTCGCTGTCGGCGGGGTCGAAGAAGGTGTAGACGGCGGACAGGGCCGCTGGCAGGACGTCGGTGACGGCGACCGCGACCAAGCGGTCGCCTTGTCGCCATTCGATGAACAGGGTCTCGCCGCCCCAGGGCTCGAGCAGGAAGCGGCGGTAGTTGTCCTCGGTGCCTTCGGCCATCGCGCCGTCGGGGTGGCGGGCGCGCAGATACGTCCGATAGAGCGCATAGTGTTCGGGATCGAAGGCGGCGGGGCGAAGATGGATGGTGAGTCCGGCGTTAAGGCGCCGATTGCGCCGCTGCGAACGATCGGGGACGAAGTCGGCGAGCGGGATGCGCACGGGCACGCAGGAGCGGCAGTTGGGGCAGGCCGGGCGGTAGATGAAGCGGCCGCTGCGCCGGAAGCCGTTTTCCAGCAGCCATTGGTAGTGCGAGCCATTGATCGGTGCGAGCGGGTCGACGAACAGCGACCGGGTCTGGCGTTCGGCCTGGTACGAACAGACCTGGTGGCCGGTCAGATACAGATCGAGCGTGGCCTGATTGGACGGGGCCTGATCCGTCATGCGTCGCTCCCGCCGTCGAGGCGCTCGCCAACGGGGTAATGCGTGTGCCCATCGTCCCACGATCCCGGCCGGCCGGGGTGGGGCGTCCAATGCGCGAGCAGCCGGGTGAACACCGCGCGGGGCACCTCGACGGCCCCCAACCGGATCAGGTGTTCGGACACCACTTGGCAGTCGATGACGCCGAAGCCCCACTGCTGGAGCCGTTCGCACAGATGGACCAGGGCGACCTTCGAGGCATCGTCGGCGCGGCTGAACATGGATTCGCCGAAGAAGACACCACCGATCGCGACGCCATACAGGCCGCCGACCAGTTGCTCTTCGTGCCAGACCTCGACCGAATGCGCGAAGCGGCGGCGGTGCAGTTGGCGATAGGCCTCGATCATCTCCGGGACCAGCCAGGTCCCGACGGCGCCGGCGCGTGGCGCGGAGCAGGCGGCGATGACGGCGTCGAAGGCGCGGTCCATCGTCACGCCGTACGGCTGGCGGCGCAGGCGTTTGCGCAGGCTGCGCGAGACCCGCAGGCGGTCTGGAAAGAGCAGGGTGCGCGGGTCGGGCGACCACCAGAGGATCGGGTCGCCGGGGTTGAACCAGGGGAAGACCCCGTGCCGGTAGCCATTGATCAGGCGCGTGCTGGTCAGATCGCCGCCGATCGCCAGCAGACCGTTCGGTTCCTCCTCGGCCAGGTCGACACTGGGGAAGGGGGCGGCGGGGTTGTAGGGGTCGAGCCGGAAGAGCATGGCGTTCGGGTCACGCGCGGTTTGCGGTGGTTCGTTCGGTGGCCTTGTAGGGGCTGTGCTCGCGCATCGCGTCCAAGTAGTCACGCACCCCCTGCGCCTCCTGATCGACGAACTGGGCGATGGCCTGGCGGAAGCGCGGATCGGCGATCCAATGGGCGGACCAGGTCGGCGTCGGCAGGAAGCCACGGCTGACCTTGTACTCGCCCTGGGCGCCCGGCTCGAACCGGCTCAGGCGGTGTTCGATGCAGTATTCGAGCCCCTGATAGTAGCAGGTCTCGAAGTGCAAACTGTGAAACTCGTCGAACGAGCCCCAGTGGCGTCCGTACAGGCTGTCACGGCCGATCAGGTTGAAGGCCGCGGCGACCAGTCGGTGCCCGTGATAGGCCAGCACCAGCAGCAGCTGCTCGCCCATCGATGCGGCGATCTCCTCGAAGAAGGCGCGCGACAGGGTCGGGAGGCCGCCGCGTTTGTCGAAGGTGCGCGAATAGAGCCGGTGGAAGATCGCCCATTCCTCGTCGGTGACCTGGTCGCCGGGCACCCGCCGCAGATGCAGGCCGGCGTCGCTGACGCGCCGGCGTTCACGCTTGATCTTCTTGCGCTTCTCGGCCGAGAAGGTATCGAGAAAGTCATCGAAATCGCGGTAGCCGCGGTTGTGCCAGTGGTACTGGCAACCGAGCCGCGGCAGCAGCCCCTGCTGGGCGAGGCGGTCGGTCTCCTCGCCGGTCGTGAAGAGCCAGTGCACCGACGAGATCGGCCAATGGGTCGCGCGCGCCTGGATGGCATCGATCAGGGCCTGCTGGTGCGCAGACTGTTGCGGTCCAGGCGCCGTCAGCAGCCGGGGACCGGTTGCCGGCGTGTAGGGGGAGGCGATGACGAGCTTCGGATAGTAGGGGAGGCCGGCGCGGCGATAGGCATCGGCCCAGGCCCAATCGAACACGAGCTCGCCGTAGGAGTTGTACTTGATGTAGGCCGGCGCCGCGGCCACCAGGTGGCCATCCGGGTCGTGCAACGCCAGATGTTGCGGGATCCAGCCGAGGGCCTCGCCGACGCACTCGTGTTCCTCCATCGCGGCGAGGAACTCATGGCGCAAGAAGGGCGTGTCGGGATCGACGAGCCGGTTCCAGTCGGCGCGCGGGATCTCGGCAAGACGCGGGTGAACGGATAAGGCGAACATGATGGCCGGGCCGAACGGATTCGATTACCCGGCAACATGAGGGCGACAGCACGGCCGCCAAGTCCCGCTGGTCCGCGTGGCGGACCGCGGAGCCTCGTCGGCGACTAACGCAGCGGCTTGGCCTGGGCGTCGAGGAAGCGCTCGGCATCGAGCGCGGCCATGCAGCCGGTGCCGGCCGAGGTGATCGCCTGGCGGTAGACATGGTCCATGACATCGCCAGCGGCGAAGACGCCGGGGACCGAGGTCGCGGTCGCGTTGCCCTCGGTGCCGCTGCGCACCTTGATATAGCCGTCCTGCATATCGAGTTGGCCGGCGAAGATCTGGGTGTTGGGCACGTGGCCGATCGCGATGAAGACCCCATGCAACGCGATCTCGGCGGTGGTGTCGTCCTGGACGTTGCGGATCCGGACCCCGGTCACGCCGCTGGTGTCGCCGAGCACCTCGTCGATCACGCTGTTCCAGGCCAGGCGCACGTTGCCGTTTTCGGCCCGCTCGAACAACTGGTCCTGCAAGATCTTGTCGGCGCGCAGTGCGTCGCGCCGGTGGATCAGCGTGACCTCGGCGGCGATGTTGCTCAAGTAAAGGGCCTCTTCGACGGCGGTGTTGCCGCCGCCGATCACCGCGACCTTCTGGTCGCGATAGAAAAAGCCGTCGCAGGTGGCGCAGGCCGAGACCCCACGGCCGCGAAACGCTTGTTCCGACGGCAGTCCGAGATACCGGGCGCTGGCGCCGGTTGCGATGATCAGCGCATCGCAGGTATAGACCCCGCTATCGCCGGTCAGCCGGAACGGCCGCTCGGCGAGCTCGGCCTTGTTGATGTGGTCGAAGATGATCTCGGTCGCGAAGCGCTCGGCGTGGCGGCGCATCCGGTCCATCAGGTCCGGGCCCTGGACACCGTCGGCGTCGCCGGTCCAGTTGTCGACATCGGTCGTCGTCATCAACTGGCCACCCTGTTGCATCCCGGTGACCAGCACCGGGCTCAGGTTCGCGCGCGCGGCATAGATGGCTGCGGTATAGCCGGCCGGGCCGGAACCGAGGATCAGCAGTCGGCAGTGTTTCGGATCGGTCATCGCAGGGGGCTCCTGAAGCGCGAAGGGTCGAGATCGGGCCGCGGTGGGTCGCGATTCGCGGCGTCGAAATCACGATGGTACCGGGTTGCCATTGGGTCGGCCAAGCGCCGTGTGCTGGAAAATGGGCGAGAAAAATCTGACAAGGCTATAATTCAGCGGTTTTTATCGGAGATGCGATTGCTGTGAGTCAAGCCACACGTCAAGGGCGGTTGTCCCTCAGCGAGTATTTGGAGCGGGCGCTGCGCGAGGGGGCCATGTGGTCGCTGGTGTGTGTCGCCATCTATCTGGTCATCGCGCTGGCCTCCTACTCGCCCGAGGATCCGGGCTGGTCCTATCTCGGGCCGACCGACGCGGTCGCGAATCTCGGTGGACCCTTCGGCGCCTGGTTCGCCGATGTGACGCTGTTCCTGTTCGGCTTCCTGGCCTATCTGATCCCGCTGATGGTCGCCTGGAGCGGGTATCTGTTGTTTCGCCGCCGCGAGCCCGAGGTCGCGACCCATGCCTACCTGGTCGGCCTGCGCTGGATCGGCTTCCTGCTGACGCTCGCGGCCGGCTGCGCGCTGGCGGCGACCCATCCCGCCGGCTGGGGCGATGCCTTGCCGAACGGGGCCGGCGGGGGCCTCGGCGACCTGATCAGCCGGACCCTGACGGCCTCCTTCAAGCCGGCCGGCGCGACCATCTTCACGATCGCGCTGTTCCTCGTCGGGTTCGGCCTCTTCACTGGGTTGTCGTGGTTGCTGGTCATCGATGGCGTCGGCGAGTTGGTGCTCAGCGCCTTTCGCTGGGTGCGCGCCTGGCCGATCTGGCAGTGGCGCCCGACCCACTGGTTCCCGGCACGGGTTCCGCTTGGCGACGACGGACCGGACCCGGCCGTCGAGCCCGTGACCCGGGTGCATCGCAGCGGCCCATGGATCGAGCCCGACGAGGATCCCGCGATGCCCGAGCCTTCGGTCGGGCGCGGCAACAGGTCCGGCGATCCGCCGGCCGATCACCGCTTGATGTCGGCCGAGGCCCTAGCGCGGCTGATCGGCGCTGTCCGACCCAAGGTCCAGGCGAAACCGAGGCCGGCCCCGGAGCCCAAGCCCGCGGCGAAGCTCGTCGCACCACGCCGCCCGGCCCCCCCGCCCAAGCCAATCGTCTGTGCGGCCGAGCGCCCGCCGTTGGATCTGCTCGACGCCCCGCGCCGGACCGGCCGCGGCTTCACGGATCAGGAACTCGACGAGTTGTCGCTTCAGGTCAAGGCGCGGCTCAAGGAATTCGGTGTCGAGGTCAATGTCGTCGCCGTCTATCCCGGCCCCGTCGTGACCCTGTTCGAGTTGCAACTCGCGGCCGGCACCAAGGTCAGCAAGATCACGGGCCTGGCCAAGGACCTCGCGCGTGCCTTGTCGACGATCAGCGTGCGCGTCGTCGAGGTCATTCCCGGCAAATCGGTCATCGGCCTCGAGATCCCGAACAAGCAGCGCGAGACCGTCTTCCTGCGCGAGATCCTCTCGAGCCCGGGCTATCAGGAGGCCAAGTCGCCGCTGATCCTGTCCCTTGGGACCGATATCGCCGGCCATCCGGTCGTCGCCGATCTGGCGCGGATGCCGCACGCGCTGATCGCCGGGACCACGGGCTCGGGGAAATCGGTCGCGATCAACGCGATGATCCTGAGTCTGGTCTACAAGGCCAGCCCGCGCGATGTGCGGCTGATCATGGTCGACCCGAAGATGCTCGAGCTCTCGGTCTACGAGGGCATCCCGCATCTGTTGACGCCGGTCGTCACCGACATGAAGGAGGCGGCGAACGCGCTGCGCTGGTGCGTCGGCGAGATGGAACGGCGTTACCGGCTGATGTCGCAGATGGGGGTGCGCAACATCGGCGGCTACAATCGCCAGGTCGCCGAGGCCGAGGCGGCCGGCACGCCGATCCCCGACCCGATGTACGTCACCGAGCACGGCGGACAGGTCAGCTTGACAGATGGTGAACAGGTGCCGACCTTGTCCCATCTGCCCTACATCGTCGTCATCATCGATGAGCTGGCCGACATGATGATGGTCGTCGGCAAGAAGGTCGAGGAGCTGATCGCGCGCCTCGCGCAGAAGGCCCGCGCATCCGGCATCCACCTGCTGCTCGCGACGCAGCGCCCGTCGGTCGATGTGCTGACCGGTTTGATCAAGGCCAACATCCCGACCCGGATCGCCTTCCAGGTCTCGGCCCGCGTCGACTCGCGCACCGTCCTCGATCAGATGGGCGCCGAGCAATTGCTCGGCAATGGCGACATGCTCTATCTGGCGCCGGGCGGCAGTATTCCGCGCCGTGTGCATGGCGCCTTCGTCGATGACCACGAGGTCCACCGGGTCGTCGAGTACCTGCGCGAGACAGGCGACCCCGATTACATCGCCGATGTCTTGCGCGAGCCGGACGAGTTCCTGCCGGGCATCGATCCGGAGCCGCGCGGCGGCGATGTCGAGGACGTCGACCCCCTGTTCGACGAGGCCGTGCAGATCGTGGTCGAGACCCGTCGCGCGTCGATCTCCGGTGTCCAGCGCCGGCTCAAGATCGGCTACAACCGCGCCGCGCGCATGGTCGAGGAGATGGAGCGGATCGGTCTGGTCGGGCCGGCCGAGACCAACGGCAGCCGCGAGGTCCTGGTCCCGCCGCCGGACAGGTAGCGGTACAGTGCCCGCTGGAGAGCCTGGCCCGGGTGCCTATCCACACGGGTTTTGAGCTTGACGCGACGAAACATCGGGGCATCGGGCGTGGTCGTATCATCCATTGCCCACGACTCGGTGTTTCGCCGCGATGCTTCCGATCAAACGCCTCCTTCTAACGACCCTGATTCTCGGCCTGCCGCTCCCGGCCCTTGCCGCCACCGAATCCATCGTGCTCGGGATGGGCTGCTTCTGGGGCGCCGAGAAGCGCCTGTCCGAGATTCCGGGCGTGCTCGACGTCGAGTCGGGCTATGCCGGCGGCGACGCCCCGCGCGTCGGCTACCGGGATGTGCTGGACCTCGAGAAGCGGATCCAGCGCGGCAAGAGCGATGCGCGCAACCACGCCGAGGTCGTCAAGGTGACCTTCGATCCGGCGCAGGTCAGCCTCGAGCGGGTGCTGATCGGGTTCTGGGAGAACCATGATCCGACCCAGGGTGACCGCCAGGGAAACGATGTCGGCAGCAACTACCGCAGCGCGATCTACTGGGAGACCGAGGCCCAGCGCCAGGTGGCCTTCGCCACCCGCGATACCTACCAGGCCGCGCTGACGACAGCCGGCTATGGTCCGATCACGACCGAGATCGCGCCGCTGCGCCACTACAACCGCGCCGAGGACTATCACCAGGACTATCTGACGAAGAATCCGGATGGCTACTGCGGTCTCGTGAGCACGCAGGTCGCGTACCCCGGGCAGCCGGCAAAGCCGGTGGCCGAGCGCCTGGTGGCCAGTGCCCTGAATCGCGAACGTCAGTTGATCGTGTTCGAGGCCGAGGACTGCCGCTTCTGCGAGCAGTTTCGCGCCGAGGTGCTCGACGACTGGTCCTCACCGGTGCCGGTGGTCTCGACCCTGAAGGCACAGCCACCCGCCGGTTGGCGGCTCGAGAAGACGCTGTTCGCGACCCCCACCATGGTCCTGTTCGAGGACGGCCGGGAGGTCTCGCGCTACACGGGTTACAAGGGTGATAAGGATCGGTTCTGGGCCTGGCTGGGCTTTCAGATCCTGACCCCGGAGCAACAGCGGATCGCCTTCGAGCAGGGGACCGAACGGGCCTTCACCGGTTCGCACCTCGATGAGAAGCGCCCCGGCGTGTTCGTCGATCCGATCACCGGCGCGCCGCTGTTCCGCAGCGATACCAAGTTCGATAGTCGCACCGGCTGGCCGAGCTTCTTCAATCCGTTACCCGGCGCGCTGACCTATCACGAGGACCGCTCGCGCGGCATGCGCCGCACCGAGGTGCGCAGCGCCAGCTCCGGGATCCACCTCGGCCATGTCTTCGACGACGGCCCGCCGCCGACCGGCAAGCGCTATTGCATCAACGGCAACGTCTTGAGCTTCGTTCCGGACGGCCACTGATCTGGTGCTGGGCTCGTCAGGATAGGATGACATGCGCCCTCAGATTGACCGCCGTCGTCCTTTCGTACGCGAAGCATGGCCCCCGGACAACGGGGGCCGATGGGAGAGGCGACGCCTCACTCCTTGTTCACCGGTGACTCGGGGTCGAAAAGATAGGCCAGAAGGTCCAGGATCTGCTGCTCGGTCAGGAGGCCATTGGCCCCTTGGCGCGGCATGCGGGTGCAAGGAAACATCGAGTGGGGGTTGTAGATGATTCCATAGGCGAGCTTGAGGACCGGCTGTTCCGTGCCCCGCAGCTT
The DNA here is from genome assembly GCF_041197575.1 of Thioalkalicoccus limnaeus. Taxonomy (NCBI): domain Bacteria; kingdom Pseudomonadati; phylum Pseudomonadota; class Gammaproteobacteria; order Chromatiales; family Chromatiaceae; genus Thioalkalicoccus; species Thioalkalicoccus limnaeus. Next base: position 86,967 of record NZ_JBDKXB010000013.1, on the reverse strand, counting down.
GCCGTAGTTGCGCAGGCTCGGCCCGATGGTGCCGCCTTGACGGTCGCCGGCGAACTCGTGGCAGTTGTAACAGGCGCCGCCGGGTTCGCCTTTGGTGTGGTCATCGGTCCGCTCGCCGACACGGTAACCGAAGCCGGACCACGCCAACTGCCGGCCCTTCTCCCAGTCGCCGAGCTGGATGTCGCCTCCAGGGTATTTGACCGATTCCCGCGCGGCGAGGCTGATCTCGGCGGCCTGTTCCACCGAGGGTCTATTGCGGGTCTCGCTACAGAGCTTGTGCAGCTCATCCTGAACCAGGCGCTGCCGGGCCGTGCCGCCTTCCTGTACCTCCGTGTCCAGCTTGAAGCCGCCAGCTTCGAACAGCAGGTACTCCGCGAGCTCGTGGGGACTCATCTTCGTGTAGTCGACATCGGCCGCGGCATGGCCGCCAACGAGCGTCAGTGCGGCGAACACAACCGTGCCGAGGGTCTTATGATCGAACATGTCGGTGTCTCCCGATTGCTTGTTGGCTCAGCGTTTCAGGTCGGGGAGGATGGCCGGTTGGCCCCGCGCCAGGTCGGTCCAGAAGGAGATCAAGGCAATCGACAGGTCCGAGCCGGGGATGATCTCGGGATAGCGCATCTGCCAATAACATTCGCTGACGCGGTGCTGCGAGCTGCGGAGGTTGTCATGCCCAACGCGGAAGCTCGGCCAAGAAATCGCCTTGGTCCACTCCTTGGGGTTGTTCGCGTAGGGTAGGACCGAGGCACGGATCTGTTTGCCCTCGTCGCCGTGGCAGGCGGCGCAGTTGAAATCGAAGGGGCCGGAGCGTCGGTAGAACAGCACTTCGCCGGCATCGCGCAAGGCTTTCTCCAGCGGATGATCCATTGGCGGGTTCCAGTTCATGCCGTTGGATTGGGCCGCGATGTAGGCCTGCAAGCGCATGTGATCGGTGTTGGACCCGTGGATCCGGGTGATGGCCGGGTCGTCGTCCGCGAACCCTTGCAGGGTCTTCATGCAGTGGATGAGACGATTGCCCAGGTCCATGACCTTTCCGGTGTCCTCGAAGTACCGCGGCAACTCGACATAGGCCCCCTCCAGGACGCCGGGGCCTTTGCCGAAGTCACAGCCTTCCAAAGACACCTCGTTGGGACCGCGCGGTTCATGGAACAGGGCCTCACCCTCTTCGACGGTCCAGAGAGCCGGGCTGGCCGGCATCATCATCAGGTTCTGCTCGCTTTGCGTGAGGTAGTACGAGCTCGTCGAGTCGATCAGCGTTTGAAGGACCGCGGCCGGGTCGTCGCTCGGACCGGCGGAGGTGGTGCCGGCCATTGCCGCGGCGAGCGGAATGGCCGCGAATAGCTTGCGCAACATCGCTTACTCCTCCTTATGTCTTCATCTCATGGTGTCTTTATGACGCGAGCGGGCTCAACCGGTTGGTCGATACCGGCACGGAAAGTTAGCACCTCGAATGCACGGGAACAAGGCTATTCGCACCGTGACGCCTGAATTCGGTAATCGGCTTCCCTTGTCTCTTATGGTGTTAATCGATGTCCTATGAGTCACCGGTCCGTGCCAGAGCCCACCATCTTCCTATTGGCGTTAGGGAAGCGATGAACTATTCGGCGCTTACCGTGCGAGGTAGGGGCGCCGTCCCGATCTGTGGTCACGACGACCAATATAGCTTAGCTCTTCTTAGGGCGGTCATGAGTAAAACATATTTATCAGCATATTAGGAGGCATTAATGTATTCGAGTGACACAAGCGTTCAGGATGCCGACTGGCAGTCCTCGCGGACGGTTGTAACAGAAACTGCGAATATTGTCTTATTATGAACCCGCAACAGATTTCAGGTGCCCTGGCGCTCTATGGATGGGTCTTGTAAGTTGTCCTACGTGAACCCCATTTCGCATAACTGTTCCCCGGGGATCGTGGGTCCTGGCGGTACGCATTTTCGACGTCGATTCACGCGAAACCCAAGATGTTTTCTTGCGACAACCTGGCGTTGACGCAGGCTTGCATTCAGTTAAACACTGGTTAACAATGTCGGCCCGTAAAGGATTTGCCTCTCGATCCGGCAATTGGTCATGCACCGATCAATGACGATTGGGATTGGCGAGCAGTGATCCATTGGTGGCGGATGTCGGCCACGGAGGGCGAGGAGGGAGGGTGCATGAATCCATGAAGCAGAGGCTGCGCGTCGGCTTTCGTGGTCGTGCTCAGGGATCCCGAATTCGAGCGCGGAGCGGAATTCGCCGAGCTCAATGACCTAGCAATTGGCCATTAAGTGGGTCGGGCGATGCCAGCACGTCCGAGGGTGCGCCCGATACTGAAGTCAGGAATCAGGAGGAGTGAGCAATGATGAATGAACGGCGCCGCGTCCTTCTCAAGGGTGCCTTCCTGACCGGCGGGACGGGCCTGGCCATGGCCATCGGTCTGGTCGCGCCCAAGGCACTCCTGGCGGCATGGCCTGAGAAGGCGTTCCGGAGTAGCGACATCGTCGAGGCATTGAATAACCTTCTTGGTGCAAGCGAATACCTCGAGAGTGATGCGGTCAGTCTGAATGTCCCGGCGATCGCGGAGAACGGGGCCGTCGTACCGGTCACTCTGACCTCGAACTTGCCCAATATCCGAACTCTGTCGATCGTTGTGCCCACCAATCCTGCACCCTTGGTCGCCAGCGTCTCTATTGGTCCAAACGGTGTGGGATTCGTGTCCACCCGCATCAAGATGGAAAGCACCGGTGACGTCCTGGGCATCGTCGAATCGGATGGCCAGCTTTACATGGCGCGTGAGGAAGTGCGGGTGACCGTCGGTGGGTGCGGTTAACGATAGACGCCAAGAGGAGGAAGATCGATGGCGAGCGATACTATTCGTGTGCGTGCGACAGCGGATGCCGAAGGCGTGACGACCCTTCAGTTGCTGATGTCGCATGAAATGGAGACAGGTCGGCGCCGGGGCCCCGACGGCGACTTGATCCCAGCCCACTTCATTCAAGAAGTGACATGCGAGCACAATGGTCAGGTTGTGGCGACTGCCTACTTCAGTGGCGGCGTCTCCCGGAATCCCTATCTCTCGTTGAAATTCACGGGCGCCAAGCAGGGTGATTCGATCCGTGTCTCTTGGACCGACAATCAAGGCTACGATGACTCTGCTGAGGCGACGATCCGCTGACGAGGTCGCAACGAGCGCGCTGGAGAACGCCGCACGGAGGGGGAGCGGCAAAAGAGAATATCCGGCGATATGATCAGTTGATGCTGCCGATTGATACGGGGTGCGGGATCCTGTCGGGTATTCGTTCTCCCGCTGTCGCGATCCTCGATGGTGGGCCGGAACACCCGTAAGTCCGGTCAAACGGTAGGCCGAGTCTGGGGGCTTATGTCCATGGAAATCTCACGGCGTGAATTCATTCACATCCTTGGCTTGGCCGGAGCCGCCGGCCTATTGCCCGCAACGCTCCGCGCCCGCGAGGGTCTGTCCGGGCTATACGAATCGGCCCCCTTTGGCACTCTGCGCCTGATGCACATGACCGATTGCCATGCGCAACTCAATCCCATCTATTTCCGCGAGCCCCATGTCAACTTAGGATTGGGCGATGCCTTCGGCAAGCCGCCGCATCTGGTTGGCCGAGCCCTTCTGGCACACTTCGGGCTGCCACCTGGGGGCTGGGAGGCCTATGCCTTGACCCATTTGGACTTCGACCGGGCCGTAGAAACCTACGGCAAGGTCGGAGGCTTCGCTCATCTCGCGACGCTAGTCAAACAACTGCGGGCCGAGGTCGGCGAGGGTCGCAGCCTCCTCTTGGACGGCGGCGATACCTGGCAGGGGTCTGCGACGGCGCTCTGGACGCGGGGCCAGGACATGCTGGGCGCCTGCAATCTCTTGGGTGTCGACGTGATGACCGGGCATTGGGAATTCACCTACACGGATGCCGAGGTGATCGACCGGGTGCTGGCCTTCAAGGGGGATTTCGTTGCTCAGAACGTGCGCGTCAAAGAAGAGTCGAGCTTCGATTATCCGTTCGAAGACTTCGTCCACTACGACGAGGCACGCGGCTACGCCTTCAAGCCTTATACCATCCGGGCCATGGGCGGGGTGCGGGTTGCCGTCGTCGGCCAGGCCTTTCCCTATACGCCGATCGCGAATCCCGCCCGCTTCATACCGCACTGGACCTTCGGTATTCGCCCCGACGAGATGCAGGCCCTCATCGACCAGTTGCGCGCCCAGGAACGGGTTGACCTCGTCGTGGTCCTGTCCCACAACGGGATGGACGTCGACCTCAAACTGGCCAGCCTGATCAGCGGCGTCGACGTCATCTTCGGCGGACACACCCATGACGGCGTCCCGGCCGCCATCGAGGTCGCGAATCCTGGGGGCAAGACCTTGGTGACCAACGCTGGCTCCAATGGCAAGTTCCTCGGGGTGATGGATTTGGACGTGGCGGACGGGAAGCTGCGCGGTCATCGATACCGACTTCTGCCTGTCTTCAGTCGCCTGATTCCTGCGGACGAGGCGATGGCGGCCTACATCGAAGAGGTGCGCGCCCCTTATCTGACACGCTTGCATCAACCCCTGGCCGAAACCGAGGAAACCCTTTACCGTCGAGGCAACTTCAATGGCACCTTCGATCAAGTGATCGTTGATGCCCTCCGACAGGTCGAGGATACCCAGATCGCCTTTTCCCCCGGTTTTCGATGGGGGACCACGGTCCCGGCCGGGCAGACGGTCACGCTGGAGCATGTCATGGATCAAACCGCGATCACCTATCCGGCGACTTACCGACGCGAGGTTAGCGGTGCCGAGATCAAGGAGATCCTCGAGGAGGTGGCCCACAGCCTGTTCCATCCCGACCCCTTTCGGCAACAAGGAGGGGATATGGTGCGCGTTGGTGGGCTGCGATACGCCTTTGAGCCAGGTGCCGACCTGGGGCAGCGCATCAGTGACCTGCGCCTAGCCGACGGTCGCCTCATCGAGGCCGAAAAGCATTACACCTTGAGTGGCTGGGCGACCGTCGGCGAACCGGGATCGGGGAGGCCAATCTGGGAGGTGGTCACCGACTATCTAGCGGATAACAAGGTCATCCGCGCCGCCCCGTTGGAGAACCCCCGCCTCATCGGGGTGGACAACAACCCCGGGCTGGCGGAGGTGGCGCAGACACGCGAGTAGAACAAGGATCGACCTTGAATTCCCGTTGACCGCAGCGACGTGGATGGAGCCAGGAGCATTGGTGCTGAGCCCGAGAGCTGGCTGTACGCGGTCGTGCGGCTCGCAGCGAGGCCCGCGTTCGAGCATCGTGGGCACGGCGTTGGTGCGCGGCTCGGATGTCGGCGATGAGAGCGCCGAAGGCCACGCCGGTGCCATCGGGTCCAGACACGCCACACCGAAAGGAGCCGAGCCATGGTCGTCCGGTCGAGTAGCCGTCTGTTTCCGTTGGTCGCGATCGCGATCACTCTGCTCCTCTTGGTGATGTCCCAGGCCGTCTCTGCCGCCCGCGCACAAGAGACGATCCCGCCGTTGACGCCCGGACACTACGAAATACCGGGTTGGTTCAAGCTATCGTTCCTCGATCTTGCAGAGGATGTCGAGGAGGCCACGGCGGATGGCAAGCGGCTGATGATCATGTTCCATCAGGAGGGCTGCCCCTACTGCACGCGAATGGTGGACAATCTGGCCCTGGAGCCGATCGAAACCTATTTCCGTCACCACTTCGATGCCGTCGAGATCAATCTGTGGGGCGACCGCGAAGTGGTCGACTTCGATGGCGAGGTTCTGATCGAAAAGGAATTCGCCGAGAGGTATCGGGTCTGGGCTACGCCGACCCTGCTCTTCTTCAACGAAGAAGGGCGCCAGGTCTTGCGTCTCGACGGTTTCTACGACCCGCCGCGTTTTCTCGCCGCGCTCCGTTATGTCGGTGAACGCCAAGAGGCGAATCAAAGCTTCCGGGACTATCTGGATGAGCGCGACGCCCGGGCGAAGGCCGCGGATCAGCTTGCGACCGACCCCTTCTTTGCTGAGCCACCGTTCCGGTTGGACCAAGATCAGCTCGTGGCCGTCTTCTTCGAGGCCCCGGATTGTCCCGCGTGTCAGGCGTTGCGCGACGAGATTCAGAGATACCGGCAGACCCGCGACGCCCTGGCGCGCTTTCACCGGGTCCGCCTGCACCGTCATGCCGAGACCCCTGTGATCACCCCCAATGGGCAAGAAACGACGTCTCGGGCGTGGGCTGATGAGATGGAGATCAGTTATCTGCCGACCCTGGTCCTCTTCGATCGTGCCGTCCCGGTCATGCATGTCGATGCCCAGTTCAGCGCCTTTCACCTCAACCATCTGCTGGATTACGTCTCCGAAGGCGCCTACCGACAACAGCCCAATTTCCAGCGTTTCCTTCATGATCGCGTCGGTTCCGGAGAGGAAGGGTAGCCCGCTTCTGATCGGGCCACGATGACCGCTACGTTGGTCCAGCCCGCTGCTTGCTCCTCCCGCCCATCAGCCGACCGGTCCCGTCCCTGCCGCCAATATGGAGTGAATGCCGATGCGAATGAAATTGCCCGTGATGCTGGCTGCCGGTGCTCTGAGCCTCGGTCTGGCTGCCGGGGCCAGCCAGGCCGACGCCCCCGTGGCCCTCGATATCAAGGTCATGACTCTCGATACCGCCTCTCGCATGGCCTGGGCGGCCTTGGACGCCTGCCGCGAGGGCGGTTTCAACGTGGCCGTCACGGTGGTGGACCGGGGCGGCAATACACAGGTGGTTCTGCGGGATACCCTGGCGGTGGACCTGACTCTGGACATCAGCCGGCAGAAGGCCTATACGGCGATGTCGTTCAATGGCCCCCTGTCCGAGATGGAGGACCGCTTCACCAAGCCCTTCCAGGTGGGCAAGGTGGACGGGGTGGTATTCTCCGCCGGAGGTTTGCCGATCCATGCGGCCGGCCGGATCATCGGCGGCATCGGCGTCAGCGGGGCCCCTTCCGGTGACATCGACGAGGTGTGCGCCGGCAAGGGTCTGGATGAAGTTCGGATGGATCTGGAGACGGTTCAGCCCTGAGTAAGTCGTTGATCGTTCTTTGTCTCTTGTTACCAGGCTCTGCCTGGTAACACTCTTCCGCAAGGTGCCGCGACGCCGTTTCTTACCTTGCCGCGTTGCCCTGACCTTCCCGTCACCGCTCCACGCCCCCTTCGTATCTCCGACACTCGGAGTGCCTTGTCATTGTTGATCGCCATCTGGCCTCGGAACCTTCGCCAATCAAGCGCCAACCTCCTCGGAATGGCTCGGACACCCGCACAGCCGTCGTTCGAGCACCCGCTGACTCTGTTCCAAGCGCGCCTGTCTGCTGGACATCCCCAGCGAGCCCGATCCGTTCGTCCTCTGTGCTGTAGGGCCCGATGCGTGGCGCGATCATACAGCGACTGGGTCGCCCCCGATCAGAGCAGTGATTCTCCAAGGGCCAACTCTTTGCGCCGTGCGTTACGCGCGCACGACGCTGATGGTGCGCCCGGCGGGGCTGGTGGTGTCGTTGGCGGTGGTGCGTTGGTTGATGCGGGGTTGACCGGTGCGCCGATCGAAGATGACCAACCAGCCGGTGTCGAGGCCGAGTCCGGCCAGGTAGGCGTCGAGTTGCGTGAGGCCCTCGCTGAGGGGGTCTGGTTCGCCGTCGCGCCAGACCTTGAGTTCCAGGCCCAGGGTTTGGTGGCCATAGCGCAGGCACAGGTCCATGCGGCCCATGCCGATGGCGTATTCGCGCTCGATGGTGCCGGCGCCGTTGACGACGCGGTGCAGGAAGGCCATCAGCACCAGATGCGGGGCGATCTCGTGATAGGGGGCGCTGCGCAACAGCGGCTCGCCGTGCTGGCGCCAGAAGGCGAGAAAGGCCTCGAGCAGGGCCTTGGGGTCGAGGTGACCGTCGGGCGTCAGCCACGACGGTGCGATGCGTGGCAGCGAGGCTTGGGGCGTGAGCGCGAGGGTGCGCGGCAGCACCTCGCGGTAGATGGGGTTGGCGACGATGACCCCGCCGGTGCCGTCTTGGCGCAGCAGGCCGAGATCGGTCAGATAATCGATATCCTGGGTTGGCACGTCACCGAGGGCGCGGCCGGCCAGCATGGGCTCGATGATGTGCCGCACGCGCGGCTCTTCGAGCTTGTGGGCGAGTTGGTCGAGATGGGTGACCCGCTCGAGGATCATCTGCTCCTTGGCCTCGTCGATCAGGTCGACGCTGATCGGCTGGGTGCGGTCGCGCCCGGCGGGCAGATCGAAGCAGGCGCGGTAGGCGAGGGCGTTGACCAGCCAGGGCTGGCCTTGGGTCAAGGTCCAGACCTGCGCCAGCGCGTCGTCGGTGAAGGCCTGGCCGGTTTCGCGGGTATGCTCCTGCAACAGGGCGATGACCTCATCGCGCGCGAAGTCCCCGAGGCGCAGCGACTTGGCTTTGACGTTGAAGGCGCTGCCGCCGGTGATGGGGCTGGCCTCGGAGGCGGCGACGATGCGGTAGTCGCGCAGGTCGCGCACGCCGCACAGCACGATGGTCGACGGGAAGTGCGCGGGGCGCTGGGTGTAGCCGGCGCGCAATTGGCGCAACAGCGACAGCAGGGTGTCGCCGACCAGCGCGTCGACCTCGTCCAGCAACAGGACCAGCGGGCGGTCGCTGGCCTCGGCCCAGCGGGCCAGCAGGCCGTTCAGCATACCGTCCGGGCCATACTCGGCCAAAGCCGCATTGGCCCAATCCAACAACCGCGCGTCACCGAAGGCCAGGCGCGCGGCGCCGGACAGCGCGCCGCATATCGCCCGCATGCCCCGCGCCAAATCTTCGCGCGCGGTCTGCGCGATCTCCAGGTTGGCGTAGACGGCCCGATAGCGCCCCTCTTGGTTGAGCCGATCCATCAGTGCCAGCAAGCAGGAGGTCTTGCCGGTCTGACGCGGGGCGTGCAGCAGGAAATATTTCTGCTGCTCGATCAGCTCCAGCACCGCGTCGAGATCCCAGCGGGTCAGCGGCGGGATCGTATAGTGCAGTTCCGGGCGGTTGGGGCCTTCGGTGTTGAAGAAGCGCATCGGGGTGGCGGGCGGGTCCTTGGGCTATCCAGGTATAGTATCGTCATCTCCTCTGAGAATCAGGATAGCTGAACGGGGCCACCGTCGTTGTTTGGTGCGGCCGGGCGGTGCCCGGCCGCGCGGGTGGGCTGGTGGTCAGACCATCACGCCGGACGAGAAGCTGTAGCTATCGAGGATGTTGACGTAGTTGGCCCGCTCGAACTGGGCCGGATCCGGCACCGACAGCGCGCTGACGCGACCGCGGAAGTCGTCGACTGACGCGAAGCCCTGTTCTTGCATCCATTGCTCGAGGCCTTCCTGGATATGGGCGACATAGCCGGGGCCACGGGCGAGCAGGGCGCTGCACAGATGGACGACGTCGGCGCCGGCGAGCAGCAGCTTGATCGCATCGGCAGCGGTGTGGACCCCGCCGGTCGCCCCGAGCGAGATGCCGGTGCGGCCATAGAGCAGCGCGATCCAGCGCATCGCCAGCAGGGCCTCGGCCGAGGTCGACGGGTGCAGGCTCGGCTGCAGGCGCAGATTTTCGATGTTGATGTCCGGCTGATAGAACCGGTTGAACAGCGCGACGCCGTCTGCGCCGGCCGCGGCCAATCGGGTCACCATGTGGCCGACCGAACTGAAGGTCGGTGACAGCTTCATGTTGATCGGGATCGCGATCTGGCTGCGCAGGTCGCGCAACAGGGTCAGATAACGTTCCTCGACCTCGGCGCCGCTCAGCGCGATGTCACCGGCGACGTAGTAGACGTTCAACTCGAGCGCGTCGGCGCCGGCCTGTTCCAGTACCTTCGCGTGACGGATCCAGCCGCCGGGGGTCACGCCGTTGAGGCTCGCGATCACCGGGATCGACAAGGCCTCCTTGAGGCGCCGCAATTGTTCCAGGTACTGCTCCTGGGCGCCGGAGAAGTCCGGATAGTCGGGCAGGAAACCGGCGCTTGCCTCGGCGGAGCCGATGTCCTGATGGTGCAGGAAGCGCACCATGGTCTCGCTCTCAGCGGTGATCGCCTCTTCGAACAGCGACCACATGATCAGCGCGCCGGCGCCGGCGTCTTCGAGCTCCTTGGCCATGTCGAGGTTGCGCGACAGCGGCGAGGCCGAGGGGACCAGGGGGCTCTTGATGGTCAGCCCGAGGTATTTGGTCGTGAGATCCATGCCTTTCTCCAACGGATAGCGGAAAGTCGATCGCGGCCCGCGCGGCGTGGGCATCGCCCGGCCGCGCGGACCATCACTTGCGTGGCGCGTGGTCGCCGGCCGCTATCGCGGCATCGGCGAGTCGGCGCCACGTCGGACGACGAGGCCTCAGCCCTTCTCCGGCGCCTTTTCGACGGCGATCCGGGCGAGCTGGTCGTAGAAGCTGAAGCGCGTCTGCACATGCTTCTGGGCCAGGCGCAGGTAGCGTTCGGCATCGTCGGGGTGGGTCCGGTTCAGCACGTTGAAGCGGGTCTCGCTGGCCAGGAAATCCCGATACGGCAGGCTCGGCGCCTTGCTGTCGATGTGCAGCGGGTTCTTGCCCTGGGCGGCCTTGCGCGGGTCGAACCGGAACAAGGCCCAATGCCCCGAGTTGACGGCCATGTCCTGTTGCCGCAGGTTGTTCGACATGTCGACACCGTGGGCGATGCAGGGCGAGTAGGCGATGATCACCGAGGGCCCGTCGTAGGATTCGGCCTCGATGAAGGCGCGCACCGTCTGTACGTCCTTGGCACCGAACGCGACCTGCGCGACATAGACGTTCTCGTAGGCCATCGCCATCATCGCGAGGTCCTTCTTGAAGGTCGGTTTGCCGGCCGCCGAGAACTTGGCGACGGCGCCGAGCGGCGTGGCCTTCGAGGTCTGACCGCCGGTGTTCGAGTAGACCTCGGTGTCGAGCACCAACAGGTTCACGTTACGGCCCGACGACAGCACATGGTCGACGCCGCCGTAGCCGATGTCGTAGGCCCAGCCGTCGCCGCCGACGATCCAGACGCTGCGCTTGACCAGTTGATCGCAGATCCCCTCGAGGACCCGCGCACGCGGATCCTGGATCCGTGCCAGCTGGCTCTTCAGGGCCGCGACGCGCTCGCGTTGTTGATGGATCCCGGCTTCGTCGGACTGGTCGGCGTTGACGAGTGCCTCGGCGAGATCGCCACCGATCTTATCGGCGAGTTCGAGGACCAGCTCGCGCGACTGCTGGGCTTGCTTGTCGATCGCCAGCCGTAGGCCCAGACCGAACTCGGCGTTGTCCTCGAACAGCGAGTTGTTCCAGGTCGGGCCGCGCCCCGCCGCATCGGTCGTGTAGGGGGTCGTCGGCAAGTTGCCGCCGTAGATCGACGAACAGCCGGTGGCGTTCGCGATCAGCATCCGGTCGCCGAAAAGCTGGGTCGCGAGCTTGATGTACGGGGTCTCACCACAGCCGACGCAGGCCCCCGAAAACTCGAACAGCGGTTGCAACATCATCGCGTGCTTGATCTTGCTGTTATCGAGCTTGGTGCGGTCGTATTCGGGCAGGGTCAGGAAGAAGTCCCAGTTGACCTGCTCGGTGTCGTGGATCGTCGACGCCTCGACCATGTTCAGCGCCTTGCGTTTGGGGTCATTGCGATCGCGGATCGGGCAGACCTCGACGCACAGGCCGCAGCCGGTGCAGTCGTCCGGCGCGATCTGGTAGCTGATGTGGTAGCCCTCGGGGAAATCCTTGCCCTTGAGCGGTGCGTGCAGGAAACTTGCCGGAGCCTGCGCGGCGAGGTCGGCCGGGAAGACCTTCGCGCGGATGGCCGCGTGCGGGCAGACCAGCGGGCATTTACCGCATTGGGTGCAGAGGTCTTTTTCCCACAGCGGGAGCTCGAGGGCCAGGTTGCGCTTTTCGAACTTGGTGGTGCCGGTCGGCCAGGTACCGTCGGCCGGCATCAGGCTGACGGGCAGGCTGTCGCCGCGGTCGGCGACCAGCGTCGCCGTGACCCGCTGCACGAAGTCCGGGGCCTCGCTCGGGACCGCCGATGGCCGCTCGAAGCTGCTCGTGGCCTGGCTCGGGATCTCGACCTTGTGCAGGCCGTTCACGGTGGCATCGATTGCCTCGTAGTTACGCTCGAGCAGCCGCTCGCCCTTCTTGCCGTAAGTCTTCTCGACCGCCTGCTTGATCTGGGCGATCGCTTCGTCGCGGGGCAGAATCCCGGAGATCGCGAAGAAACAGGTCTGCATGATCGTGTTGATGCGGCGGCCCATGCCGGTCTCGGCCGCGATCCGGTAGGCGTCGATCACATAGAAGGACAGGTTCTTGTCGATGATCTGCTGCTGCATCGAGCGCGGCAGGTCGTCCCATACCCGGTCGACCGGTGTCGCCGAGTTCAGCAGGAACACCGCACCCGGCTTGGCCTTCGCGAGCATGTCGTATCGCTTCGGAAAGATCGGCTGATGACAGGCGACGAAGCTGGCCTCGTCATTGCCGATCAGGTAGGTGCTGTGGATCGGCTTGGGGCCGAAGCGCAGGTGCGAGACGGTGACGGCCCCGGCCTTCTTCGAGTCGTATTGGAAATAGCCCTGGCCGTAGTTCGGCGTCTCCTCGGCGATGATCTTGATCGAGTTCTTGTTCGCCGACACGGTGCCATCGGAGCCCAGACCGTAGAAGACGCAGGCCGTGACGCCTTCCGCGGCATCGGGGCGGAAGCTCGAGTCCCAGGTGAGGCTGGTCTGCGTGACATCGTCGATGATGCCCACGGTGAAACCGTTCTTCGGGTTGTCCTTGGCCAACTCATCGAACACCCCCTTGACCATCGCCGGCGTGAACTCCTTCGACGAGAGCCCATAGCGGCCGCCGACGACCCGCGGCATGGTCGCCATGTTCCCGCTCGCGACCGACTGGGCGAGGGCCGTCAACACGTCTTTGTACAAGGGCTCGCCGTCGGCGCCAGGCTCCTTGCAGCGATCGAGCACGGCGATCTTCTTCGCGGTGACCGGCAACGCCGCGAGCAGGAAGGACGGATCGAAGGGGCGGAACAGCCGGACCTTGATCAGACCGACCTTTTCGCCGCGCGCGACCAAGTGCTCGACGGTCTCCTCGGCGGCGCCGATGCCCGAGCCCATCAGCAGGATGACGCGCTCGGCGTCCTCGGCCCCGACGTACTCGAACAGCCGATAGTGACGGCCGGTCAGCGCGGCGAATTGGTCCATGTAGCGTTGCACGATCGCCGGCAGCGCACGGTAGAAGGGATTGACCGTCTCGCGTCCCTGGAAGTAGACATCCGGGTTTTGCGAGGTGCCGCGAATCACCGGGCGATCCGGGTTCATCGAACGCGCGCGATGGGCCTTGACCAGGTCCTCGTCGATCATCGCACGAACCGTCTCTCTCGGAAGACGCTCGACCTTGTCGACCTCGTGCGAGGTCCGGAAGCCGTCGAAGAAATGCAGGAAGGGCACGCGGCCCTCGAGGGTCGCTGCCTGCGAAATCAGCGCGAAATCCATCGCCTCCTGGACCGACGCGGAACAGAGCATCGCGTAACCCGTCGCGCGGCACGACATGACATCGGAATGGTCGCCGAAGATCGACAGGCCCTGGGCGGCCAGCGAGCGCGCCGAGACGTGCAGAACCGTCGGGGTCAGCTCGCCGGCGATCTTGTACATGTTCGGGATCATCAGCAGCAGGCCTTGCGAGGCCGTGAAGGTCGTCGACAGCGAACCGGCCTGCAAGGAGCCATGGATGGCACCGGCGGCCCCGGCCTCGCTCTGCATCTCGACGACATCGGGGACGGTGCCCCACAGGTTCTTGACCCCGAGCGCGGACCATTCGTCGGACAGTTCCCCCATCGGCGACGCCGGTGTAATGGGATAGATGACGATGACCTCGTTGGTCATGTGGGCGATGTAGGCGGCGGCTTCGTTGCCGTCGAGTGTGACCATCTGCTTTTCTGACATCACTTGGTACCGTATTTTATGGGACGAAAATGGGCGCGCCATCGGCGGCGAACGGAGGTACTACCCCCGGCGGGGTATCGAATAACGATTTGCTACTATAGCCTGAAAGACGAGGCCGAGGGGATGGACAAGGCGGATGCCGGGCCGACGCTGGGCCTTCGCTCGGCCCTCTTCCGGCCTTTCTGTGAGTCGTTAAAAATTCAAATATATCAATTACTAGCAAAGGATTCCCGTCGGGCCGCGGCCTTGTAGTGGCCTGGTAATGGTTTGGTCAAGGTAATGTAACCATATGAAAAGCAATGTCATTGTATTATTAAATCCTTATACGCCGTATATGATCTTGCTTTTCCATTGACTACCATTTATGTGTTTTTATAATATATTGATTTTATTCGCGAAGGAGCGCGAGCGAGGCATGCGGCGCGTCCCGGCGTGGCGATTGGCTGGTGCCGTCGATCGACGCCTGGTTGGAGCAAACCGCTGGGCTCGTGAGCGCCTTATGAGCGAATCGTCGTCAGAAGAGGGTCGCGTGGCAAAGCGGCCGGCCGGATGGAATGTCGTGATGAGGGTGCTGGCCACTTGAGTTCATGCCAAATCACCGAGACCGTTACGCTGCGGCCGATGGTCGGTACCGATCTCGATCAGGTGTTGTGGGTCGAGGGCGTCGCCTATGCGTTCCCCTGGTCGGAGAAGCACTTTCGCGATTGCCTGACCGCCGGCTATTGCTGCTGGGTCGCCGAGTGGCAGGACCGGCTGGTCGGCCATGCAGTAATGTCTACCGGCGGTGGCGAATGCGAGATCCTGAATCTCTGCGTTCACCCGGGGATGCAGGGCCGCCGGATTGGCCGCCGCTTGCTGCGCCGCCTGTTGTCGCTAGGTCGGCGGCACAACGCTGATACCGCCTTCCTCGAGGTCCGGCCGTCGAATGACGTGGCCGTCGCGCTGTATCGGTCAGAGGGCTTTTGCGAGGTGGGTCAGCGTCGGGGCTACTACCCCACGGCCCAGGGTCGGGAGGACGCGATGATCATGGCCAAGACCTTGTTTTGATGGTTGCGGCGGTTCGCGCGTGACGCCGGGACAGCCCCAGTTCCGGAACCAATCGCGGGGCCGTGATCTAATGAGGGGGTCGCGGCGGTGTCGCGTCCGTGCGTTGGCCGGTCGTGAACGAGCGCTGCGACTTCGACGACCGGTTCGCGTCATGGCAACGGGGGTCCGCGCGCACGCCGAGATGTCGTGCGCTCGGGCGTTGGATCACGGGGCCAGACAGGGCCACGATCGACGCGAGGCCTTCCTTATTTTTATTCTAAGTCTTGGATTTGAATGAATCGATCGTATCAGTGTACGACTGGTTCTGTTGAACGATAACGCAACGAGGGGTGCGAATGAAGGTTGACTCGGGGAGCCAGACCCTGCCGAGGGGGGTGATGTTCAATGCCTATCCAGATAGCATCGGTCGCCGTCTATCCGATGCGGTGGCCTTGCTGAAAAGGCCGGAATTGGAAAACGCCTTTTCCTTGTTCTACATCTTGCCCACCTTCTTCAACAGCGACCTCGATCGCGGTTTCTCGGTCGTCGACTATGACTTGAATCCCGACCTCGTGTCACCAGAGGATTTGGACGAACTCGGCAAGCTCGCAATCCTCTTGAAGTTCGACCTGGTCCTGAACCACCTGTCCGTGCGTAGCCCGCAGTTTCAGCACCTGTTGCAGTTTGGTGATGCATCGGACTACAAGAGCTTTTTCGTGGATTGGAACGAGTTCTGGCGTCACCATGGCGAGCCGGATGTCGATGGACAGATGATGCCGAAACCCGAATACCTCAAAAGGTTGTTCATGAGGAAGCCTGGCGTTCCGGTCTTGAAGGTGCGGTTTCCCGATGGGAGCGAGCGGCCGTATTGGAACACCTTCTACCAGGAGAAGACCTACGGAGAGATGACGACCGAGGATTTCGTCGGGATCGGCGGCCTTTCCGAAGAGGAGGCCGGACAACTCGCGGAGATCGTGAACCGTGCTGTTCAGTTGGGAGTGAATCTGAATGATCTCGACCTGCACGAGTATTCGCAGCACAAGCATTCGGTGATCGCGGTCACCGAACGTAAGTGCCAGTACCTCGGCCAGATGGACTTGAATCCGAGGTCCGATCTGGTGTGGGCCTTTTATGACGACACCCTGCGCAAGCTGCGTGACTACGGTGCCAAGATCGTCCGACTCGATGCCTTCGCCTACCTGCACAAGGAGCCCGGCGAAGCCAATTTCTTCAACAAGCCGGGGACCTGGGACTATCTCGAACGATTGCGACGGATCGCCGAGAAATATGGCTTGATCGTGTTTCCGGAGATCCACGCTCAGTACGGTACTGGGCTGCACGAGGAGGTCGCCGAGCAGGGTTACCCGATTTACGATTTCTTCTTCCCGGGGTTGGTCATCGATGCCATCGAGCGGGCGACGAACGAGCATCTGCTTCGATGGATCGAAGAGATTCAGCAGAAAAACCTTCAGACGATCAATATGCTCGGTTGCCACGATGGCATCCCGGTGCTCGATCTGCGGGGCTGTGAGACCCCGGGCGGCATCCAGGGCGGCCTGTTGGGCGACGAGCAGATCGAGGCGGTGATCGACCGCATCACGGAGCGTGGCGGTCGCGTCAAGAATCTCTATGGCCCGGACGGAAAGAAGATCGCCTACTATCAGGTGAATGCGACCTTTTTCAGTGCCCTCGGCGAGGACGAGCGCAAGCTCCGTGTCGCGCGTGCGATCCAGATGTTCATGCCCGGTTTACCGCAGGTCTGGTATTTGGATCTCTTTGCCGGCAAGAATGACTATGCCGCGGCCGATGCGGGTGGAGCCGGTGGGCACAAGGAGATCAACCGGACGAATCTGAGCATCGAAGAGGTGGAGCGAGGTCTGGAACGGAGGATCGTCCAGGATCAGCTCAGGTTGATCCGTTTGCGAAACAACTCGCCGGCATTCGATGGCGAGTTGCGCATCTGTCGCACGGACCCTCATCTCCTCGAGCTTCAGTGGGTCAACGCCGATTGTCGCGCGACGCTCCAAGCCGATCTGCGCGAGCACAGCCTGCTTGTAACACATTCCGGGGGCGGCGAGGACGACCTGCGGATGGAATATCGCTAGATGGCGCCGGGTCGCTTCGCGCTCAGTCGACGGCCGTGCCGCGTCAGTCGAGGAAGGTACTGAGCGGCAGGCCCCGGCCGTTGTCGCGATACGCCGCTTGGGCGAGGAAGAGTTCGGCCGCGGCCAGCGCGTCGCTCAAGGCGTTATGGGCCTCGTAACGAGGCAGGTTATAGCGGTCGCATAGATTGTGCAGGCGCAGGTCCGATGGCTTGAAGGCCATATTGCGGCGCTCTAAGCTGCGCTGCGCCAGGGCCTGGGTGTCCGCGACCGGCATCAGCAGGTCGTAGCCGAACAGACGACGACAGGCGGCGCTGAGAAAGCCCTTCTCGATCCGTGCATGGTGAGCAATCATCACGCGTCCGGCGAGGGCCTCGAGCAGGCCCGTCAGGACCGGTTCCAGCTCCTCGCCTTTCGCGGCCTGATCGTCGGTGATCTGGTGGATCACGGCGCTGGCCTCGGGGATCGCCCGATCGATCCGGACGGTCCGATGACAGGCCGTGGTCAAGTCGATCCGGTAGCCGCGCACCAACACATATCCGACGCTGAGCAACAGATCGCGACGCGGGTCGAGGCCAGTGGTCTCGAGATCCACGGCCAGGTACTCGACGTCGCGATAATCGGTGGTCGGGTCCGGGAACGGGACCGCGAGATAATCACGCAGTGGCCCCGCCGGAGCGCGACGGAGCCGCAATCGGCGGCGCCACTCCAACCATCGGCACCGCCACGGCATGTCAGGCGAAGCGGCCGGACTGGTAACGCTGACCGAGGGCTTCCTGCATCATATTGATCAGCACGAAGGAGTCCTTCAGGTGGCCGCGCTCCAGTGGTGAAAGCTCGTCCGGCGATAAGTAGTTGTCGGCCTTCTCGCCACGGCGCAGCTGGCGGGCCTGGTGTTGGACGCGCAGCGTGCCGATGAACTCCAGGGCATCGACCAGGTTCGCGGCACCGTCACGGCTCAAGGCCGTCGTCTCCCCGGCCGCCTTGAGACGTTCCAGCGTGTTGATCTCCGGGATCCCGACCGACAAGGCGTAGACACGGGCCAAGTCGATGACCGGGACGGTGCCGCGGTGCTTGATGTCGAACGTATGGTCGTGTTCACCACCGCGGATCAGGACGATGCTGCGAAAGAACCCGAGCGGTGGCCGATGCTTCAACGCATTCGCGGTCATATAGGCGACGAAGATCCGGTTGGCACGGCTGTGTTGCAGGATATGGTCGCGCAACTCCTCGAAGAGCCCACCCGGGTCGTGGACCGGGCGCAGATCGAAGAAGACGCTCGATAGCATCAAGGCCATCGGCTCCGGGCGTTCGATCCAGTTCGTGAAATACTTGCGCCAGATCCGCAGCGGCTGACGCCATTTCGGATTCGAGGCCATGACCTCGCCGGGACAATAGTAGTAGCCGCAGGCATCGAGTCCGTCATTGACGAACTTGGCCAAGGCCGCGAAGTAGGCATCGTCCTCGGGCTTCATATGATCGGCGATCAGCAGCGCATTGTCCTGATCCGAGTGCGAGGATTGTTCGCGCCGTGCTTGCGAGCCGCCGGCCATCCAGGCATAGGGGACCGGCGGCGAGCCGAGGTCGGCCTCGGCCAACTCGATCAAGCGCTTGGTCAGGGCATCGGTTACCGCGCTGACAGCTTGGCCGATCTGGTCGGCGGTGGCCCCGCCGCCGACCAGGTTGACTTGCAGTTCCGGCACCTTCTGGCTGATCTGCACGAGGGTCTCGACGTCTCGGGCCTTGTGGATATCGCCGACCAGGTAGACGGCGTTGGCGCTTTGAAAGCGGATCAGGTCGGTCGTCGAGATGACGCCGGCGACCCGGTCGCCATCGAGCACCGGAAGGTGGTGGACATTCAGCCGAGTCATCGTGAGCAGGGCCTCGAACCCGAGCGTGCCCACCGTGGTCGTCTTAATGCTGGTTGTCATGATGTCACTGACCGGGCGCTGGCGTGACAGACCCGCGGCCAGGCAACGGCCGCGCAGGTCGCGATCGGTGATGATGCCGGCGAGCCGCTCCCCGTCCATGATCACGAGCGACGAGACCCGGTGTTCGGTCATGATGCGTGCCGCCTCGCCGATGCTCGTCTCGGGAGAGGCGTGGATCAGCGTCGAGCCAACGAGATCACCGATGCGAACCGTCATGAGTCCGGTGCTGCTCGTCGAGGTGTCCTTGATGACCTCGAGCGCGGTGCGCAGCCGTTCGCCAGTCGATTGTTCGAAGTGCGCCGCGAAGTCGGGATGCTGGGCACGGAGTTGTTCGAGTTTCGCGCAGGGGAGCAAGTAGGCCAGGGTGTCTTCCGCGGTGACGCCCGAGTACTGGGCGCTCGGATCCTCGGGCAGACAACGGAGCGGGCAGATGTCCCCCTCGGCGAGTTTGCTGACCAGTTCGCCGTTGCCGTCCCGCAACTCGACGGCGCCACGGCGCAGGATGTACAGGCAAGGTTCCTCGCTGTCGCGGGGCGGGAAGTCTACGCCGCGGCGAAAGTAGCGTACCGACAGCCGCTTTGGCAGCCGATCCAGGACCTCGTCGGGCAGCAACGCGAAGGGGTGATGGCTTGCAAGAAAGTCGCGGATCTCGATCAGTTCCACGTCCATCGTCGAATCCTCGTCAGGTGATATCGGCGTAACGATACCTCATCGAGCGGCCTTCGGGCGGCTTCCGTTCATTGCCGATGGCCCCCGGTCAACGAAAAAGCCCCGCCGGAGCGGGGCTGTGGCAGGCCGGAGTCCGGCCGGTGGTCGTCAGTGATCGATCGGTTGTCGCGCGCCGCCTGGGACGCGGATGTCCTCGACCAAGTGCTGGATGTGCTCGGGCGGCGGTGCCGTCAACTTGGACACGATGATCACGACCGTGAAGTTGACGAGGGCGCCGACGGCTCCGAAGGCCTCGGGCGAGATGCCCAGGAACCAGTTCGCTGGGATGTTCTCCGCCATCGCGGTACCAGGCAGGAAGAACCAACCCTTGAACCAGAAGATGTAGACCAGGGTCGAGATGAGACCCGCGATCATGCCGGCGATCGCACCGGCACTATTGGCCCGCTTGGAGAAGATGCCCATCATCAGCGCCGGGAAGATCGACGCAGCGGCTAGACCGAAGGCCAGCGCCACCACTTCTGCCGCGAAGCCTGGTGGGTTTATCCCTAGCCAACCGGCCAAGGCGATCGCTCCGGCCATCGCGATTCGCCCCGCTAACAGCTCGGCCTTCTCAGACAGCTTCGGCATCAGGACGCCCTTGAGCAGGTCGTGCGAGATCGCCGAGGAGATCGCGAGCAGTAAACCGGCCGCTGTGGACAGGGCCGCCGCAAGGCCGCCCGCGACCACGAGCGCGATGACCCAGTTCGGCAGTCCGGCGATCTCGGGGTTGGCCAACACCATGATGTCGCGGTCGACCTTGGTCAGTTCGTTGCCTTCCCAGCCCCAAGCCTGGGCTTTTTCGACCATTTCCGGATTCTTATCGTTGTAGTACTGCAAACGCCCGTCGTTGTTCTTGTCTTCCCAATCGAGCAAGCCGGTCGCCTGCCAGCGGACCATCCAGTCGGGCAATTGCGCGATCTCGACGTTCGCGGTCTGCTCGCCGACCGGGCCGGTCTGCACGGTCTCGATCAGATTCAAGCGGGCCATCGCGCCGACCGCCGGGGCCGTCGTGTACAGGATCGCGATGAAGACCAGTGCCCAACCGGCCGAGCTGCGGGCGTCCTTGACCTTGGGCACGGTGAAGAAGCGGATGATGACGTGCGGTAGGCCCGCGGTGCCGATCATCAGCGACATCGTCAGCAGGAACAGGTTCAGGGTCGTGCTGCTTTGCGCCGTGTACGCCGCGAACCCGAGATCCTGTACGATCAGGTCGAGCTTGTCGAGCAGGTACATGCCGCTGCCGTCGGTGACGGTACCGCCAAGGCCCAGTTGCGGGAGCGGGTTGCCGGTGATCTGCAGCGAGATGAAGATGGCCGGGACCGTGTAGGCGAAGATCAGGACGACATACTGCGCGATCTGTGTGTAGGTGATGCCCTTCATGCCACCGAGCACGGCGTAGATGAAGACGATGCCCATGCCGACGAAGACGCCGACCTCGAAGGACACCTCGAGAAAGCGACCGAAGGCGACGCCGACGCCGCGCATCTGGCCGATGACATAGGTGACCGAGATGATGATCAAGCAGATGACCGCGACGACGCGCGCCGTTTGCGAATAGTAGCGGTCGCCGATGAACTGCGGCACCGTGAACTTGCCGAACTTGCGCAAGTAAGGCGCAAGCAGCAGGGCCAGCAACACGTAGCCGCCGGTCCAACCCATCAGATAGACGGAGGCGTCATAGCCTTGGAAGGCGATCAAACCGGCCATCGAGATGAAGGACGCGGCCGACATCCAGTCGGCGGCGGTGGCCATGCCGTTGGCGACCGGATGAATGCCTTTGCCGGCCACGTAGAACTCGCCGGTCGATGCGGCTCGTGCCCAGATCGCGATGCCGATGTAGAGCGCGAAGGTCGCGCCCACGATGATGTAGGTTATCGTTTGCAGATCCATTTATCGTGTCCTCGTCGTCACTCTTCGTGGACGTCGTAACGTTTGTCGAGCCGGTTCATCAGGAAGGCGTAGACGAAGATCAACACGACGAATGTGTAGATCGAGCCCTGCTGCGCGAACCAGAAGCCGAGCTTGTAGCCTCCGAGGGAGAAGGCATTCAAGGGTTCGACCAGGAGAATCCCGAACCCGAACGACACGACGAACCAGATCGTCAGCAGGACGACAAGCAGGGTCAGGTTCGCCTTCCAATAGCCGGCGCGTTTATCGGATGTCATATTGAGTGTCACTCCGTGTTTGTTGTCACCAGTGGCGGCGATGCTACCCAGGGCGACGGCGCGACGCTCGCGCCGGGCCCGATACGCAGTGATGGCCTAGTTGCCGAACGACGGAGGCCCTGTCGTTCGCCGGAAAACCTCGCCGAAAGGTCTTTGCGCCCAACCAGCCATACGCGAAGGCGACAGCAACGCCGTTCACTTCGTTTTTTAGCCGCACTCGCGGCCCTGAACTGCGAGGCATCCCAACCCCGTGCGGGCTCCCCAAGGTGTCCCGACCCCCCGAATGACGTTGGCGGTCATCGGGGCCAGGCATTGTGTTTTCGCGGCCGTAAAGATGTCAATACTTAGTATGACGGTCATTGGCCTATTCTCAGTATTGGTGGGGTCGCATGCTGGTTGCCTGCCTTGATCCGCGTAGTCCTTTCCATTAACTTCACGCCTTTGGGCGGCGCTCGTCTCGAGCCGCCGTCGAACCGGAATCCCCGCGTTATGAAATACGTCAGCACCCGCGGCGGTGTCCCTCCCGTCGGCTTTGCGGAGGCGGTCCGGATGGGCTTGGCCGACGATGGCGGCCTGCTCGTTCCTGATGCCTTGCCGCAACTCTCGCCGGACACATTGAGAGACTGGAGCCGGCTGAGATTTCAGGATCTGGCGCTCGAGTTGATGACGCCGTTCGTCGGCGACGAGCTGTCACGGAGCGATCTCGCCGATCTCATCGAGCGCTCCTACGCCAGTTTCACCGCGCCCGAGGTGACTCCGGTCGTCGAGGTCGGCTCGCGCTGGGTCCTCGAGCTGTTCCATGGTCCGACCGCCGCCTTCAAGGACGTCGCCCTGCAGTTCCTCGGCAACCTGTTCGAGTACCTCCTCGTGCGCGATGGCGGAGAACTCAACATCGTCGGGGCCACGTCCGGCGATACCGGGTCGGCGGCCATCGCCGGCGTTCGCGGCAAGGACCGGATCCGGATCTTCGTGTTGTTTCCGAAAGGCCGCGTGTCGCCGATCCAGGAACGGCAGATGACGACGGTGCTCGACGCCAACGTACACAATATTGCGCTGCGGGGCTCCTTTGACGATGCACAGCGTCTGGTCAAGACGTTGTTTCGTGACCTGGCACTCAAACGAGAATGCCATCTCGCCGCGGTCAATTCGATCAATTGGGCGCGGATATTGGCCCAGGTGGTCTATTACTTCTACGCGTGGGCGCGGGTGACCGACGGGAACCCGGATCGGGCCATCAGCTTCTCGGTGCCGACCGGGAACTTCGGCGATATCTTCGCCGGTTTCCTGGCGAAACGGATGGGCCTGCCGGTCGATCGTCTGATCCTGGCGACGAACCGCAACGATATCCTGACCCGCTTCGTCGAGACTGGGGTCTACGAGACGGGCCCGGTCCATGCGACCTTGAGCCCGGCGATGGATATCCAGGTCGCATCGAACTTCGAGCGTTACCTCTATTTCCTCGTCGGCCAGGATCCAGACCGGGTGAGGTGCCTGTTCGACGCGCTGTCCCGTCACGGTCGTTTGATCGTCACCGAGGCCGAACAGGCCCGTGTCAAATCCGATTTCGCAGCGATGGCCGTTGATGACGACGCGACGCTCTCGCAGATTCGCGAGACCTTCACGGCGAGCGGCTATATCCTCGATCCTCACACGGCGATCGGCGTCCGGGCCGGCGGTGATCGCCGTGACCTGGTCTGCCTGGCGACCGCGCACCCGGCCAAGTTCAACGAGGTCGTACACCGCGCCATTGGCCGCGAGGCGCCACCGCCGGCGAGTCTTCGCGGGCTGATGGAGCGGCCGATCCGATCGATCGAGTTGGGCGCGGACATCGACGCGGTTCGCGATTTTCTGCGCGAGACCCTTGAACGATGACGCGCGAGCCTCGTAAGCCATGAGGATGAAGCCACGGGGCTGAAGGGCGCCAGGAAAGGCCCGGCGCCAATGAGCGCGCGGCGCGCGCGGATCGCTACCGAGCGGGTGATCTGTTTTCTGTTCGCCTCCCTGCGATCGACGGGAGGAACACTCACTGAGCGAGGGCCCTTAAGGCGGCGCCATGACCACACCGAATCGCTACATCCAGATCCTCGACACCACGCTGCGCGACGGCGAGCAAACCCAGGGCGTGTCCTTTTCCGCCGAGGAGAAGACCAGCATTGCGCGGATCCTGCTCGAGGCGGTGCGGGTCGATCGTATCGAGGTCGCCTCGGCGCGGGTCTCGCCGGGCGAGCAGGAGGCCGTAGCGGCCATCGTCGAGTGGGCGGCCGGGGTCGGCTTGGCCGATCGGGTCGAGGTGCTCGGGTTCATCGATCGCGGACGCAGCATCGACTGGATTCGCGAGGCCAACGGGCGGGTGATCAATCTGCTGGCCAAGGGCAGCGAAAAACACTGCGTTGGGCAACTGGGCAAGACCCTCGATGAACATGTCCGAGATGTGCGAGACGCGATCGGCCTGGCCCAGGCTCAAGGCCTGGCGGTCAATCTCTACCTCGAGGACTGGTCGAACGGCTACCGGGACAACCCCGTCTACGTCTACGGTTTTCTAGAAAAACTCGCCGATGCCGGGGTCGGTCATTTCATGCTGCCGGATACCCTGGGCGTCATGACGCCGGATCAGGTCCGCGGCGCCCTCGCCGACATGATCGGTCGTTTTCCCGGGCTGTGTTTCGATTTCCATCCGCACAATGACTATGGCCTGGCCACGGCCAATATCCTGGCGGCGGTGCAGGCCGGCGCGGCGGCGGTTCACTGCACCGTGAACTGCCTCGGAGAGCGGGCCGGCAATGCGTCGCTGGCCGAGGTCGTCGTGAATCTGCGTGACCAATTGGGTGTCGATCTCGGTGTCGAGGAGTCGCACCTCGCGCGTGCTAGCGAACTGGTCGAGTATTTTTCGGGCAAGCGGGTCGCCGACAATGCGCCGGTGGTCGGTGCCGATGTCTTCACGCAAACGGCCGGCATCCATGCCGACGGGGACAAGAAAGGCCTGCTCTACCATACGCGCTTGAGCCCGGAGCGGTTCGCCCGGCAGCGCAAGTACGCCTTGGGCAAGTTGTCGGGCAAAGCCTCGCTGCTGAAGAACCTCGAATGGCTCGATATCAGCCTGTCGGAGGAGAATCAGCGCAAGGTCCTCAAACGGATCATCGAGCTGGGCGATTCGAAGAAGGCGATCACGACCGAGGATCTACCCTTCATCATCGCCGAGGTCCTCGAGAGCAAGGACTATGATCATGCCGAACTGCTGGCGTGCACCGTCTCGAGCAGCCTGAGTCTCGAGTCGACCGCGAGTCTGCGGGTGCGGCTTGGCGATGACCATTGCGTGGCGGCTGGCAGCGGCAACGGCGGTTTCGATGCCTTCAACAATGCGCTGGCCAAGATCCTGAAGCCGCGTGGCCTGGCGTTGCCGCCGCTGGTCGACTTCGAGATCCGCATCCCCAAGGGCGGGCGGACCGACGCCTTGACCGAATGCACCATCACCTGGCGGTTCGATGGGCGCGACATCAAGACCCGCGGCGTCCATGCCAACCAGGTCTTCGCGGCGATCAATGCGACCATGCGCTTGTTGAACATCCTGTTGCACCGTTCTCTGGCCAGTGAGCGAGCCGCCGACTCGGTTGCTTGACAGCGGTCGATCGCGGTCGATGTGGTCCGCGCCCGGACCGCCGGCCTCATGGCGCGAGCCGTTGAACCGACCAGACCCCGTGCGCGTCGCGCTGGTAGCGGAAGCGATCATGCAGGCGGTTCGGACGCGCCTGCCAGAACTCGATCGTCTCCGGTGCGACCCGCAGCCCGCCCCAGAACGCCGGCAGCGGAACCTGGCCCGCCGCGAAGCGCTGCTGGATCTCGGCGACCTTGATGTCGAGTAGCGCGCGAGATTGGATGACCTTGCTCTGTTGCGAGGCCCAGGCCCCGATCTGGCTGCCGCGCGGGCGCGTCAGGAAATAGCGCAGCGATTCGGCGGTTGGGATCCGCTCGGCCATACCAGTGATCTGGATCTGGCGACCCAGTGCGACCCACGGGAAAAGCAGTGCCACGCGCGGATTGCCCCCGATCTGCTCGGCCTTGGCGCTGTCGTAATTCGTGAAGAAGACGAAGCCCCGGTCGTCGTACAGCTTCAGCAGCACAGTCCGCGCCCAGGGCTGGCCGTTGCGGTCGACGGTCGCAAGGGTCATTGCGTTCGGTTCAGGCAGGCCGGTCTCGATCGTGGCCTGGTACCAGTCCTCGAACTGCATGACCGGGTTCTGATTCAGATCCTCGCGTGACAGACCACGCTGCATTGCCGCGACACGGAAATCCTCTGGGTTCATGTGCTGGTTCCTGTGGTCTGGGTGCCCGCTGAGGGTCTGTGGGCTGCTCGATGCCCGGGCAACGGGTTGGCAACCCGCTCTCTCGGCCTCATCTGCGAGGTCGTGTCAACACAGCCTAGAGCAGTTCGATGATGAAACGGAATGGCCTGGTGGGTCTTGGGGTCGGCGGCTGGTTCACGCTGGCCGCCTCCTTTGCTGTGCTGGCCGCGGAGCCACAGCTGACCGAGGTGGCGGGGCAGCCGCCGGCACCTGAGTTCGCGTTGACCGATGCCGACGACCGCCTTCATCGTCTCGCCGATTATCGGGGCGCGCCGCTGATCGTCAACTTCTGGGCGACCTGGTGCGCGCCTTGTCGTGCCGAGATGCCCGCGCTGCAACGGGCATGGGAAACGATCGAAGACGAGGGTATCGGCTTGGTCGCGATCAACGTCGGCGAAGACGCGGACGCCGTACGCGCCTTCCTGGAGCGGTATCCGGTGACCTTCCCGCTGCCGCTCGATCGCGAGACCCGGGTCGCGCCGCTGTGGCCGATGCGCGGCCTGCCAACCACCTTCGTCCTCGACGGGGAGGGGCGCCTGATCTATGAAGCGGTCGGTGAGCGCGAGTGGGATGATCCGCGGCTGCTCGACCGAGTTCGGGCACTGAAGACCCCGGCGGGCATGGAGCAGGCCGCGCGGTGACGGACCCTCGAACGGGTCCGACGACCGATGCCAAGGGTCTCAGATCGTCCGCCGGTCGATGACCCGTTTGGCCTTGCCTTCGCTACGCGCGATGCTGCGGGGTTCAACGAGGCGCAACGCGACCCGGATGCCGAGGATATGTTCGATCGCTTGCGCCAGACTCATGCGCACCTTTTCCAGCGCGCCGATCTTGTCGCTGAAGACCTCGGGGGTCACCTCGACCTCGACGGCCATCTGATCGAGCCCTTGCTCGCGGGTCAGGATGATCTGGTAGTGGGGTAGCGTGCCCTCGACCTTGAGCAGCGCCGCCTCGACCTGTGATGGGTAGACATTGACGCCGCGGATGATGAACATGTCGTCGCTGCGCCGGCCGATGCGGCGAATCCGCCGCAACGTGCGACCGCAGGGGCAGGGCTCGGTTATCAGGCGGGTGATGTCGCGCGTGCGATAGCGGATGATCGGCATCGCCCGCTTGCTCAAGGTCGTCAGGACCAGTTCGCCCTCGGCGCCGTCGGGCAGGGTCTCGCCGGTGTCCGGGTCGATGATCTCCGGATAGAAGTGGTCCTCGAAGACGTGCAGACCCTGCTGGACCGAGCACTCGCTCGCGACGCCGGGTCCGATGATCTCCGACAGCCCATAGATGTCGTAGGCCTTGATGCCGCTGTCGATCTCGATCCGCTCGCGCATCGCGTCGCTCCAGGGTTCGGCCCCGAAGACCCCAACGCGCAGCGGCAGTTCACGCAGATCGACGCCGACCTCGTTGGCCCGCTCGATCAGGTGCGTGAAGTAGCTCGGCGTCGCGCAGACCGCGGTGACGCCGAAGTCCTTCATGACCATGATCTGGCGTTCGGTGTTGCCGCCGGAGATGGGCACCACGGTCGCGCCGAGCGCTTCGGCGCCGTAATGGGCGCCGAGGCCGCCGGTGAAGAGCCCGTAGCCGAAGGCGTTCTGGACGACGTCGCCGCGGTGCAGCCCGCAGGCGGCGAAGGTGCGGGTCATGACCTCGGCCCAGACCGACAGGTCCTCGTTGGTATAGGCGACGACGATCGGTTTGCCGGTGGTCCCCGACGATGCATGCAGCCGCACGATCTCGCTCATCGGGCTCGCGAACAGGCCGAATGGATAGGTGTCGCGCAGGTCGGCCTTCGTCGTGAAGGGGAGCTTGGCCGTGTCGCTGAGGTCGTGGATATCGTCAGGCTTCACGCCGCGTGCATCCATGCGTTCGCGAATCAGCGCGACATGCTGGTAGGCCCGGTCCACGACGGCCCGCAGCCGTCGCCGTTGCACCTCCTGGAGCTTCGTGGTCGGCAGGTAGTCGTGGGCGCTGGCCGGATGCAGGCCTCCCTCGGTGTCGTTCCAGCGTTCGATCGGCATCGGGTCTAGTCCTCCGCGCTTGGGGTTGGGCGGCTCAGAGCGGCACCAGCCTCGCGGCCAAGCGCGAAGGCCTGGTCATTGACCTTGTGGAGCTTCGCGGCGAGCTTCGCGTGGACCGCATCGAGCCACACTGGCTCGGGGATTTCGAGGACCGCCGACAGGGCGCCGAGCATCGCGACATTGAGGCTCTTCTTGTTGCGCAGCGCCCCCTCGGGGATCAACTCCGGCGTCAGCAGGCATCCATCGGGTTTGAGCAGGCCGCGATTGACCTCGACCTGGGTGGATTCGAGCACGACCAGATAATCCGCCTCGCCGGCCGGCACCATCGGGCTCAACACAGTGGGGCCGAAGCGCACGTCGCTACTGACCGACCCGCCGCGCTGGCTCATGCCGTGCAGCTCGCTCTGCTTGACATCGTGTCCGGCGTTGAAGGCCGCCATCGCCAGCATGTCCGAGAAGGTGACGACGCCTTGTCCGCCCAGGCCGGCGATCACCACATTGGTGACTTTATTCATCTCTGTCGCTCCTTACTCGGTCGGCGCGGCGGCGCAGCGGTTGGCGTGTGTTTCGGCGGCGGCCTGTTCGTAAAGCCGGATATGCGGTGCAGCCAGCACACAGGGGCGCCGGGCCACGACCAGCGCCAGCTCGTTGCCGGCGAGCAGGCTCGAGATCAACTCGGCGAAGGCCGCGTCATCGGCCATCGGATCGACCTCATGCACCCGAGGAATCCCCATCGCGCGGGCCAGCGCAGCGAAATCGATCTTGCCGGTCGGCTCGTGGTTCAGGGTGCGACCGGTGCCCGGGTGCTCTTGCCGCCCGGTCATCGCGGTGGTGCCGTTGTCGAGGATCAGGACCAGGTGGCCGGTCGACGGCGGGTTGTAGACCATCTCGGCGAGGCCCGTCAGGCCCGAATGAACGAAGGTCGAGTCGCCGATGACACTGACCACGCGACGCGCCTCGGCCTCTGGCAGCACATGACGCAGCCCGAGTCCGACGCCGATGGCTGCACCCATGCAGACGCAGGTATCCATGGCCTGAAACGGTGGCAGCACGCCGAGTGTGTAGCAGCCGATGTCGCCGGAGACGATACAGCCGAGTCGCGACAGGATCTCGAAGACCGGGCGGTGCGAACAGCCAGGGCAGAGTTCCGGCGGTTTGCCGCGTGGCGGTACCGGTTCCGGGCTCTCGTCGCCGGCCAGGACGCGTCGCACGCGCGGAACCGTCAGCTCGCCGAAGCGGTACATCTCGGCTTTGCCCTCGACGGCGATCCCGGCCGCACGCAGTTCGTTGACGAGGACCGGGTCACCTTCCTCGATGACCAGGCACCGTTCGACGCTGGCCGCGAACGCGGCGATCCGCTGCAACGGGAGCGGGTAGGTGAGCCCTAGCGCCAGCAAGCTAGCCTGCGGCGCGGCCTCCCGCGCATGGGCGACGGACACGCCCGAGGCGATGATGCCGAGCGACCTGTCGCCCGGGTAGACGCGGTTGGGACCCTGCTCCTCGTTCCAGGCCGCGATCGCCGTGAGCTTGTCGCGCAAGCGCCGATGTGCCGGCTTGGCATAGGCCGGGATCATGACGCGGGCCGGGATGTCGCGGACGAAATGCGGTTCGGCCGGCGGCGGGGCGGGCGAGCGGGTCGCGACGACGGTCTTGGAGTGGCAGATGCGGGTCGTCAAACGCAGCAACACCGGGATCTGCCAGCGTTCGGCGAGATCGAAGGCGGCCAGCGTCATGTCGTAGGCTTCTTGCGAATCGGCGGGTTCGAGCATCGGGACGCCGGCGGCCCGCGCGTAATGGCGGTTGTCCTGTTCGTTCTGGCTGGAGGCCATGCCGGGGTCGTCGGCGGAGACGATGACGAGTCCGCCGGGGACATCGGTGTAGGCGGCCGTGAACAGCACATCGGCCGCGACATTGAGGCCGACGTGTTTCATCGTGACCAGCGTTCTGGCGCCGGCGAAGGCGGAGCCCAGACCCACCTCGAGGGCGACCTTCTCATTCGGCGCCCATTGGGCGCGACCGCCGATCTGGTCCAGGTATTCCAGGATCTCCGTCGATGGGGTGCCTGGGTAACCGGTTCCGAGCCGCACGCCGGCCGTCAGCGCCGCCAGCGCGACCGCCTCGTCGCCGCTCAACAAAAGCCTCGTAGCTTGGTTCATCGCGATCCTCATGGGCAAAAAGACTTTTCATTTTCCCTATGGATCCGATCGATGGCATTGACCGGCAGCAAGAAAAGCGTTCACCGCCCTCGCCCGACCCGCGGTCCTGTTACCATGGCCACTTTTCGGGATCGATCGTGTTCGCTGAGACCTCTTCCACCCTCGGCGCGCGCGCGCCGAACCTGGCGGCGCGTGCCGAGGATCGCTTCATCGATCTGCTCCGTCACGGCGAGACACTGGGTGGGGCGCGATTTCGCGGCGCGCTCGACGATCGATTGACCGAGACCGGGGTCGCTCAGATGCAGGCGGCGGTCGCGGGCCGGACCTGGGATCGGCTCGTGACCTCCCCGGCACGTCGCTGCGCCGCCTTCGCCGAGCACTTGGCCTATCGGCTCGATCGGCCGC
The DNA here is from genome assembly GCF_041197575.1 of Thioalkalicoccus limnaeus. Lineage (NCBI taxonomy): Bacteria > Pseudomonadati > Pseudomonadota > Gammaproteobacteria > Chromatiales > Chromatiaceae > Thioalkalicoccus > Thioalkalicoccus limnaeus. Next base: position 56,222 of record NZ_JBDKXB010000013.1, on the reverse strand, counting down.
TGGAGGTCTGGCCCGAGTTGGGCGAGCGCGATTTCGGCGAGTGGGAGGGGCGCACCGCCGCGGAGATCCCGCTGGCCGACCTCACCCGATTCTGGTCCGATCCGGTCGCTTACACGCCGCCAGGCGCCGAGCCCTTCTCGGCCCTCGAGGTCCGTGCGCTGGATGCCTGGCGGCGGCTTCAGGACCTGGCGTTCACTCGCCTCCTGGTGATTACCCATGGTGGCATCATCCGGATTCTGCTCGGGGCCGTGCTCGGTATGCCGGCCAACCGTCTGCTGATGCTCGAGGTCCCTCATGCCTGCCTGACCCGGGTCCGATTGCCGGCTCCTTGCGGTCAGCCGAGTCTGGTCTTCCATCGGGGCGGTCCCGGATGTGGCGAGCCATCCTGATCGCCGGTCCTGGCCTGACTCTGGGTGCTAGGCCGGGCGGCGGCGTGGTCGCCTCGGGCGTCGCGATCGGTTGTCGGTTGATGTGACGCCGCATTTCGACCCTTCCCAAGCCAAGCGACTCATCAGCCATCCTTTCCGCCAAGGACCCGTTCGGTGGTGGCGGCGGCATAGGGTCGGCCGTGTTGGTCGAGTAGGGTCGTGGCGGTCAACAGGACGCGCAGGGTCCGCCCATCGGCGTGGCGCCGCTCCAGCCTCTGTGGCTCGATGGCTTCGCCGCGCGCCAGACGTTCCAGCAGGGCGCGGTAGGCGGGCCAGGCGGCGGCCGGGACCATGGGCTCGATACCGATCTCGATGGCCTTGGACTCGCTGTAACCGAACAGGCGTTCGGCGGCCGGGTTCCAGGCCAGGATGCGCCCGTCGAACCCCTGGACCATGATGGCGTCGTTGGCGTCCCGCACCAGGGTAGCCAGCCTTCGTTCGAGGGCCAGGGTCTGGCGCAGGCGCTCTGTCTCCTTGAGGTCATCGACATCGATGAAGGCGATCACCACGCCATCGATGCGATTGTCGAGCGTCTTGTAGGGACGCAGGCGCACCGAGTACCAGCGACCGGCGTTGTCCTGCAACTCCAGTACCTGGGACTGCATCTCCTCGATCACGGCTGTGACCCGTGCCTCCAGCTCCGGGATCCGAATATTGGCATTTATGTTGCCAATTGGGCGGCCATAGTCCCCGCCGATCAGGTTGAGCAGTTTCCCGGCCTGCGGCGTGAACTGGCGTATCCTCATGTCCTGCCCAAGAATCAGGATTGGCAGGTTGACGCTGGCCAGCAGGTTGTTGAGATGGCTGTTGGCCTCGGCCAGATCCCGGTTGCGGCTCTCCAGCTCGTCGTTGACGGTCGCCAGTTCCTCATTCGTCGATTGCAGCTCTTCCTTGGCCGTCTCGAGCTCCTCGTTGGCGCTCTGCAACTCCTCGTTCGCCGACTGGATTTCTTCGTTGGCCGCTTGCCGCTCCTCGTTGGTACCCTCCAGCTCGGCGATGATGGCCTGAAGCTGTTCGCGGGTCACTGCCAGCTCGCGTTCGAGGTCGGCCACGCGCGGCCTGTCATCGCCGGTCCGCGCATCGGCGTCCGTCGCGGGGTCCGCGTCCGCGACCCGACCGACCTCTTCGAACAACACCATCAGGTGATCGATCTCGTCGCCTGTCATCATCGGCAGGACCCGGAGGTTGATCTCGGCCGGCGCCCCATCGCGTCGGTAGCGTAAACCAAGACGGTGTATCTCCTGCCCGTTGCGCAGCGCCTTGTGGAGACTGGTGCGCAACTCGACGGCGAGGTCCTTGTGCGCGAGCTTGATCAGGTTCAGGGTCGCGGCTCCCGGGGCCGGATCCATGTAGGGGCCGGTCTCGCCGTGGAAGTACAGGATCTCCAGATCGCGCGAAACGATGACCCCGGGCGGTGCGTAATGGGCCAATAGCAGGCGGTCGGCGGTCCGGGCTAGATCGGGCTGCCGCCGCGCGGTATCGGCTGTCGACTCCAGGCTGGCGGTGGCGCCCTCGTCGGGTCGTTGGTGGATCTTCGTCATGAAACTGTAATCGACCCGTGGGACATATGACTTCTTGACATAGATCCGGCGCTGCTTGTCTAGCAACGCGAACAGGTCGGCTTGGGCGCCGATCGATTCGGAGGAACCGAGCAGCAGGAAGGCATTTGGCTCCAGTGCGTAATGGAAAATCTGCAAGGCCCGTTTCTGCAGCGGGCTATCGAAATAGATCAGGAGATTGCGGCAGGAGATCAGATCCAGTTTGGAGAAGGGCGGATCCTTGATCAGGTTTTGGACCGCGAAGACGCACAGGTCGCGGATCGACTTGGTGATCCGATAGCCGCCGGCGGACTTGACGAAGAAGCGTCGCAGTCGCTCCGGCGAGACCTGACCGGCGATCGAAGCGTCGAATAGCCCGGCCCGTGCCTTGGCGATGGCCTTGTCATCGATATCGGAGGCAAAAATCTGGATGCCGATCCCCGCGACCCGGTCGCCTAGGAACTCCTGCATCGCGATCGCCAGCGAGTAGGCCTCCTCGCCGGTCGCGCAGCCCGGTACCCAGACCCGCACGCGCCGCCGCGCGCGCCGCTCGTCGAACAGGTGCGGAAAGACCTGCTCGCGCAGCGTGTCGAATGCTTCGGGCTCGCGAAAGAAGGCAGTGACGGAGATCAGCAGATCCTCGAACAACCGGTCGATTTCGGCCGGCTGCGTCTGTAGGTAGTGGATATAGTCGGCCAGCCGCTCCAGCTTGTGCACGGCCATCCGGCGCCGGATGCGTCGCAGGATCGCGGGGCGCTTATAGAGGCTGAAGTCGTTGCCGGTCCGTGAGCGCAGCAGCAGGAAGACCTTTGCGAGATCATCCTCGATCTCGGTCACACCCCCGGATACCTCGGGCGGCGGGTGCCGTAGATAGGGATGGGCGGCGATCCGAGCCAGTTCCTTGGCGATCTCCGCCGGGGACAACACGAAATCGACCCACCCGGCGGCGATGGCGCTGCCCGGCATGCCATAGTATTCGGCGCTCTTTGTGTCCTGGGCGAAGGTGAGCCCGCCGGCGGCCTTGATCGCCTTGAGACCCAGGGTGCCATCCGACGCGGTGCCGGAGAGGATGACGCCGATCGCCTGGCGGCCGAGGTCTTCGGCGAGGGTCTTCAGGAAATAGTCCACCGGCAGATGCCGGCCGGATTCGAGCTCGCGTTCGAGCAGCACGAGGCGCCGATGGTGGACCCCGAGGGTGCGGTTCGGCGGGATCACATAGACATGGTCGGGCTCGATGGGCTGACCGTCGCGCGCCTCGATCACTGGCATCGCCGTGGCCTCCGCGAGCAGGGCCGCAAGCAGGCTGTCATGGTCCGGCGCCAGATGCTGGATCAACACGTAGGCCATTCCGGCGTCGACGGGCAGCCGCTTCAGCAGACGCCGGAAGGCATCCAGCCCCCCGGCCGAGGCACCGATGCCGACGATCGGGAACGAAGCCGGGCCGATCTCCGCGCGGGTCCGGTCGGGTTCCGTCGTCGCATCGCTCGGCCCCTGTCGTCCGGGGTCCTTGGTGTCGGCGCCCGCGGGCGGCGGCGCCGCACCCTGCGAGTCGGCGGCCATGACGGTGGTCCCCGGGTCGGGATTCGCTGGTCTCTGCTCACGCGCCATGGTCAGGCTCCTCTGACGGATGTCCGGTCATCTATCCATCGTACGCCCCTCCTGTCAAGGTCGTTGGGGGGCGTCGCGGTTCGCGCCGAACCACGAATACCGGGTGACCAGCGGCTCAGCGCTTCTGCCGAAGCTCAACCTCGTCCCGCAGAGCCGCATGCATGTGCAACAGCGCAAGCGGCTCTTTCAGCAGCGGATTGTCGTAGAAATAAATCTGTCCGACCGAGAGAAAATTCGCCGCGCGTCACCAAGCGTCGAGCTTGCGCAGGCGTTCCGGGTCAAGGGTTTGGGTTGCCGTGGTCATGGGCTGATTTCTCAATGGCTGCGCCACGAATGATGCCACGCCGATGGCGGCAAAGGTCTGGTCGATGAGGGCCTGGAATGCTTGTGGGTTGGGATTCTTCGAGACTGCAAGGACTGCAAGGACTGCAAGGACTGCAAGGACCGTAGAACTCAATTGTCCTTGTTGTCCTTGCAGTCCTTGAAGTCCTTAGTTCTCTTAAAGACCACAAGGACTTCAAGGACAACAAAGACAACTTTCCTTGGAGCCTTTTTGTGGTCCTTAAAGTCATCAAGAATCACCGCGCCCTGCTACGCTGTCTGTCACGCTCATCAAGCCGCGCCCTGGTCATGCGTTCACGCATCCCACCTTCCTGAACAAACGCCTTCTCCAGTGCCTGAATCTGGCGATCCAAGAGCAGGCTCGTCACCCGAATCAATCCGATGATCACGTTGGCGCAGATGGCCGGATCGGGATGCTCGACGCCCTTGCGAAAGGTCTCGTAAGTGGCCCCAGGAATGCGGTTCAGCTCTCGCAGCCGCAGCGCGTAAGGGTGCTCCTTTGGCCACTCCGCGATGGCGCGCACGCGCAGAAAGTCGCGATAGTCGGCCAGCAGTTCCTCCAGGCTGGCGCGGGCGACATTGGTCAGTTTGATTTCCATTTCCTTCGACGTACCGGATGCCATGCTGCCCTCGATGATATTCTGCTTGCCGGATCGGGCGGCCTGAACCATCTGGTCATAGGTGCGGTCGCGTTTTTCGAGGAATCTCTGACAGAAATGGACTGTGGCGTCGTAGACGATTTCGGCCTTTTGATAGGAGCGCAGATTCTTGTAGCCGCCGTGGGTGGGAATGAAACCGGTGGGCATGGAGGGTTGCTCCTGGGTTCATGGAGGGGGCTGCAAGGATTAGACCTCAGGGACTACAAGGCGATCAAGCACTACAAGGCGATCAAGGACTACAAGGACGGCCTTGCCCGTGATTCGGGCCAAGGCTCACTGTCATGGTAGGGTATCGGCGCCAATGCCGCGCGAGGCCAGCGCCTTACACCGGGTCATCGGCGGGGAGCTCAACCGGTGGTCGAAGTTATGAGGTAGAGCGCACGCTCGGGGATATCCTTTTGGGTGGACCGCCGCGCGAGCGGCGGCGGCGCGTGCAACGAGCGTCATTGAACATCCGCGGGAACCGGCTGGCGGTCGAGGGCGTGGCCGAACACGTCGAACATGCGCCCAAGGATGCCTGTGCCCACCGGGGCCATCAGAGGCCCGCCGCTGTCCTCCACTGGCATGCCGGGCGGGAGTCCCTGCGTGGGTGTCAGACTGATCCGACGCACATGATAGGCATCCCATTGCGCCAACACCTCGAGGCGGATCCGGCCTTCCGACCCCGCGCGCAGCACCTGATAGATCGAGGGCAGAGGCGTCTCGAAGCGCAGATCCATCAGGCTACCGCGTACCGGGAATGATCAGACCGCAATGGGCTGAACCGGTGTTCTGGTAGTTCTGGCCCGGGCCGGCTCCCAAGGCTTGCGCTTCAAGCGGCTCAACAGGTTATCTGGTCCGGTTGAGGCCGGGCTCCTCGTCGTTCCCAGGACCGGGGCCACCCATCATGCCGGGGCCCATGCCATCGCCCGGACCGTAGCCGGGACCTTGTCCGTATCCGTATCCGGGGCCGGGGCCGCCCATCATGCCGGGGCCCATGCCATAGCCCGGACCGTAGCCGGGACCTTGTCCGTATCCGGGGCCGGGGCCGCCCATCATGCCGGGGCCCATGCCATAGCCCGGACCGTAGCCGGGACCTTGTCCATATCCGGGGCCGGGGCCGCCCATCATGCCGGGGCCCATGCCATAGCCCGGACCGTAGCCAGGACCTTGTCCGTATCCGGGGCCACCCATCATGCCGGGGCCCATCCCATAGCCCGGACCGTAGCCAGGACCTTGTCCGTATCCGGGGCCGGGGCCACCCATCATGCCGGGGCCCATCCCATAGCCCGGACCGTAGCCGCCTTGTGGCGGTTGGGCGAAAGCGCTGACCGTCATGACCGTTCCGACGAGAACGAGGGCAGCGGTCGACGTCGTGCGAAGGCTCGTGCGTTTCATGGTCAAACTCCGGTCAGGATTTGTACGATTCTTGTCTTCGCAACGGGCGACACGCTCATCTGCCAGCGTCCCACTAACCCAATGCGATAGCCCTTTTGTACTCTCGCTAGCGATGGCTGTCTGTACGCTGCCGCACGTTCGGCTCCTTTCGGTATCTGGCGCGACCGCAACAAGCTGTCGATTGCGCGGATGTTGCCAGCGATGGCGATGCGCATGGCAGGCTCCAAAGGATCAGGGGTCATGCGCAAGCGCTCGCGCCATGCGGGGAGCCGCGTCATGAGGGTTGGATAGAGGTCTTGCCCAGGCACTGCGGCGTTTAGGAGATGCAGGTGTCAGGGTCCGCCTCACCAAAACGATGGGTACGACCATCGCAAGTATTCAAGTTATTTTTGCTGGCCTTCTTAGCTGGAAAGGCAATTCTTCAGGGTCTCAAAGAATCCATGTTGTGTTCCACAAATGGCCTTACAGGGGACGAAAATCAAAGATGAGGATAGCATCCTCTAAAGAGCGTCAGCGTACAGAAGCAATTCGCCGCAAGGAGGACGATGACTCCAACGCTCGGCAATCCAGTGCGATGTGCAGACCCAAGCCCGCGCGGAGTGAAGGTAGGTTTAACTGGGCGGTATCGAGATGCGCATCGGCAACTCGGTGAGCCTGCACGTCGCGACGACTGCGGTGCCGGTTCCGTTGGTGCGCGGCCTTCTCAAACGAGTCTCAAGGAGACATACATGAAAGCAACAAGAGTAAGAGTAACAAGGGCCACCGGGTCAACGGTCGCAATGGTGGCGGCCCTGGTGCTTGGCGGTTGTGCAACGACGAACGGCTCGCCCTTCGGAGGTGCAGATGGCGGCACGTCCAGCGGCCAGACACAGACTGACAATCGGAACCTGTATGCCGGTTATGGCGTCGTGAACTCCGTCGAGCATATCCAGCAGGAGCCGGGTGGCATCGGGGGATCGGGAATCGGAGTGGGTGCCGTGGCCGGTGCGGTAGCCGGTGGGATCGTGGGTAGTCAGATCGGTTCCGGAGGGGCGACCACCGCCGCGACAATTGCCGGCACCGCGGGTGGCGCCTATCTGGGTCACGAGATCGAGAAGCGGCAGCGGGGATCGTCAGCGGATGCCTACCGGATTTCCGTGCGTATGAATGACGGTGCCTATCAGGCCCTGGCGCATTCCAACGCTACCGACTTCCGGGTCGGGGACCGCGTTCGGATCGGCAACGGCATGTTGTACAAGTACTGATCCCACGCCGGTCTGTCGCCCCATAGACGGATGCCCCGCTCACGCGGGCCATTTCCTCCTCCGAAGTAGTATCCCTCAGAGCGCGGGAACGAAGGCGTTGCAGCCCTTCACGATTGGAAGGGCTGCGTGGAGTTCCCCGGCTGTGGGTCAGCCGCGATCCTCGAGGATCACCTCGTGCAGGGTCCAATCACCACCGGCATTGATCAGCGAAAAGCCATCGAAGGTCTCGTTTTCGGTCCTGTCGACCACATCGATGAGGATCGCATCCTTGTGTGTGACCGTCATCCGCCCTTCGGCATCACGCGTCCAGACCAACCGGTGCGGTGCGCCGCCGTCGAGCGGGAGCCTCGCGCTGGCAATGACCGAGATACCGCTTTCATTCACGACGATGAGCTGCAGCGGCCGCGACTGGCTGGTGCGGTAGTTGAGGCGGTAACCCTGGTTCAGCCTGTTGCCCCGGTAGGGGCCCAAATCGATGTGACTGTGCGCCTCCGCGGAGCCGGAGACCAGAGCGGTGATCCGGAACTCTGGACCGAGTCGGGTCGGCAGGTAGGCCGCCGCTGCCGTCTCCTGCCCCGGAAGCGTGAACCCGAGCTGCTGCTGCAGCAGGTTGCCGAGGATCTGCCGGCCCATGGCCTCGGTGCGTTCCGAAGGCGGGACCATTGTCGAATTCAGCCCCCCGCCGCGCACCTCGAAGCGGCCGGAGGCGATGCGCCAGGCCGGATTCCGGGTGTGGTCGCCGTCCGAGAAGTCGTCCCGGGCCCTTACACGGTAAGGTTTGGTCTTGATCGCTGGCGGCTCAGCTACGGCATCTGTCCTGCCGAGGCCGAGAAGTGCCATCGTGCGAGACGTGAGTTCGCCACTCGGCGTGATGTCGTTGTCGGCCTGAAACGTCCGTATCGCGTCACGGCTGCGTGGACCCAGTACGCCATCCGGCGGACCGGCTTCGTAGCCACGCGCGCTCAGTGCCCGCTGTGCCGCCGCCCGTTGCTCGCGGGTCAAACCGGCGGCAGGGGCCGGCTCGGTGCGCACGGCGCGGAGATCGGCCAGCAGAGCCGCACTGGGTTCGCCGGTTACGGCCACGCCCTGTCCCTGCTGATAGTCGCGGATGGCCTGACGGGACTGGGTGTCCATCTGGCCCGTGACGCGGGGAATCTGGTAGCCGCGCAGGCGCAGCTCGCCCTGGATTCCGGCGATCGTGTTGGCATCGACTGCGGTAGGTGCCTCCGGTGTGGTTTGGATGTTTCGGCGCATGTGTTCGAGCAGTTCGGCACTGGGCTGACCGGATGCCAGCAGGCCGTGGTCGGACTCGTAGCTTCGGATGGCGGCCCGGGTCTCGTCGGTGAGCCGGCTGGATGGGCGCCCGACGTCGTATCCGAGAGTGCGGAGCGCGTCCTGAGTATCCGCGATCTGTCGTGACGACGGTTCGGGTCCAGAACGAATCGGTTCTGACCTTCCGCTTCTGGCCGTGTCGCGAACATGAGACAGCAGGCTCGAGTTGGGTTGGCCGTCCACCCGCAAGTCGTGGTCCCGCTGGTAGGCCTGGATTGCCGCGCGCGTGCGGGGCCCCATGGATCCATCGACGGGTCCCGCGTTGTAGCCCAGTCGATTCAGCTCGCGTTGAATGTCCTGTACGGTGCTGGAAGCCTGGGCGACCTGCATGCCCACCGCGGGGGATGTCCAGTTCGTGAACTGGGCGAGCGCCGGGCCCGCGAGTCCAAGGATCAGGGAGCCGCTCAGGAGAACCGCGGTACGGGGCGAAAGGGTCGTGCGTGCTCGGGCCATGGCGCTGTGCCTCCTCGAGGAACCTGGTGTTCGCGGGGAAGCTACCATCGCGGAGAGCGGGCATCCGTTCGCTGGCGCACGGAACCCTGTGCGCCATCAAGTCGTGTAGTTCCGGCAAGCGTGCGTGACCGGTTGACAGCGTGGTGAATAGGATGTTGCCGGTGGCGAACAGACACCGGAGGCCCGATGAGCAGTGACACCGACGCGCGGCTGAGCCCGACCTTGACGTTAGACGAGGTGGCGGCGCATTTCGAAGACTGGCGGCGGCAGAAGCGTCGCGGGGAGCGGATCCCTGATCGGCTCTGGTCGGAGGCGATCGCGCTGGTGGAGCGCGATGGGGTGTCGTCCGTCGCGCGCCGGCTGCGCCTCAGCGGCCGGGATCTCAACCGGCGTCGCGGTCTCTTCGGCCGCGGCCGGCGGCGGCGAGCGGCGGATGTCCAGGCGACGTTCGTTGAGCTGGTTCCGGAGCAGATGACGCCGGCGCTGCGGCGGGCGCGCCTGGCGGGGTGTTTGGAGCTGATCCGCCCCGACGGGCTGCGCCTGCGCATCGAGCCCGGTGCGGGGATGGACCCGCACTGCGTGCTGGAGCGCTTCCTGGAGGCACGGTGATGTTGCAGCTGACCCCGCAAAGCCGGGTGTTCGTCGCGATCGAGCCGGCGGATTTCCGCCGCAGCATCGATGGGCTGCACAGACGCCGCCCCAGCGCCTCGCCGAGGGCCTGCTCGATGTCCGCCGCGAGGTCGGCCACCGCCCGGGCCTTGTCACGGTAGTGGTCGGCGTTCTTGATGATCTCTCCCTTGCCTTGACTCAGCGCGTGACTGGCGATGTGTTCTCCGCCGGGCAGGGCATAGAGGTGGAGCTGGCCGTCGGGGCTGGCCAGGGCACTGATCCGGCCCGACTGGTAGGCCATCGGCACCGAGTACTTGTTGCTCCGGAACGAGATGAGCCCCGTCTTGTCAACTTTGCGCGGCTCGCCCGCAACGCCGCTCGGCGCCAGATACGCGGGTGTCAGATAGGGGCGCATCCTGGCCTGCTCCTCGGCCACGTAGTGCGCTCGCGGAACCCGCCTGGTGGTGCCGTGGAGGCGGGCGTTGGCCACCTCCTCCAGCCAGCGGTGCAGGTGCTCCTCCATCGCGCCCCAGTCCTCGAACTGCTCGCCATAGAGGCCATCGTACTTCACGTACTTCACCCCGGCCTCCACCTTGCCCTTGCTCTCGGGATCGTAGCCCGCGCAGGCGCGGATGCGAAAACCGGCGCCAGTGGCGTATTGGGCGAAGCGCTGATTGAGCTCCAGCTCCCGGTAACGCTCGTCTAAGACCACCAGACGGGTCTGGTCGTAGACGCATTCCTCCGGGCAACCGCCGAAGAAGCGGAACGCCGCATCGTGCAACCAGATGAACGTCTCGGTGTCGATCGGCCGAGGCGACGTCCCAACGTACATCAGGCGCGAGAACGACAGGACGAAGACCACGAAGTAGACGGTGGTGGCGACACCGCCGATGAGCACTTCGCGCAACTCCCCGGGGTCCACCTGGCACTGCACGCCGGGGACCTGGTCCAGCACCGGCTCGTAATGACGCGGCTGCGCCTGGACAACCTCCTCCCGTAGCGTACTGATGTAGCGCCGCAGCGAGCGGCTGGACACCGCCAGCGGACCGACCTTCTCCTCCAGCTTGCGCTTGACCTTGACCGCGCTCAGCTTGAGGAAGGTCCCCAGCAGATGGACGATGTAGCGCCGGTGCTCGTCCAAGCTCTTGTGCCGACTGCGGTCACTGAGCCCAGCCTCGATGCTTGCCTCATCCAGCGCGACATACTTGCGGACGGTGTTGCGCGACATCTGCAAGGCCCGGGCGATCTCCCGGATCGAGCTCCCACGCCCGTCGTCGTACATGGCTTTGATCTTGTGTATCACGACCCACTCCTTCAAGACTTCCCCCGACCGGCAAAGGGCCAGGAGAGTAGGGTTTCAACGGCCTGACGGCCACCAGGGGGTGGGTCAAAATTGTTGGCCAGTAGTGGGTCAGTTTAAGTGGCCATTAACACTGGGCCGGCGAGTCTATCTCGGCGTGATCGTCGTGGTGGCCTCGTTGCGCCATAGCGGACATCACCCAAAAGCCGCGGCCTTGGCCGCGACACTCGCTGCGCGCCATGGAGAGCGAAGCGAGGGCGCGTAGTCCCGGATAGGCGTAGGTGCGAGCGTATTGCCGCAGTGGCGAAGGGGCGTAGTCCCGAAGCCGCGCAGGCAATATGCAGAGCGCATCCGACACGCCGTCAAGCCATTTGTGGGCACTGTCGTGCCCGGCGGACCAACGGGGAGTCGGGCACGGCGGCGACCGCAGGGCGAATCCGGGCACCAAGGCTGTCGCCGAGCGCAGTCGTTTTGGCGACTTGGACGTCCCAAAATGTATCACGAGCACGGCGACACTCCGGGGCGATCCCGATGCGGACGCTGCGGCGCTGGCGGACCTGGTGGCGAGAGCAATTGTCGCAGACCTCGCTGTGGTGCGGCGCGCAGGGCCGTTTTGTGCCGCCGGTGGATTGGTCGCAGGCGCCGGCCAGTCTGCTGGACCGCTTCGGCGGCGATGCCGGCGATGCACTGGCGGCGTTGCTGCGCTTCTTAAGCCCTCTGACGAGTCATTCCGCCAGGTTTCACGAGGGTCGCTGACGCTACGCAGAAGATGCCGCTCGCCGGCGTTGGGGCGCCCCGCTAGGCTGGTTGCGAAGGTGCCGGAACCCCCGGCACCCCCCGTGAATTTTTGCGCGTTTGTTACGCACTCCCCTGGCTGGTGCCTAGAACCGTTACGTCGGCGCTCGTTAACCTTTGCCGCCTTGCTCAACGACGTATTGCGAGGTGATCGTGTACTACATCCTGCTCCTCATCGTGCTGGCGTTGCTCGTCTATCTGTCGGTCGCCCTGTTACGGCCCGAGCGGTTCTGACCATGGGTATCCTCGGCGCACTCATCCTGCTGGCCCTGTTCGGCATCTGTTTCCTGTTTGTCGAATGGGAGGATCAGATATGAATGAAGTCCTTCTTATCTACGGGGTCGCCTTGGCGTTGGCCTGGCCGTTGGGACGCTACCTGGCGGCGATCTATTCGCCAACACCGACCGCGCTTGATCGGGTGTTTGGCCCTGTCGAGTGGGTGATCCATCGCGCCATCGGCGTTCAACCCCTTGCCCCGATGAGTTGGAAAGACTACGGCAAGGCGCTGCTCAAGCTACACGTCATCTTGGGTCTCATCGTTCTGGTGATCCTGATGCAGCAGGGGCGGTTGCCACTAAACCCGGATGGCATCGAGGGCATGAGTTGGGATCTGGCGCTGCATACCACGGCGTCCTTCATCACCAATACCAACCAGCAGCACTACTCGGGTCAGGCGCAGCTTTCGTATTTTGCGCATCTGGTCGCCATCGTCAGCCTGCAGGTGATTACGCCGGCTGCGGGCATCGCGGCGCTGGTCGCCATCCTGCGCACGGCCTTCGCGCGGCGCGAGGGGACCGCGACGACTGCGGATGGCGGTGTTTCGGTCGGCAACTTTCATGCCGATCTGGTCCGAGCCATTGTCAGAGTGATGCTGCCAGTGGCGTTCATCACCGCGCTACTGCTTGCCTGGCAGGGGGTGCCCAATACCCTCGAGGGCGCTCAGACCGCCACCCCGCTCGATCCTAGCGCGGAGCTTGCCGAGCAGCGTATCCCGGTCGGCCCGGTGGCGCCCATGGTCGCGATCAAGCAGGTGGGCACCAACGGCGGCGGCTGGTACGGGCCGAACAGCTCCGTCCCGCTGGAGAACCCGACGCCGGTGTCCAATGTCGTCGAGACCGTGGCCATCGTGCTGATCCCGATGGCCCTGGTGTTCATGGCCGGGTATCTGACCGGCCGGCGGCGACTGGCGATCCTGGTGATGGGCGTGATGCTGTCGATGTCGGTGGTCCTGACGGGCATCAATATCTGGTCGGAGAACCAACCCAACGCCGCCTTTGCCGGCTTCGCCGCCGAGGGCCCGAATCTGGAGGGCAAGGAGGTGCGCTTTGGCGCGACGGCCACGGCGCTCTGGGGCAGCTTCACCACCCAGACCTCCAACGGCTCGGTGAACGGCATGCATGACTCCTTCAATCCGCTGGGCGGCGCCTCGACGCTAATGGATATGTTCATCAACGCCACCTTCGGCGGCGTCGGCGTGGGGCTGATCAACTTCCTGCTGTTCCTGCTGCTCGCGGTGTTTCTCGGCAGCCTGATGGTGGGTCGCTCACCGGAGGTCTATGGCCGCGCGCTGGAGGCCAAGGAGATCAAGCTGATTTGCATCGCGCTCTTGAGCCAGCCGCTCTTGATCCTCGGACTGACCGCTACGGCGGTGGCGATTCCGGGCCTGGCGCAGACCTCCAATCCAGGGTTCCATGGCCTGAGCCAGGTGCTCTATGAGTACACCTCGGCCTTCGCCAACAACGGGTCCGGCTTCGAGGGGTTGGGCGACGATACGCCCTGGTGGAACCTCAGTTGCGCCGTGGCGCTGATCCTCGGGCGGTTTATTCCCATCCTGGCACCGCTGGCGTTGGCCGCCCACCTGGCGGGCAAGCGCGTCGCGCCCACCACCTCGGGCAGCCTGGCCGTGGAGACGCCCACCTTCGCCGTGCTGACCCTGGGGGTGATCCTGATGTTTGCGCTGCTTAGCTTCTTCCCGGTCCTGGCCCTCGGCCCGTTCGCCGAGTTTCTGTCGTTGGCGAACTGATGCCTTGGAGAACACATCATGAAACAACAACGCAAACCATCGACGTTGCTCACCGCCGAGACCCTGGCCCGCTTGGCGGGTGAGTCGCTGCGGCGGCTCGACCCGCGCTGGCTGGCGCGCAATCCGGTGATGTTCGTGGTCGGGGTCGGCACCCTGGTGACCCTGTGGCTGACGGGCGACGCGCTGCTGGCCGGTCGTCCCTGGGGCTTCGATCTGGCGATCAGCCTCGTTCTGCTGTTCACCCTGCTCTTTGCCAACGCCGCCGAGGCCCTGGCGGAGGCGCGGGGCCGGGCACAGGCCGAGAGCCTGCGCTCCACCCGAGAGCAGCTCGTGGCCCGTCGCGTGCGGGGAGAGGCTGAAGAGCAAGTGCCCGCCACGACCCTGCGTCGCGGCGACCGGGTACGGGTGCTGGCGGGCGAGCTGATTCCCGCAGATGGCGAGATCATCGAAGGGGCCGCCAGCATCAACGAGTCGGCGGTCACCGGCGAATCGGCGCCGGTGCTGCGCGAGGCCGGTACCGACAACAGCGGCGTTAGCGCCGGCACCAAGCTGCTGACCGACAGCATCCTGGTCGAGGTGACGGTGGAGTCGGGTCAGTCGCTGCTGGATCGCATGATCGCGCTGGTGGAGAGCGCCAAGCGGCAGAAGACACCCAACGAAATCGCGCTCACCGTGCTGCTGTCCGCGCTGACCATGGTGTTCCTCATCGTGGTGGCGACGCTGGTGCCCTTCGCCGCCTTTGTCGGCGGCGAGGTCTCGGTGCCGGTGCTGGTGGCACTGCTGGTCTGCCTCATCCCTACCACCATCGGCGGGCTGCTGCCGGCCATCGGCATCGCCGGCATGGATCGGGCCATGCGCGCCAACCTGGTCGCAAAATCGGGCAAGGCGGTGGAGGTGGCCGGCAACATCGACACCCTGCTGCTGGACAAGACCGGCACCATCACCCACGGCGACCGCCAGGCCAGCGACTTTCTGCCGCTAGCCAACATCGCCCCGGAGCGGCTGCGGGATGCGGCGATGCTCGCCTCGCTGGCCGATCCCACGCCGGAGGGCAAGTCCATTGTCGCGCTGGCGCGAGACCGCAGCGCGACGGTCGCGGCCGACCCCGAGGCGCGCGTCCTGGCGTTTTCCGCCAGGACCCGCCTCTCCGGAATCGACCAGCCCGACGGTCGGCGTATCCGCAAGGGCGTGCCGGATGCCATCCGCCGCTTCGTCACCGAGAACGGTGGCGCCTATCCCGACGAGACCACCGCGCTGGTGGAACGTGTGGCGCGTGGCGGCGCGACACCGCTGGTGGTCGCGGAGGATAATCGGGTGCTCGGCGTCGTGCCCTTGTCCGACATCATCAAGACCGGCATCAAGGAACGCTTCCAGCGCCTGCACGCCATGGGGGTGCGCACGGTGCTGATCACCGGCGATAACCCGCTGACCGCCGCCGCCATCGCCGCCGAGGCGGGTGTGGCCGATTACATCGCCGAGGCCACGCCGGAGGACAAGCTGGACTACATCCGCCGCGAACAGGCGCAGGGACGGCTGGTGGCCATGATGGGTGACGGCACCAACGACGCGCCGGCGCTGGCCCAGGCCGATCTGGGGCTCGCCATGAACTCCGGCACCCAGGCCGCCAAGGAGGCCGGCAACATGGTCGATCTCGATTCCGATCCGACCAAGCTGCTGGAGGTAGTGGAGATCGGCAAACAGTTGCTGGTCACCCGCGGCGCGTTGACCACCTTCTCGCTGGCCAACGACGTGGCCAAATACTTCGCCATCCTGCCGGCCATCTTCATTGCCAGCGTGCCGGCCATGCAGGCCCTCGACATCATGCAGCTCAACAGCCCGGCCACGGCCGTGCTGGCGGCGGTGATCTTCAATGCCCTGGTGATCCCGGCGCTGATCCCGTTCGCGCTGCGTGGGGTGCGCATCCGCCCGATCAGTGCCGACGCGCTGCTGCGCCGCAACCTCCTGATCTACGGGCTTGGCGGGTTGTTGCTGCCGTTCCCGGCGATCAAGCTCATCGATCTTGGTCTTGGCTTGGTGATGTAGGAGATGGTTATGAATCACGCCCAATCCGTTGCCCCGACATTCTCCGCGACCCCAGTCGGACGCTGGGTCCAAGGGCTGCGCGGCGCCCTGGTGCTGATGCTGCTCTGCGGTGTCCTCTACCCGCTGCTCACCGTGGCGATCGGTGGCGTCCTGTTCCCGCACCAGTCTACCGGCAGCCTCATCGAACGCGACGGCAAGGTGATCGGCTCGGCACTGGTCGGCCAGCCGTTCAACGCACCGGGTTACTTCCACGGTCGTCCCTCAGCCGCGGACTACGATCCCTTTGGCGTCTCCGGCGCCAACCTCGCACCGAGCAATCCGGCGCTGCGCGAACGGGCCGTGGCCAGCTCAATCGCCATCTCCGCGGCCAACGCCGTGGAAGCGGCGGCCATCCCTGTCGACCTTATCGCCGCGTCCGGGTCGGGCATCGACCCGCACATCAGCCCGGCAGCGGCCGAGCTCCAGATCGACCGTGTCGCCGCCGCACGCGGGCTGCCGCGCGCAGCGGTCGCGGCCCTGGTGGCGGCGCGGGTGGAACGGCCGGTGCTTGGCGTACTGGGGCAGCCGCGCGTCAATGTGCTCCAGTTGAACCTGGCACTCGACGACATCGGTTCAGAGGCCGGCGCAACGCAATGAACGAGATAGCGGACGATCGGCCCGACCCCCAGGCCCTGCTGTCGGCCATCGAGCGCGAGCGGCAAGGGGCGCTCAAGATCTTCCTGGGCGCCTTCCCCGGCGTTGGCAAGACCTACAAGATGCTGGAGGCGGCGCGCGAGTCGCGGCGCGAGGGTGCCGATATCGTCATCGGGATCATCGAGAGCCACGGCCGGCAGGAAACCGAGGCGCTGTGCGAGGGGCTGGAGTCCATTCCGTTGATGCAGATGGCCTATCGCGGCGCCCAGTTCCGCGAGCTAGACCTGGATGCCATTCTCAAATGTGCGCCGGCCGTGGTGCTCATCGACGAACTGGCCCATCGCAACATTCCGGGGACCCGCCACCCACGCCGTTATCAGGATATCGAGGAGCTGCTGGAACACGGCATTGACGTCTGGACCACGCTCAACATCCAGCACCTGGAGAGTCTGAACGACGTGGTCGCACGCATCACCGGCGTGCGGATGCGGGAGACGGTACCGGACACACTGCTCAGCGAGGCGCGGGACCTGGTGCTGGTGGATCTGACGCCACGCGAGCTGATCGAGCGGCTGAAGCAGGGCAAGGTCTATGTGCCCGAGCAGGCCCGCGCGGCCCTCGATGGCTTCTTCAGTCCGACGAATCTGGCGGCGCTGCGCGAACTGGCCTTGCAGACCGTGGCCGAGCGCCTCGACCGCGATGTGCGTGAGGTCATGCGCAGCCAGGGGATCACTGGACCCTGGCCGGTGCGGGCGCGCATTGTCGTCGCCATCGATGGGGTCGGTAACGGTGAGGAACTGGTGCGACTGGGCAGGCGCCTCGCCGAGCGCCGCCGTGCGCCATGGAGCGTGGTGTTCGTCGACCATGGTAACACCGGCCGAGAGCAGCAGGCGGGCGTCGAGCGGGCCTTCGAGCTGGCCGCGCGCCTGGGGGGCGAAACCGTGACCCTGCGTGGCCACGATTCCGTGGACGAATTGGTGGCCTTCGCCCGCGAGCGAAACGCCACCACGCTGGTGGTGGGTCGCAGCCGGCACCGGCCCTTGGCGGGTCTGTTCGGCCGGACCTTGAGTCAACGACTGTTGCGCAAGGCCGAAGCGTTCGAGATAACCTTCGTTCCCTCACGGGTCGCCCGTGTGCGGCGGCGTCAGCGCTGGTTTTTGCGACTCGAACCGATTCGTGACTACGTCTTGACGCTTGCCGTCGTAGCGGCGGCGACCGGTGTGGCCGCGGCCATCGAACCCTTGGTCCCCTTGGCCAGTCTGTCGCTGGTCTTCCTGACCGCCGTGCTGCTGGTCGCGGTACGCACGGCCATGCACCCGGCCCTGGTCGCCGCTGTGCTTAGTGCTGTCGCCTACAACTTCTTCTTCACCGAGCCGCGGTTCACCTTCGCCATGCACCGTACGCATGAGCTGGTGACGGTCGGTTTCTTTCTGATCATGGGCCTGATCGGCGGCCGGTTGGCCGGCCGGCTGCGCCACCAGGTGCTCGCCTTGCGCGGCACCAACGAGCAGACGCAACGGCTGCTGTCGCTGAGCCGCCGCCTGGCGGCTGCGGTCGATCTCCCGACGGTCCATCGCGAGGCCACCACGGCCATCGCCGAGCACCTGCGCGTCCCGGTCGTCCTGCTGACACCGGGCGATAGCGGTACACTGGAGCAGGCGGCCTCCTCGCAAGGCGAGGTGGACCTGAATGCCAAAGCCCAGTCGGCCGCGCAATGGGCCTTCGATCATCGGCAACCCAGCGGCTTTCAAACCGAGACACTCGCGGCGATCGATTGGCGATTTCTGCCGCTGGCGATCGAGCAGGAGTGCTTTGGTGTGCTTGGCGTATACCGACCAAACCCGGGCTTTCAGAGTGAACAGCTTGCCGCCATCGACGCACTGATCACGCAGGTCACGATGGCCATGGCTCGTACCCGCCTCGCCAACACCTTGGAGCAGGCCAAGGTCGCGGAAGAAACGGAGCGCTTGCGTTCGGCACTCCTATCGTCAGTGTCCCACGACTTGCGTACCCCGCTGGCGTCGATGATCGGCGCGGCGAGCAGCTTGCGTGCCCTGGACGATGCCCTCTCCACCGACGACAGACGCGAGCTTCTCGACTCCGTGATCAGTGAAGGCGAGCGGCTCAACCGCTACATCCAGAATCTGCTCGATATGACACGGCTCGGGCACGGCACCTTGAAACTGGAGCGGGACTGGATCGGCATCGACGACATCCTCAATTCGGCGCTGCGCCGTACCCGCGAGTTACTGCACGACTGTCGGCTGATCAGACACATCGAGCCGGGCCTGCCGTTGGTCTATGTGCATCCGGCACTGATCGAGCAGGCCCTGGTCAATGTCATCGAAAACGCCGCGAAATTCTCGCCGAATGGAGGCGAGGTGCGGATTGCGGCCACGCGTGATGGCAGCGGGTTGGGGCTGGCCATCTGCAGTGGCATGATCGGCGCTCATGGCGGGCGCATCGAGGCGCTTCCTGGTCCGGGCGGCCGTGGGACCACCATCGCCATCCACCTGCCGCTGATCGACCCTCTCGACGACGACAACGAGGAGAGCGCGTGACGGAAGGCATCACATCGGTTCGCATCCTCATCATCGACGACGAGGAACAGATCCGGCGATTCCTGCGCATCAGCCTCAAGAGCCAGGGCTACCAGGTCATCGAGGCGGAAACCGCCGACGAGGGCATCGAACTGGCGGCGACCCGCACGCCGGATTTGATCGTGCTCGACCTGGGCCTACCCGATGCCGACGGCAAATCCGTGCTGACGGAACTGCGCCACTGGTCGACGGTGCCGGTCATGATCCTGTCGGTCAGGGCCTCGGAGAGCGAGAAGGTCGCCGTTCTGGACGCCGGCGCCAACGACTATGTGACCAAGCCGTTCGGCATTCAGGAATTCCTGGCGCGCGTGCGCAATCTATTGCGGCCCAGGGCGACTACGATGCCCGATGCCGGGATCTACGATGACGGCTATCTCCATATCGACCTCGTCAAACGACTGGTGTCCGTGACGGGCGAACAGGTTCACCTCACACGTAAGGAGTTTGCCATTCTCAAGATGCTGGTTTCGAGTCCCGACCAGGTCATCACGCAGACACAGCTGCTGCGTGAGATATGGGGACCGACGCATGTCGACGATACGCACTATCTGCGAAATTTCGTCGGCCGAATCCGCCAGAAGCTGAGGGATGACTCCGGTGAGCCGCGCTATGTGCGGACGGAACCAGGCGTTGGGTATCGCTTTATCGATTGCCGAGGCGATTGCCGGTCGCCTGCGCAGCCAGGGCAATCGTAGGAGCCGGATCGGCGCGACCGGCCGGCCGGGCAGGGCGCGGACACTGCCCAGGTGGCCATCGTCCGGTCGGCCTTTCACGTTACAGCCATTTCCAATCCCGAATCTCCGGCAGATCCTGGCCATGTTCGGCGATATAGTGCTTGTGCTCGATGAGTTTGTCGCGAATGGCCTGCTTGGCGTAGGCGGCCCGGTGACCGAGTCGCGGCACCCGATCGATAACGTCGGCGACCAGGTCGAAGCGGTCCAGATCGTTCTTGACCACCGTGTCGAAGGGCGTCGAGGTGGTGCCTTCTTCCTTGTAGCCGCGTACATGCAGGTTGTCATGGTTGGTGCGGCGATAGGTGAGCCGGTGGATCAGCCAGGGATAGCCGTGATAGGCGAAAATGATCGGCTTGTCGGTGGTGAAGAGCAGGTCGAAATCCGGGTCGCTCAGGCCGTGCGGGTGTTCGCTCGGCGGCTGGAGCTTCATCAGGTCGACCACGTTGATGACCCGGATCTTCAGGTCTGGAACATGCGCGCGCAGCAGGGCAACCGCGGCCAGGGTTTCGAGTGTTGGTACGTCGCCGGCGCAAGCCATGACGACCTCCGGTTCGCCGCCCTGGTCGTTGCTGGCCCAGGGCCAGATGCCGATGCCGGCAGTGCAGTGCTTGATCGCGGCGTCCATGTCGAGCCATTGGGGTGAGGACTGTTTTCCGGCCACGATGACATTGACGTAGTTGCGGCTGCGCAGGCAGTGATCCGTCACCGAGAGCAGGGTGTTGGCATCCGGCGGCAGATAGACCCGGATGACCTCGGCCTTCTTGTTGATGACATGGTCGATGAAGCCGGGATCCTGATGGCTGAAGCCGTTGTGATCCTGACGCCAAACATGGGATGAGAGCAGATAGTTGAGCGACGCAATCGGCCGCCGCCAGGGGATGTCGTTGCACACCTTGAGCCACTTGGCGTGCTGGTTGAACATGGAATCGATGATATGGATGAAGGCCTCGTAGCAGGAGAAGAAGCCGTGACGGCCGGTCAGCAGGTAGCCTTCGAGCCAGCCCTCGCACTGATGCTCGCTCAACATCTCCATCACCCGGCCATCGGGTCCGACATGCTCGTCACCCGGGATCACTTGCGCGACGGAACAGCGATCCGTTACCTCGAACACCGCGTCCCAGCGGTTGGATGACGCCTCATCCGGGCTGAAGACGCGAAAGGTCTGCGGATTGAGCTGGATGACGTCGCGGATGAAGCGGCCCTGTACGCGGGTCGCCTCGGCGTCGACGCCGCCCGGCCGGGGCACGTCCACCGCGTGGTCCCGGAAGTCCGGCATCCGCAGATCGCGCAGCAGCAGGCCGCCGTTGGCGTGCGGATTGGCGCTCATGCGCCGCTCGCCTTGTGGTGCCAGGGCCGCGATGTCCGCGTTGAGTCGGCCGTCGGCGTCGAACAGATCCTCCGGGCGATAGCTCCCCAGCCAGTCTGCCAGGATCTCCAGATGTCCCGGCTGCGTCATGTCGGCCATCGGTACCTGATGGGAGCGAAAGCTGCCTTCGGTCGCCTTGCCGTCCACGCTCTCCGGCCCGGTCCAGCCCTTGGGTGAGCGCAGGATGATCATGGGCCAGCGCGGTCGGGTGTCGAAGCCGAAGGCGCGGGCGTCGTTCTGGATGCGCTGGATCTCGGCGACCACCGTATCGAGCGTGGCAGCCATGAGCTGGTGCATCGCCGCGGGATCATCGCCCTCGACGAAAAAGGGCGCGTAGCCATAGCCGTTGAACAGCGCCTCCAGCTCATCGCGCGGGATGCGTGCGAGCACCGTGGGGCCGGCGATCTTGTAGCCGTTCAGGTGCAGGATGGGCAGCACGGCGCCGTCGTGGATGGGGTTGAGGAACTTGTTCGAGTGCCAGCTCGTGGCGAGCGGGCCGGTCTCCGCCTCGCCATCGCCGACCACGCAGGCGACGATCAGCTCGGGATTGTCGAAGGCCGCGCCGAAGGCATGCGACAGCGCATAGCCCAGCTCGCCGCCCTCGTTGATCGACCCCGGCGTTTCGGGCGCGACATGACTGGGGATGCCGCCGGGAAAGGAGAACTGCTTGAACAGCCGCCGCATCCCGTCCTCATCCCGGGCGATGTTCGGATAGACCTCGCTGTAGGTGCCTTCCAGGTAAGCGTTCGCTACCATCGCTGGTCCGCCATGCCCCGGCCCGGCGACATAGATCATGCTGAGATCGTTGTCCTTGATGACGCGGTTGAGATGTGCGTAGACAAAGCTCAGGCCCGGTGTCGTGCCCCAGTGGCCGAGCAGGCGCGGCTTGATGTGCGATGGCGCCAGCGGCTCTTTCAGCAGCGGATTGTCGTAGAGATAGATCTGTCCGACCGAGAGATAGTTCGCCGCGCGCCACCAAGCGTCGAGTTTGCGCAGGCGTTCGGGGTCAAGGGTTTGGGTTGACGTGGTCATGGGCTGATTCCTGAATGGGCGGTGCGTAAAGGATGCCGCCCGGGGTTATGCCGCCTGCCCATGCAGCGGCCCGATGCGGCGGCGAGCGGACGCCGGAATTTGCGCTTCCGGGAGTTGCGAGCAGACACCTTTTCCGACCCGCCGGTCTGTGCGTTGCGGAACATAGGGCTGCGGCGCCGCCGGGCTCATCGCGGCATGACGATCAGACGTCCCACATGACGTTTTCGTGCTCCGCGGCAGCCGCGGTGAGCAACTCGATCAGAGGCAGTGCCCGATGCGCGAGGCTCATGTGCCGGCCGTCCTCGCCATCACTCGCCGTCGCGTCGGTTGGTGAACGCACAGGTCGAGGAGGTCGCCAGCGCCTGCGCCGATCTGTTCCAGCGCAGCAGCTTCTGTGTAGAAGGACGCAACGGCCAACTGTCGCTGCATCATCACGGACGCCATCGCCTGAGCGACCGCAAGCTCGCCGCGCTCACCGCCGTACACAATTTTCACATCCGCCGTGCCGATGGCAGGACGGCCGCCGAGCGCCTCTTCGGGCGAATACACCCCGCCTGTTCGAGCGGCTCCTCCTGCGCGTGCCCCTGCCGCCGCGACCGCGACGACGCCGAACGCGCCCGCCTAAACCCGCCTACCTCATGCCGGTCGCGGCCTGACAGCGGTGGCCGGAATTATGAGCAAGGCCCCCTTGTCGGTCAGGCGGTATTTCTGTTTGCTGCTGCGTGGCTTGTCGGTGATGGTCATCTCAATCAGACCGGCATCCAGAGCTGGGAGCAAATAGGCCTTTCGGAAATGTTCATCGTCTTTCAGCCCGAGCGCCTCTTTGATCTGTTGCCGGGTCATCTCTCCAGCAAGAACTGAGAGCAGTTGCACTGCCGGGGTGACTTCCTGTGTAACTTCCGGGGTCGAACTGGTCACCGTATCCAGGATCATCCGCAGCATGAAGGCGATGAACGGGGCGGAATCGGTCGTTTGGGTGCTGTCCTGAATAGCCCGATAGTACTCGGCTTGGTGCTCGAAGATCAGGCTTTCCAACGGGATGTCGGCGAACAGAGGATTCCAGCGGGCCAAGATCAGGCTTTGCCACAGCCGCCCCATGCGGCCGTTGCCATCGGCGAAGGGGTGGTTGAATTCGAACTCGTAGTGAAAGACCGAACTGGCGATGAGCGGATGAGCGTCGGTGACGGCCAGCCAGCCAAACAGGTCGTTCATCAGATGCGGCACCCGGTGGGCGGGCGGGGCCATGTGGAGCACCTCCACACCGCCATGCCGATAAAGCCCTGCCTCGGCGATCAGGCCGGACATCAGAATCCGGTGCGCCTCCAGCAAGTGCTTTTCCACACCGGGCTTCCAGGTTTCTAGCCGGTCGTAGGCAGCCAGGGCGTTGTTCACCTCCTGCACCTCGCGGGGCGGGGCGATAACCTGCTTGCCCTCCAGAATCGCGGTGAATGGCGCCTCGGTCAGGGAGTTGCCCTCGATGGCCAGCGAACCGTGAATGGTGCGGATGCGGTTGATGCGTCGCAGCCGCAAGGATCTCGCCGGATCGGTGAGCACGGTCAGCCGCCCGATGGCCTCGCTAATCGCGGCTACCCGGTTCAGGATCTCGGGGGGGATAGCGGGGGCGGGATGTGTGGTCAACGCCGAACAGCGGGGCTGCTGACGGGTGTCGGGCGCCGTGCAGGCGCGCGCGTTCCGGGGTGCTGGGGCTCGCATCTGCGGCGCAGCGTGCCGCCGGGAGGCGAGGGGGGCTGCACCGTTTCCTGCGATAGAGAGACGGCGGCTACCAGGAAACGCGCTGATCAAACTCGAAGTCGGGTTCGGGCTGTCGGGGGTGATCCCAGTCCAGCACCGGCGCCGGCACATCGTCCCAGGCAGGCGGTCCGCTGATCGCCCGCGGCTCGCGCTCCAGATATCAGCGCAGGCGCTTCGGCACCGACCGGACCCGTTGGCGCACGGGCAGTGGCGGGTTTCTTCGTCGGCCAAGTGATGAAGCAATCCCAGGACAGGGCCAACCCGGCGCAGGTGAATGTGCTCTTGAAGGAGAAGCCGTCACGCGCAACGCCGTTGCCGTTCGTTCAACGGCGTTGAACAGATGGCCGCGCGGGGATAAACTCCAGGCGTCAGCGCAGACTCTCGGAGAACGCCATGGCGACCATGACCCTCTCGGCTAAGCGGCAAGTCGTACTTCCCGCGGAGTTGTGCCAACAGATCGCGATCTATCCCGGTGCCCAGGTCCAGGTCCGCCTGGCAGAGGACGGAAGCGCTATCGTGATTGAGCCTGTCAGCGCAACAGCCAAGAAGCCGGCCTCTGTCTTGTTCGCCCGGGCCGTGCATCGCGGTACACCGGTGGCCATCGAGGAGATCCAGGGTGCCGTCAGTGCGGCGCGACTGGCGCAACGGCAAGACGACCCATGATCGCTTTAGACACCAACATCCTCGCCCGTGCCATCATCCAAGAACTCGACGCCGACGAGGCAACGCTAGCACAACAGCAGGCCGCTCGCGCCCTGCTGACCTCGGGTGAGGCCCTGTTCCTGCCGGTGACGGTGGTCGCAGAGCTGGAATGGGTGCTCCGAGGCGTCTACGACCTCCCCGTGCCCGAAATCCTATCCCTCCTCGATGACCTTTTGACAATCGACAACCTCGTGGTCGATCGAGCCGGCGCTGTCGCCCAGGCGGTCGAGGGCTATCGCCAGGGCATGGATTTCTCCGATGCGCTGCACCTCGCTCAGGCCAGGCCTCTGTCACCCGATCAGCCGTCCCACATCACGTTTTCGTGCTTCGCGGCAGCGGCCGTGAGCAGCTCGATCAGGGGCAATGCTCGCTGGGCGAGGCTGACGTGCCGGCCTTCCGCGCCATCATTCTCCGGGCCGTTGGTTGGATCGAGGTGCTCGTCCGGTTGCGCCTCGACCGCCGCCTTCAGATGAGCCAGTGCGGCCGGCACATCGTCGGCCATGAGGGCGCCGGGCGTCGTCCCGCTATGCCCCATCAGCTTGAGCAATTCGATGGCGACATCGCCGAACATCGTGATGTTGGCGTAGGCCTTGGTTTCAAATGTGATCAACATGGTCGCTAAACTCCTGTCCTGATGAAAGGGTCACCGCTCCCCCGGAAGGAGACGCTCAAACCCAGATCCACGGTGCGGGCAGAGTCGCCTAGGGCTCCCACCGCTTGCTGGTCCCGTAAGGATGCTGGAGGCGGCCAGCGACTTCATGGTGCGGACGACGGCTTGGAGATCACCGGCACGCTGGATCGTGTGCCGCACCTGGCGGTGGTGTCGCTCATCGCTCGTCCGGCGACGGCGCCGCGTCTAGGAGCGGGTCGGCTTGGCGATGGCGCTGATCGCGCAGCCGCCCGAGGATGCTCTCGATGGCGCCGGCCAACTTCTCCGCCGCGCCGTTGACGGCCAAGTCCATGGTCGCGGCCTGATGCGTGACGGCGATCGGCCGGCGGCCCTCGAGACGGGCTTCCATCATGCATCGCTTGTCGTCGTGGCCGCTCTTGTCACCGCTCTGATCGCTGAGGTGGACCTCCACGCGCGTGATGCGATCGCTGGCGTGACTCAGCGCCTGTTCCACGACGCCACGGGCCCACACGGCAAGGTCCTCAACCCCTTCGGTATGACGATCGGTATTGATTTGAATCTGCATGCGGTTCTCCTCATTCCATTGCGTTCTACTTGGTCTGGACGAAAGACAGTGGCCCCGCGACCAGGGCTTCGCGCACCCGCACCAACCGGTTCGCCAGCAGATCGCGGTCATGTGGGGACCTGATGCTGCGCTCGGCCGTCTCCGCAATCTCATCGATTTTCTGTCTCAGGACGTCCCGCCTGTGGGGGCTGAGGGTGACACCGGCGACGGTTTGCAGCGCGCCAAGCAGCCGCAACAGAACGGCGACATTCCCTTCGGCGTTCTGTCGAATCTGGTCGAAGGCAGCACCCAGCAGGCTATCGAAGCTCGGGCCGCGGGCCATCACGCGCAACACCCCCTGATCCCACCAATACGGCGACGGGATCCGGCGTGTTGCCAATCGGGTCAGGATCGCCGCCAAGTGGTTCACGCACATCACCGCGGTCGTGGTGTCGTTGATGCCAGGCGACAGCGCCTTCATGGCGACGTCAACGAGCTGGCGGATGCCGAAGGCGACATCCTCCTCCACCGTGCGCTGGCGACTGATGACGTAGACCGCGTTTAGTTTGGCCGTGGTCGCGTCGTCTAGGTCACCCGGATCGAGCAGTGAGACCAGCGGCGTGCCGACAACGACGAAATCCCCGACACCATGCTCCATCCGCAGGAGGGTCTCCAGGTCTCGGGCGACCTCCAGCAGCGCGTCGGCATCGAGCGTCTCGATGTAGCCGGTCTTGCGGGCCGGGAAGGCCAACCAGGGCTGTCTGGCATGCATGCTCGCCAAGGTGTTGTCCGCGCCTCTGTCGTCATCGTCTCCCCATGCCTCGGGAAACAGATCATCCACGGCCTCGAGCGTCTCCTGCGCGGCCGTCGCAACAATGCGCGACGCCTGGATGCTGGTCGCGATGTGATGAATGAAGTGAATCAGCACCGCGATGCCGACGAACGCGAGCATCAGGGCGACCAGCACCGCCAGTGTCGGGACGAAGGTTCCTTCGTCGCCCCCTCGAATCGTTCGCAGGACCACCAGGCAGTAGGCGAAGATGCCGACGAAGACGCCCAGCACCCACTGGTTGACGCGGTCGCTCATGAAGCTGCGAATGACGCGCGAGCTGTACTGACTGGATGTCAGCGACAGCGCCACGAGAGTGATCGAAAACACCAGCCCGGCCACCGTGATCATGGATGTGGCGACGGTCGTGAGCAGACCGCGGGCGCCGTCTGCGCTAGCGCCGAAGAGCAGCGGCCAGCGCATAGCCAGTTGTAGATCGACGCTTGTGCTCTTGTCCAGGGTGATCAGGATGATGGCCAGCGTCACAGAACCGACCACCATGAGGGCGGGGAGGAGCCAAAAGCTCGATCGCATCGATAGCCAACGAGAGCGGAGTTTCGTGATCAAGCGGTAGATGCTCCTGTAATGTGGCAGGTCTGTGGATTTGCCTCATCAAGCTCGGTCCGAATCGACCGCAGTTCGTCCACGCGACCCGCCCGGTTCGGCTTGGGGTCAGGCTGCAACTGGAACCCGGCCAGCGCCTCGCGGCCGCCGATGCCTTGACCCACTGGCGTCATCAGCGGCCCGCCGGCATCCGCCACCCTCATGCCTCGGACGAGCCCTGCGTGGCTGATCCCGCGCACATGCCGGGCATCCCTTTGCGCCAACACCTCGATGCGGATCCGGCCTTCCGACCCCGCGCGCAGCACCTGATAGATCGAGGGCAGAGGCGTCTCGAAGCGCAGATCCATCAGGCTACCGCGTACCGGGAATGATCAGACCACAATTGGCTGAACGGGTGTTCTGGTAGCTCTGGCCCAGGCCGGCTCCCAAGGCTTGCGCTTCAAGCGGTTCAACAGGTTATCTGGTCCGGTCGAAACCGGGCTCCTCGTCGTTCCCAGGGCCATAACCATTCATCATGCCGGGGCCCATCCCATCGCCCGGACCGTAGCTGCCTTGTGGCGGTTGGGCGAAAGCGCTGACGGTCATGACCGTTCCGACGAGAACGAGGGCAGCGGTCGATGTCGTGCGAAGGCTCATGCGTTTCATGGTCAAACTCCGGTCAGGATTTGTACGATTCTTGTCTCCGCAAGGGGCGAAACGCCCATCTGTCAGCATCCCACTAACACCCAATGCGATAGGCTTCTTCTAGTCTCACTGGCGATTTCTAGTCTCACTGGCAATCGCTGTCTGTACGCTGCCGCACCTTCGGCTTCTTTCGGTGCCTGACGCAACGGCAACAAGCCGTCGATTGCGCGGATGTTGCCAGCGATGGCGATGCGCATGGCGGTCTCCTACAGATCTGGGGCAATGCGCGAGCGCTCGCGCCATGCGGGAAGCAGCCTCATGAGGTTTCGGTTTTGCGTAGTATTACTGAGATGGCTGTCGGGTCACCCCGATAGGCAGATTGGGCGCTGGCGGCTAGACTCGAACCATCAGAATACGGTTGGCGTTCGCCAACCGGTAACGGACGGCGTGGTATGGATCCCACCCCTCGGAGGGATATGCCGATAGGAGACCGATATGGATCCTCACCGCGAAGGTACGCAGGATGGCGCGCACCTGGCCAGGGCCGCCGTGATGGCTCCGGACCTTCCGGAAGACCGCGCGACCCTGCAGCGGCTCCTGCGGGATCTGCGGACCCATCAACTCGAGCTCGAGCAGCAGAACGTCGCCCTGCGGGAGACTCAGCGTGCCCTGGAGATCTCGCGCGATCGCTATGCCGACCTCTATGATCGGGCCCCGGTCGGCTATTGCACGCTCGATGCACTGGGGGTCATCACCGAGATCAACCTGACCGCCGCAACCCTGTTCGGGGTGCCGCGTGAGCAACTCCTCGGCACCTCGCTGGCGCGCCGTCTGCCCGGGGGCCAGCGGCGTGCGCTGCGAGACCTGCTGCGGCGCGTCGCGGCGACCGGCCAGCACCAATGGGTCGAGGTGGCCATGATCCTGCAGCCCGGTGACGAGGCGCTGCATCTGCGCCTGGACTGTGGCCTCGCCCGCGCCGACGAGGGTGTCCGTTACCAGTGCGCGCTGCTCGATATCACCGAGCCGCGGCGGCTGCTCGATCAGCTTCGGGAGCGGGAGCGGCAGCTCGAACGTCTCGCCCACCAGGATCCGTTGACCGGACTGCCGAACCGCCCGGTGTTCGACGACCGCCTCAGCCAGGCGATCCTTCAGAGTCGGCGCACCGGTCGGAAGGTCGCCGTGTTCTTCGTCGATCTGGATCGCTTCAAGGAGATCAACGACACCCATGGCCACGCGGCCGGAGACGAGATTCTCAAGCAGGTGAGCGGCCGGCTGACCGGCCACTTGCGTGACGGGGATACGGTATCGCGGTTCGGTGGCGACGAGTTCACGCTGCTGATCGCGAACCTGGACACCAGTCGGGATGCCGCGATCATCGCCGAAAAACTGATCCACACGCTTGGCCAACCCTACCGGAACGGACGCCAGACCATCCCCTTGACGATCAGCGTCGGCATCAGCCTGGCGCCGGACGATGGCCACGACGTCGACGAACTGCTGACCAAGGCCGACACGGCGATGTATCTGGCCAAGCAATCGGGACGGGACGGCTTCCGCTTCTATACCGCGGCCATGACCGAGTTGGCCTGCAAACGGGTGGCCCTCGAACAGGACCTGCGCCAGGCGGTGACCAACGGCGAGTTCCTGCTGCACTATCAGCCGCAACTGGCCTTGGACACGCGGCGTTTGGTCGGGATCGAGGCGCTGGTGCGCTGGCAGCATCCGCGCCTGGGGCTGCTGCCACCGCAGCGCTTCATCCCGCTCGCCGAGGAAATCGGCCTGGTCCAGGAGATCGACGCCTGGGTTTTGCGTACGGCCTGCGTGCAACGCAAGCGCTGGCAAGGCGACGGGCTCGCCGACGAGATCCTGATGACCGTCAACGTCTCGAGCCGGTTACTGGAACGACGCGGGTTCCTCGCGGAGCTTGGCACCCTGCTGCGCACGCTGGAGCTGGATCCGCGCCAGTTGAGCCTGGATGTCACGGAGACGGCGATCATGGCCCACCCGGGCGAGTCCGTGGCGGCCGTGACTCAACTTCAGAACCTGGGCGTCGCGATCGCGATCGATGGTTTCGGCACTGGCTTTTCGTCTCTGAGTTACCTCCGGCGCCTGCCGGTCACCTGGTTGAAGATCGACCGCTCCTTCATCGCCAACCTGCCGGTGAGCGACGTCGACGGGGCCATTGTCCGCGCGATTCTCGCGTTGGGCCGGAGCCTGGGGCTTGGCGTCATCGCCATGGGTGTCGAAACCGAAGGCCAGGAGCGCTTTCTGAAGGAGCAGGGCTGTTCCCTGGGGCAGGGCTTTCTCTATTCCCCGCCGATCTCGGACCCGATCCCGGCCGCGAAACCGGCCGCCCTGGGTGGCGTGGGTGCCTAGTGCTTCGACAGGCGTTGTTACCCGTGATCCAAGACACGACATGGGCAGGGATAAGTGGCGCTGGGTGTCGTTTATCATGAGGAGGATCCGCGGAACGACGAGCCGGCCAGATGAGGAGGACGACCATGACGGACACGTCCGTACGGACCGCAGGGGTGGCGATGGCGAATGATCCAGGCGCCGGCTTTCAACGGGTCGAGGCCGTCGAGGCCCAGATACCGGAAGGCGCCCGCCCGGAGGACCGGCTGGCACAGCTTTGCCATGACCTCCAGGTCCACCAGATCGAGCTGGAACAGCAGAACCAGGAGTTGCGGCAGCTCCACGAGGTGCTGGAGGCGTCGCGCGAGCGCTACGCGGACCTCTATGATTTCGCGCCGGTCGGCTATCTCGTTCTGGATCGCGCCACCCGGATCCAGGCCGTCAACCTGACGGGCGCCAGCCTGCTCGGGGGCAACCGCGAGCGGCTCGTGGGCCGGCCGTTCGGTGGCCTGCTGCCCGGCGAGGACCGTCATCGGCTGCAGGCTCATATCCTGACGACGCTCGGCACGCGGGGGCACCGGACCGACGAGGTGCGCCTGCGCGCCAAGGATGGCCGCGAGCGCATCCTGATGCTCGAGAGCACTCCGGAGGGCGACGGCCCGGGCGACCTGGTGCGCACCATCGTCACCGACATCACAATGCGCCGGGCCGCCGAGCAGGAGCACCAGCGCCTCACCGCGCTGGCGGCCCAGGAACGGACCCGCCGGCGACTGATCGGCGGGCTCGAGCGCATCTCGGCGCCGGCCGCGACGGGCGCAGCACCGGAGACCCTGCTCGAGCGCACCCTCGATGAGATCCGCGCGCTGTTCGACGTGGATGGCGCCTGGCTCCTTTGGCCCTGCGATCCGGCGGCGACGATGCTGGAGGTCCACGCCGAGACAGGTCGTCTCGCGTCACCCGGGGTGGCCAAGGCCGGCCCGTTCATCGCATCCGCGCCGGCGCTGGCCGTGCTGATGGAGCGGGCCCTGCGGGACGGACCGGTCGTGACGCATTCGGGCGATCGGGTGGGCTGGCCGGCCGGCGAGCCCCTCGCGGCCTTCCCGCTGATCGCCGTCGCGGTGCGACCCGCGACCGGCCGGCCCTGGCTCCTGGGTCTGCATGGGTCCTACAGCGCCCGGAACTGGGACGATGAGGAGCAGGCCCTGTTGGCCGCCATCGCCGATCGTCTCGGCCAGATCCTGGACGGCCTCGGGATGCGTCAGGCCCTTGCCGAGAGTGAAGAACGCTACCGAACCGCCTTCGAGCAGGCCGCCGTTGGGATCGCGCATCTGGACCCAAGCGGCCGTTTTCTGCGTGTCAACCAACGGCTCTGCGCGATCCTCGAATCCCCGGAAGCCGCGCTACGGCAACGGACCTGTCACGAGCTGATCCATGCGCACGATGCCGCAGCCTTGGCGCGTCACCTCCATCAGGCCGGGTATCGCCTCGCCGGGACCGCCGATCGTGCTGTCGAGGTACGATGTCTGACGGGCCGTGGCGAGGCCCGGTGGTGCCGCCTGACGACCAGCCCAGTGCTCGATCGCGCCGGCCGTGCCCCCTATCTGATGTTGGTCGTCGAGGACATCCAGACCAGCAAGGATCTGGAGCAGCGGCTTCTCGAGCACCGCAATGCCCTGGCTCGAGTCGGTCGCACCAATTTCGTGAGTGCGCTCGCCGCGGGTGTCGCCCATGAGCTGAACCAGCCGCTGATGGCGATCAGCGCCTTTGCCGGGGGTGCCTGCGAGCGTCTGGACCGCTCCCCCGACGATACGGCCACGGCCCGCGAGTCCTTGCGTGAGATCATCGGGCTGGCCGACCGGGCCAGCGGTATCCTGAGACACCTGCGGGGCCTCGCGACCCAGCAGCCACAGGAACTGCGCGTACTGGATCTGAATGAGGTGGCTGTCGCAGGCCTCGAGATGATCCGGGCCGAGGCCCAAGAACGCGGCGTGATGCTGACCCGTCGCCTCGATCCGGATTCACCATCGGTCTTCGGCGATCCGATCCAGTTGGAACAGGTGCTGATCAACCTGCTGCTTAACGGTATCGAGGCGATGGCCGGAACCCCGGCCAGGCTCCGGCGTTTGCGGGTCCGGGTCTGTGTTGCCGCGGCCGGGCACGTGCAGATCGAGGTTGCCGATCGTGGCGGCGGGTTGCCCGCCGACGGCATCGAACGGCTGTTCGAACCCTTCTACACGACCAAGGACGGCGGCACTGGGCTCGGGCTCTTCATTGGCCACGCCATCGTTGCCGCCCACGGTGGACGGATGTGGGCGATACCGCGGCCCGGGGGTGGGGCCGTCGTCGGTTTCTCGCTGCCTGTGTACGAAGGGGGGGGGTGGGGCTGATGGCCATCGATGAGACCGCCAAGGTGTTTATCGTCGACGACGATCCCGATGTCCGGCGCTCGCTGTGCTGGCTGTTCGAATCGCTTCAGGTGCCGGTGGCGGCCTATGACAGCGCCTACGCCTTCCT
Organism: Thioalkalicoccus limnaeus; assembly: GCF_041197575.1. Classification (NCBI taxonomy): domain Bacteria; kingdom Pseudomonadati; phylum Pseudomonadota; class Gammaproteobacteria; order Chromatiales; family Chromatiaceae; genus Thioalkalicoccus; species Thioalkalicoccus limnaeus. The sequence goes on along the minus strand of NZ_JBDKXB010000013.1, from coordinate 23,591 downwards.
CGCGGACCTCGAGCCGGATCAGGCCGGCTGCCTGGTGTTGGATCTGCGTATGCCCGGGATGGACGGCCTGGCCCTGCTAGAGGAGCTGCGTGCGCGTCACGCCTTCCTGCCGGTGATCATGGTCACCGGGTACGGCACCGTGCCGACGGCGACCCGCGCGATGCGATGCGGGGCGGTGGATTTCATCGAGAAACCGGTCAATCACCAGGATTTGCTCGACCGGGCGCGCCAGGCCCTGGAGCTGGATCGGCATCACCGTAAGTTGTTCGGTCCTTCGCAACGGACAGCCGCGTTGCTCGAGACCTTGACCGAGCGGGAACGGGAGGTACTCGATCTGATGGTGCAAGGCTCCTCCAACAAACAGATCGCCCGCGCATTGAATGTCGGGGTGCGCACGATCGAGACCCACCGCGCCAACCTGATGCGCAAGCTGGAGGCCGATTCGCTCGCGGCACTGGTGCGCATGACCTTGTCGTGGCGTCATCCGCGGTATTGACACGTAGCCGTCTTCTGCGCCGGCCCTATCCCTGGACCCGACCGCATCGCAGGCTGGTGCGAGGCGCCCCCTTGACCCCTGTGGCTTGTTCACGCCGTGCGCTTCTCCGAGGCGGCCGTGTCGGACGCCACCGGCAAGAGATTTTCCACCTCCTTTAAGGGCCCTGCCTCCCGTGCCTGCTCCTTGATGACGATTGATTCGCTGTACAAACCTGCCTCCGCTTTCGTCGACACGACTTCCAGCTCGGCGTGCCGCGATTCGGCGGGGAGCCGCTTGCCCGGCGCGTCCGTTGGTTTCTGGGCGCGCAAGGTGATGGGGATGCCTTGAGGAAAGACCACCTCGCGGGCCTCGTCGGGCATCGAAACACCTTGGTTCTGAAAGGCGCGCTTCACAAGCCGGATGACCGACGACCGCACCTTCTGTAGGCTGTGCTCGCGGCCGTTCAGCCAGAAGTAGACGCGCAGGTTGACTGTTGCGCTGCCGAGGCTGTCCGCCAGTACCGAGGGCTCCGGATCTTTCAGTACGGCTGGGTGGTCCGCCAGAACCTTGCGTGCAATCTCCTGGGCCTCGTTGATGGCATCGCCGTAGCCGATGCCGACAACAAAGTCTGTGCGCCGGTTGGCGTTCGTGGTGAAATTGCTGACGATCGTCTGGTAAACGGCGGCGTTTGGGATCTGCGCGAGGTTGCCATCGAGGGTCATCAAGATGGTCGTCCGCATGTTGAGCTGCTGCACATACCCAGTCACGCCGGAGATCTCGACCAGGTCGCCCGTCTCGAAAGGCCGCTGTATGCTAAGGAAGATGCTGGACAGGAAGTTCTCGGTGATGCCGCGGAATGCGATACCAAGGATCAGCCCGATCAGGCCGGTACCTCCGACCAGCGTCAACGCCAGTTGAGTCAGGCCCGAGACCCTCAGAATCATATAGACGCCACATAGGACGACGAGACCTCCCACCGCGCGAGCGATCACATTCTGCAGAAGTTTCGTCTGAATCCTTTTGCGGAGCAGGGCGCGGACCCCTCGGGTCGCCAACAGCGCGGTCCCCACCGATAGTGCCAGGATGAACAGTCCGAAAAGGACAAAAGGCATCGCGCGGATGACGTCGCGCCAGAGTGCGGCGATCCCGCTGGACGCCTGGCGAAAATCCCAGACCGACGGTTCCGGCACCTCGAGTCGGTTGGCAACGGCGACGACGTCCTGAGTATTGCGTGCCAGATCACCAGCCCATTTTTTCAGCTCATCGGACTCCGCTTGACCATTGAGAAAGACGACGCCTTCCTCGACCCTGACCTGCGGGTCGGTGAACCAGTCGGTAGTGTGCAACACGGTCTGGAGCCGCTTGCGGATCTCTTCGTCTTGCGCGACGGGTGTGACGTCAACCTTCGCGGCGACCGGCGAGAGCTCTTCCTTGGTGGGCGTGATCAGTTTCTGCGGCGCGCCTCCCTTGTCGACCGTCTCCTGCGCCATGACCGAGTGCATTACTCCGCCGCACAGGGATCCGAGCAATACCACCCGCACACATGGCCTGACTCCGCGGCGGAGCAAGCGTCGCATCCCGTCTCCGCTCCGGATCGTCAAGGTTCTAGCGGCACCGCATGGGGCCGCGGCCCGTGATCTGGCCGACACGCGGATCATGGCCGGGGATTGGCGACCGCGAAGCGGTACGGATCATTCGGCGATCACGTTGGGCAGAAGGCGATCGAACTCCTTTTTGACGACCTCGTAGCATTCGCAAACCCGTTCCTCCAGGCCCGGGCGATCCAGCACCCTGATATGGCCCCGGCTGTAGTGGATCAATCCGGCGCGTTGTAATTCTCCAGCCGCCTCGGTCACGCCCTCGCGGCGCACCCCAAGCATGTTGGCGATCAGTTCCTGGGTCATGCTCAGCTCGTCCGAGGGCAGTCGGTCGAGACTGAGCAGCAGCCAGCGGCAGAGTTGCTGGTCCACTGTGTGGTGCCGATTACAGACGGCGGTCTGCGCCATCTGTGTCAACATGGCGTGCGTGTAGCGCATCAACAGACGCTGCAGCGGCCCGGAGCGGTCGACCTCCTGTTTGAACAAGTGTCCCTTCAGCCGGTAAGCCTGACCGGCGCTCTGCACCACGGCCCGGTTCGGCATGGTCCCACCGCCGAGGAACAGGGCGATGCCGACGAGCCCCTCGTTGCCGACCACGGCGATCTCGGCGGACGCGCCGTCCTCCATCACGTACAGCAGGGACACGATCGCGTCGGTCGGAAAATACACATGAGAGAGGGAGCCGCCTGACTCGTACAGGGCCTGGCCTAGCGGCAGGGGGACCAGTTCGAGCAGTGGGAAGATCCGTCCCCGGCTGGATTCGGGCAAGACGGCGAGTAGATGGTTCTGCCCCGGTGTCGGAGCGAGCGCCCGTAACCCTCTCGTTCGTGGTTCAACCACGGTAATCGAGCGGGCGCCCACTCGATGCGGGGCAGCCGGATGGTGTACGCAGGATGGGTGGGTGATAGGGTTGGGCGTGATGGACATGGCCGCCTCCAAGATCATCGATTTGGAATTCCGTCGGGCCGAGTGGTGTGGTCGAAAAGGGCTCGATGAGAAGCCCTTTTCCCGACTACGATGGACTATGATGCTTAATATAGGAGGTCAGCCTGGGATAGAATATTGTGGCGACCCGGGGGACAGGTCCGTGGAAATACGGAGCAAGCGTAACTAGTCGCCGTTACGCTTGATACCTGGCTTCGGTATTGGCCAGGTTCGGCGCCGCCCTGGCGTGACTCGGCAGGGCGGCGCCTCGTTGCATGGCCCGGTCGTAACCAGCGTAACGGCTCTCCGCCGCAGCCTCCTCCATGGCCGCGCCGTCTTCTTCAGCCTGGTTTTTGCGCCAGTGGCGCAAGTCGTTCGCTACAACCAATGCCTTTTCCAGAAGAAGGCGACCAGTCCGAGCGCGATGGCCAGCATCAGCACGAGCACCGCGGGGTAGGCCCAGGGCCAGCTCAGCTCGGGCATGAACGCGAAGTTCATGCCATAGACGCCAGCGATAAAGGTCAACGGCATGAACAGGGTGGCGATCAGCGTGAGCATCTTCATCACTTCATTCAGGTGAATGCTGACGCTGGATTGATAGATGTCGAGCATGCTGGCCAACAGTTCGCGAAGGGTGTCGATGGTGTCCATGATGTGGACGCTATGATCGAAGACGTCGCGCAGGAACAACCGGGTTTCGGCTGAGATCAGCGGGTTCTCGTCACGCCACAGGCGGCCGAGCACCTCCCGAAGCGGCCAAACCGATTTGCGCAACATCAGCATCTCGCGCTTGAAGTGGTGAATGCGGCTCAGGGTCGCCGGGGTTGGTCGGGCGAGCAATTCGTCTTCGAGGTGCTCGATCTGGTCACCAATCTGTTCCAGTGCGACGAAATAGTGATCCACCGCGGCGTCGATCAGTGCGTAGACGAGGGCGTCGGTCCGCATGAGGCGCTGCTTGTGCACGTTGATCAACCGCTTGCGCACGCCGTCGAAGACGCTGCCCGGATACTCCTGCATCGATAGAACGAACTGCTGGCTGAGCACCAGGCTGAGTTGTTCCGAGTCGGTCTGCTGGCTGTCGGGATCGTATCGCAGCATCCGGAATACGATGTACAGATAGCCTTCGTAGTCTTCGACCTTGGGGCGCTGATCCGTATTGAGGATGTCCTCCATGACGAGCGGATGCAGTTGGAGTTTCTGGCCAAGCGCCTCGACCAGATCCGGTCGATGCACGCCGTCGACATGCCACCAGGTGACCTGATCGGCGCACGGGGCGGCAACGTATTGCGCGGGATCGTCGATACATTGATCCGACAGGCCGTCGCGGTCGTAGCGGATCACACGGATGGTCGGTGACAGGTCGGAGGGGCGGCCAATGTGTATCAGAGTACCCGGATCAGCACCGGCCTTCTTACTGCGTTTGACGATAAGCTTGCGTGCCATGAAGCCTCGCTATGGTCGACCCGCGCGCGGGCGGAGTGTTGAGCGTTGGGTTATCAACCCGATGCAGGCCCAATGTGGTGCCAAGACGCGCTCGTCTCCTGACTGCTGCGTGTCCAGCTCCCTGGCAGCAGACAGCAGACAGCAGACATAGAAACGGGCCTTTTAGCATTCATGAGGCGGCTGGGCCAGTGGTGTGGTCAGTATGTGAAGCGCGCACCCGCCACCTTGTTCCAAGGGCGTTTCTGGTCAACCTTGATCGAGGTCGATTGGACGAAGGTGCGGTCCAAAAAAAAGCCCGGCGGGCGCCGGGCTGAGAAGCATCTCATGATGAGAGAAGGGAGAACGCTGCAAAATTCGGCAACTTCCGTTGTTCTAAGAATGCTTGATTCTGTCAGCCGGCAGGCAAATCTCAACCGAGTCGATCGCCGACACGACCGATCAGTGAATACACAGGCCGCCTGTTGACGCGCTGGTTGCCTAGGCGGCTTCATCGCCGATCAAGAAGGCAACCACTGCGGCCCTGACCCGGGTTGCATCGTCCTGCGTGCCTTCGCGGTAAGGATCCATATCGGTCGCCTGTCGGCGTATCCCTTCAAAGGCTGGGATCGATACCGCGCCGACGATTACCCGCTCGCGAACGCCAACCGTATTCCGATGATTCGAGTCTAGCCGCCGGTGACGGATCCGCCTATTGTGGCGACCCGAAAGCCCACTCAGTAGTTTTACCGAAAAAACCGGCCAGGGCGAGGTGTCGCCCGCTTGCTCGCACCAAGTATCGCAAGGGGCTACAAGTCAAAGCTAAGCAAAGACGACGCTATCACCGACTAAAATTTTCGTTACTTTGTCCGAAAAATGTAGTCGGTGCGCTGGCAAACATAGTTCTGAAGCCTCCGTCAATCGGGGCCATCTGGATTCGCCGCGGTCGCGCTGAGGAATATGTGCGGAAGGGGGTTCGCGCTCATCGAATCGATCCGGTCGCGAGGATTCTTGTTGACTCTTACGGTGAGCAAAACGGGCTTTCGTATGTTTCCAAAGCGTCAAAAAAAGGGGTCGATAATGGTACAGCCAAAATCATCTCAACCAGTCCTACGATACCCCAAAACGCGAAAGCCTCAGGGGCCAACAAGCCCCTGCGGCTTCAGTTAGAGAACAATGCAACCTGGGCTATGCCATTGATCAGTCGCGCTTGTGCTCTGGTGTGTTCTTCAAGGTGTCCTCGGTGGCATTGACGTGAAAGACGTGGTTGCCGTCCTCATCCACGGTAGCTTCCACAGATTGCCAGTCGAGGGCCACGCTCTTCTGACCCATGCCCAGGAACCCGCCCACATCGACGATCGCAGCTACGACGCGTCCATCCTTATCCATGATCAGGTCGTTGATGCTGCCAATATCCTTGTCGCCCACCCGGCTCTTTAGGTTGGAGCCGATCACATCGTCGGCATAGAATGCATCGGCCGGCTTACCCGACTGGTAGGTCTCGAATGCTGTGTCGGACTTGCTCGAACGGTCGGTCTCGGCCGCGGAGACCGAGCCAAGCCCGAACGCGAAGGCGGGAACTAGTAGAGCCAAGGCCAGTGAAGTCAGTTTTCTCATGGGATCTCTCCGTGCGGAGTTCGACTGGCGGAATTGCCAGTCGGGGCATACCTCGTTGTAGCCCGCCTCCGCGCCACGCGGACCCCAGGCGCAGAGCAGGCGACTGGGGGAACCGATGGCGGTGGACCACAACGCTGTATGCAATGCGAAGCTACCCGCATTAACCAGTGTGTTCTGTACGGTGTCGCACATAGGGCGCGATCGAGTTGAAGCGGTGGAGCAGTGACTGGACCGTCGACCTAGGCGCAGCTATCCGATCGCCGCCGTCCTTGCCGCGCGTGACCCAGCACGGGATAGAAACAGATCACTGGGCAATGATGTCGGGTAGCGCGCGGCGAAACGCTTTGTTGACCGCCTCGGCCCAAGCGCTGACGACCCGAAAAGCCAAGGCGAAGTATCAGGAACAGATCATCGCGCTGCACGCCACGCGTCAGGAACGCGAGGGAGGACGTACGGCGCTCCAGTCCGCGAATGAAGACTGCTGGGGGGGTATTGCGAATTCCCCGCTAGTGGCTCGCGGATTTGCCGAACATCAGCAGTCCAAGCCCGGCCACCGCAGAGGCCGCGCCAAGGATCAGGAACCAGATGGTGGAGTCGGTGAAGCGGCCGGTAACGGCCTCCGTCACCTGATCGCCTAGGCTTTGGGATCCCTGATACGCAAAGAAAAGCAGGATCAAACCCACAACAAGCAACACAAGAGCCAAGATTCTATTACTTGCCATTGTAATCTCCTTCAGGTTGATGAGGGATCGTTATTCCGCTGTCAAGGATGGTGCTTTGGAGGGAAAGCTGGCATTGGCCACCGCGACTTTCGTTCGCGATGACAGATGGGCCTGCCGGCATCGGGGGTCCGGATAGACGGTACCATCCGGACCTTCGGCACTCAGCCTCCTAGGTGATCCGATCGCCTTGCGTAGTAGGACTCGACGGCCGAGTTCCAGGTGGTATCAGCCATATTCGGCCAATGATCCTTGTCGAAGCCCGGTGCATTCTTTAAGCGCTCGGCATCGACGTCGAGCATGAAACGCTTGTTCACCTTGTCGAGCTTCAATGCCTTCCACGGAACAGCGAACAGGCGATCGCCCATGCCCAGGAACCCGCCTGAAGACACAACGGCATAACGTATCTCGCCCTCTGTCATATCGAGCATAACGTCCTCAATCTTGCCGAGCTTTTCATCCTGCATGTTACATACTTCGTTGCCGGTTATGGTGGCGGCACTCAGCAAAAGGGCTCCGGCCTGCATGTCATCGGTGGCGTCGTACCAGCTCTTCGATTGCGTCGTTGACAAGTTCATTTCATCTCCTTCTTGGTTGACTTCGTTGCCTTCTTGGGGTCATCATTAACTTCTCCTAACACGGCTCCAGTCTTGCCGCCATGCTTGTCGGCTTTACCCTGGTGCTTCGGGGTTTCGTTGTCGGCAACCTTGCCAGAAAACTCTTTCCTCTTTCCCTCGCTCGTATGACCTTTGCCCTGATTCTTGTTCATGAGCTGATCTCCAGATGATCGTGCCGTTTGGGTTCTGCGTCTTGCCGATGAACTCAGGTAGACGCAGTGTGAGGTTGCCAAGGTAGTTGACGCTCGAGGTGAAGTCTGTGCGTTGTCCAACATATGCCGAATCATTCGTCGCGTCGCCGACCAGCAGCCGTGCATCGCCGGCGCTGCGCAGATACAGATATGACCTCGGGGACTCCCACAGCAGCATCAACTTCGCTGACGGTGCGTTCGAGTCATCATCGACAATAAGGTCATATTAGCAATGACGGATGCGTTTGCCCTGTGGATGGCGCCGATTTGGCTGAGATCGTGTCGGGATTTTTCGACGCGATTGCTGCCCATCGCCATCTATCCCGCGACGGCGATCCACCGTTTATCTGAGATCAAGAACCGGGGCGGCGGATCGTCCAGCGAGGAATCAGGCCAGCAAGAGCTTACGCTCGCCTTCCTATTTTGCTCATGACCTCGCTTTAGGGCTTTGGAGAAGCCAGGTCAGCCCCCCTGTCCAAGGGGGGTTGCGCGGCAATTAAAGCAGGATGGCTAGCAGGATGATGATGGGAATTGGGAGACCCAGAGCCCAAAGGAGTATATACCGCATCGTTATTTACCTCGCTGGCTGCCAGAAAGCTGTAAGTGTCAAATTTGGACGTTGTCGCGCTGCCGACCGCCGAGGGTGGCGGCAAAGCTGGCGCTGAACGCCCCGATCAGCAGTCCCAGGAACATCCACAGAGAAAAAGTCGCCATCAGTTCCCGGGCCGTATCGGCTGTCTGCCGTGCCTTCATTTCCAGTTCCGCGATCTGCGCTTGTGCTTCGCTGATCCGGCTCTCTGCCTGGGACTGAGTGATGCCCGTGTGCTGCGAGATCACTCGCGCCAGATACGTCCTGTCCATATCCGGCATGTCCTCCCAACCGTTGGCGAGAATACGTACTGCCTCGCTGCGGATTGCCGTCCAGTCCCAGTCGGTCGCGCCAGGTCCGGCGGTAACGCGAGTCGCCTCGGCACGGTCTTGACGAAACAATGTATCCGCGAAATAGTCGAAGGGGCCGCTGGCGTCTCCTTCGGACTGTTGATTAACGCCTGCCGTGATTGCAGCGCCGCCGGTCGTAAACGCTGCCCCGGCAGCAGTAGCGCCGGCCTGGGCTGTGCCGCCGATGATCGCCGAGGAGGTCCAAACGACAAATGCCGCCGTGATCACCAGGCTGACCGCCCAGACCAGGAAGCCGTGAGCGGTGTCCCGGAAAAACACTTCGTCGGTATGCACGTCGGTCCATTTGGTCCGCAGTCGGCCGGCAAGGTAGCCGCCCATGCCACCGGCGATAATCTGCAGGAGTATGAGCCAGACGATAGTGGCAATGCCGATGCCCTCGGCCGACAAGCCTTCTCCTGCCCAGGGCGAGACGGTCAACAATCCGAGGCCCGTGCCCAGAAGCAAAAGACTGATCGCAAGCGCTGCAGCGACGGCTGCGCCGGCGATGACCGCGGCCCAGGAAACGCCGGAGGCCCGCGCCTCGTTACCTGTGTTCGGGAGGAGCGGGTTATGCATTCCCGATCTGGCGGAATGGCCCGCCAGGGTGGATTCAGCCATTGTCATGTCGCGTATCCTTAGCAGAGAAGGGGAGACTGCATGATGCGATGTGGCCGAGCCGCGGTTCTGTTCGCTGGCACACGTAGCCGGTCACATTAGAACGTCATTGCAGCGATGCGAGGATGCCATCGATTAACCTGCGTACTAGGACGGTGCAGAATCCGTGCGGCGAGGCACAGTGGAGTTAGTGTGCTGCCGGCCATTACGGGCCGGGAAGCCGGGCGAACCTGTATTGTTTGATCGATGAAGCGGCTGCCTCGCATCAGCCGCGTGCAATCACGGGTAAGGCAACACCGTGGCGCTGGTTTACGCGGACGACTGGGAGGCGGTTCACGCGACCTTGTTTCTGCTTGCGGTTACCGACGCCCTAGGCCTAGCGCATTCACCGGGCCAGAGCAACCATGCGCTGCACGTGCAGCGGATGACCGTCATGCAAGACCGAGGCACTCGGTGACATCATCGACTCGATCATCCCGGATCGAACATCCAGGTCACCAATGGGTGGCAAGGGGGTCCTGAATAGTGACGCGCCATTACCGTCGGTCGGGGGACATGGGGACAGCGTGCTCTTCGGACGACGCCGGCGATGAGGCCGTGAGACATCTCTCCGGGGCATCGATGAAACGGACATTGGGGAACATGTTCAGCAACGGGATGCGCATGCTGTAACCGTGCACCTTGACCGCCTCCTCCGGACAATGGCGGGCGACGCGGCTGGCGTCCGACTGCACATCGGCCGAATCGAATTTGAAATACGGTGGCCAGAAGCCGGCGTCCTCGTTACGGAAAACCAGCGAGTCGGTCGTGCCAGAGCGCAGGGTCTCGATCCGATACTGAATCGCGCGTCCGTCGCCGGTGACACCGGTGATCTGGACATCCCAGGACCGGGGGCCAATCCGGAAGTAGGCGAATACGAGTGCGATGACGACGATGGTCGCAAGCGCGATGGTGAGCTTCTGTTTCATGCTTCTGGCTCCTTTGCTGGCTCCTTTGGCTACGGGAGAAACGACGGCATCCACTGCCGGTCAAAGCGAGTTAGTGTACGCCTGATTAACGGAATGAATTCGGTTTCGCCATTCGCGTTTTGCCCTGGACCACGGGCGCGTGCAGGTCGGCGGCCAGCAAGCAACGGTCACCGCGGTTACAGAGGTTTAGTTCGGCGGGTAGAAGCTCGACCAAAATCCCTGTTCGCGGCGACCGCACTCGAGGGGCTCCTCAAACTCCTGCTCGACATACCGCGGTGCGCGATGGCCGACCTTACCGAAGCCCGAGGAACCCAAGGATGAACAGGATGATCACGACGGCGCCGACGATATAGATGATCTGGTGCATGGGACATCTCCTCTGTATGGACGGGTCCAGTGCTGGACTGCGTCAACCTGGTGGTTCGCTTCCCACGGTATGCACGGCCGGATGTCGCGTCGGTGCGGTACCGCACAGAGCGTCCGGATGTCAGCCAGCCATCGCGGTGGCCCCTGGACGGGGGCGAAGCGCAGCGAGCCGTTTGGGCGCTCGACAGCGATTTCCGCCTGATCCCGGCCATGCCTTGATCGGCATTCATAGCTTTGGCCGTAACGCACATTGCATTCTGTAGAAGCCCTGGCGGGTCTTGATGGATTGCGCATAAGTTCGCTAGCGCACTGACGAGGCGGCCCGTTTGGCATAGATTGCACATCACCGAGAGTAATCGGTGGCAGACAGAGGTCATGTAGGCTCGGCGTCGAGCCCAGTTGAAATCACTGCCCTCGATTCAACGCGCGCCGAACGCGACCACACCGGTCGTCGTCGACCTGCTGGGCAGCGGTCGCTCGGGAGCCGATGACAGCAGGACCTGCCGACTGTGGCGCTACGGCAATGGATGGCACCAACAAACAACAGGTGATGGTGATGAATAAGCTTATAGCACTGATTTTTTTGATCGCGATCGGCGGATTGTCCGGCTGCAATACCATCGAGGGCGCCGGGAAGGATATCCAAAGCGGCGGCAGCGCCGTGAGCGAAACGGCCAGGGACGTCAAGAAGGAGATGTAAAGCGGCTCGCAGGTCGATCAATCCCTCAATCCTCAAACCACTGGAGCACTGACCATGAACTTTGATTATAGCAAGCACAACGTTGGCAACATCGATCGCATGATCCGTTTGATTGTCGGCGGCCTCCTGATCCTTGTGGCCTTTCTCGGCAGTAGTTGGGTGGCCTTGGCCGCGCTGATTGGCGCGGTGCTGATTGGCACCGCCTACTTCCGATTCTGCCCGTCCTACACGCTCTTCGACTTCAGCTCCAACAAGGAGGTCCCCTTGTGAGCAAGGATGCCCCCCTATGAGTAAGTAAGCTCCCGCCCCGCCCACCGACCCGGTCATTCGGCATGCCTTAACCCGTAAGGCCTGCCGTTTGCCGGCCGTCGGGTGGGCGAGGGCGCTTGTTTTCGGTTGGCGTTGCCTGGCGGTTCGGGGAAGCCGACACTCGTCGTGCTTCACCAAGATCGCGCAGGGGAGCCGCCGCGCAACAGGAAAGCCCCAGAATGCGGCTCCGCGGGCCGCTGCTGGTGTTCGCCAGGGAGGGTTGCGCTCCACAAGAAAAGCAAAGCCTATGTGTGCCGTCGCACCGAGCGGGCTTGTCCTTGGCTGTAGGGTGGGCGCTGTGACATGGAATATATCAATCCATGCTCAGGTCACGAGCCACCACAGTCCCTGGAGACAGTTATGCGCAAAGAAAAGGTCAAAGGCCGCACCGAAGAAACCAAAGGCAAGGTAAAGCAGGTGGCTGGCAAAGTCGGGGGTAATGGGGCAATGGAGCGAGAAGGAGCAAGCCAGAAGAATGCGGGCAAGAACCAGGCAGCTTCTGGGGATGAGAAGAAAGCTGCGAAATCGTCGAGTTCGCCCAAAGCTCAGGGGGCAACGGCCTTATTACGTGCTGATCACAAAATCGTGAACGAGCTTTTTGACGAGTACGAGAAAACCAACATCAAGTCCAGGAAAAAGAGCCTCGTATCCCAGATCTGCGCTGAGCTTACGATTCATGCGCAGGTCGAGGAGGAAATCTTCTATCCGGCGATGAAGGAGGCCCTCAAGGACAAGGGACTGGTGCCGGAGGCTATCGTCGTGCACGCCACGCTCAAAGATTTGATCGCGGCAGTGGAAGGCGCGGAACCGGATGGGGAGAACTTCGATGCGAAGATCAAGGTGCTGTCCGAGTATGTGAAACATCATGTCAAGGAAGAGCAGAACGAGATGTTTCCCAGGGCGAGAGATTCGAAGCTGGACATGAAGGAGCTTGGCGCCCAAATGGCGTCGCGTAAAGAGGAGCTGCTCGCGGAACGCGCGCGGCGAGCATAAAGAGTTATTCGGTGCGGGTGCGCGAAGCCCTGGTCGCGGGGCCGCTGTCCTTCCTCCGGATCAAGCAGAACGGCACGCGACGGGCCGGCGCTAGCGCGTCAGCGTCATGAACAGCTGCGGCAGGCGTTCGGGCAGGCGCTCGACGCAGTCGATGACCGTGTAGCGCCGGCCGAAAATGTCGCCGACATACTCATCGGCGCAGGGGTCGAGGTTGATGCAATAGCTGTAGACGCCGTCCCCGTCGAGTTCCTGCACGGCCTTGCGGGCGTCTTCGATCAGGCGCTTGGGGTCGGTCTCGTCGATATCGGCGGGCTCGCCGTCGGTGAGGACCAGCAGCAGCCGCTTCTCGGCCTTGCGCCGGGCCAGCGCACGGCCGGCGTGGCGCATCGCCGCGCCCATGCGGGTGGACCAACCGGCCTGCATGGCCGCGAGCCGTGCCTTCACCGGGTCACCCCAGGCCTCGGAGAAGCCCTTGATGTGCTGATAGCGCACCTCGTGGCGGGTATTCGACGAGAAGCCGCCGATGGCGAACTCATCACCCAGGGTATCGATGGCCCAGCCGAGCAGGGCAACGGCGACCTGGCTCAGTTCCAGGATGCTCTGGGTGCTGCCCTCGGGGGTCAGATTGACGGACTCCGACAGGTCGATCAGCAGCGACACGGCGATGTCGCGGCCATCGGTGCGATAGCTCATGTTGATGCGCGGATCCGGCTGGCGGCCGGCGCGCAGATCCGTCAGCGCGCGGATGGCGATGTCGAGGTCCAGCTCACTGCCGTCCTCCTGATAGCGCTCCCGCACCAGGTGCTGGGGCTTCAGCAGGTCGAGCAGTTGCTTCAGCCGTTTGGCTAGGCCGGCGTGGTGGGCCAGCAGCCGGTCGATGTGGCCCGCGTCCCCTGGCGGGTGTAGGCTTTCGTAGAGGCTTACCCAGTCGGGCCGGTAGAGCCGGCCCTGGTAGTCCCACTCCGGATAATGGCGCGGCGGCAGCCGGTCGGGTTCGGCTTCCTCGACTTGCCGGCGCGGTGCCTCGAAGCTCTCCTCCTCGTCGCCGGCCTCGATATAGCGCCACAGGTGGCGGTTATCGTCGCGGTAGTCGATCTCGGTGTCAGCAAAATAGACATTCGCTGAGAGATCGGACTGGCGCCGGGTGCGGGCGATATAGGCCACGGCCAACGCCGCCACGTCCGCCGTCGAATGCCCCGGCTGTGCCATCAGCGCAAAGAATCGCGCAACGAAGTCTCGCAACGCCGGATCGCGATACTCATGCTCGCGTGCGAGCACGGCGTAGGAGAACATCGCCAGGCGATGGCGGATGCAGGAGGCCTGTTCCGGGTCGCAGGCGTCCTCTACCGGCCGCGGGTGCAGTGCGAGCCACAGCGGGCGCAGGCCGGCATACTGCTGTAGCGCGAGGTATTCGACGCGGCTGTCCTCGAAGGTCTCGATGGCCACGCGCTGGAACGGGCTGTAGTTGTCCGCGATCATCGGCACGCTCCAGCGCCGGTGGGCGGCGATATGGGCGAGCAGCGCGCGGTAGCGGTCGAGCCCCGAGACCCCGGCCCGTGCCTCGTAGACATCGGGCAGCCGGATGCCGAGGGCGTCGTAGTAGGGCATCGGCTTGCGCAGCAGGTCGAAGGCCAGCGAATAGGGCACGAACTGGGCGCCGTCCCGCCACAATGCCCGCAGATACAGCGTGAGCCGGCGCTCTTGATCGGCAAACAGGGTCCCGTTGCGCTCGCGCTGGAAGATCGCCCGGCTGTCCGCCGACTGCAGGCTGAAGTAGTCCTGCTGGCGCTCCGGGTGGTCCAGATAGTGTTGCAGGCCATAGTCGATCCAGTTCTGTAGACCGGCTAACGACAGCTCCGCGAGCAAGAGCGGCATGCGCTCGAGTAGCAACCGCAGACCGGGGCTCGGGATGGTGGCGGACTGGTTGCCATGGATCGATGAGCTGGTGCGGCGCGCGAACCCCATCAGCAGGTCGATGTAGTGCTCGAACAGCGTGTAACTGCCGAGTCGGGCGGTGACGCCGACGATGCTCTGCATGAAGGCCGGGATGGCACCGCCGTTGGGGGTGCGCGACAGGCGCCAGACGCTCCGCGACACCAGATCCAGCGCCTCCTCGCCGAGGCGCTCCGCGATCCGGGGCATCTCCTCGAGATAGATCAGCACCGGCTCGACGCCGCGGCCGATCATGCAGACCAGCGAGGCGCCGTCCAGATAATCGGCCATGCCCTGCTCGGACAGCCGCGTCTCGGCCTCGCGCAGGCAGTCATCGAAGACCGGCTCGATCTCGGTGAAGTTGCAGCCGAGCCGAGCGCGATAGCCGGCCCGGCGGAGATCGAAACCTGGCATGGCGGATCAGCCGGCCTGGCTTGGGACGCTGGACGGGTCGCCGGAGCGGGCGACGGGCCGGGCGTCGGACTGGACCTCGAACAGGGCGTCGATGGCGTGGTACAGCGTCGAGCGGATGTCCTTGTCATCGGTGATCGGATCGACCAGCGCCATCCGACAGGCCGCGCGCGGTGCCACCCCGCGCTTGAGCAGCCGTGCGGCGTAGACCAGCAGGCGCGTGGAGATGCCCTCGTCGAGGCCATGCCCCTTGAGGTTGCGCGCGGCCCCGGCCATTTGCACCAGCCGCTGGGCCAACGCCGGGTCAGTGCCGGTCTCGGTGGCGATGATGCCGGCCTCGGTATCGGCATCCGCATAGTCGAAGTGCAGCGCCGTGAAGCGCTGCTTGGTGGACTGTTTGAGGTCCTTCATCAGGGACTGATACCCTGGGTTGTACGAGATCACCAGTTGAAAATCCGCGTGCGCCTCCAGCAACTCGCCCTTCTTGTCGAGCGGCAGGACGCGGCGATGGTCGGTGAGCGGATGGATCACCACGGTGGTGTCCTGGCGTGCCTCGACGATCTCGTCGAGATAACAGATCGCGCCGATGCGGGCCGCGGTGGTGAGCGGCCCGTCGAGCCAGCGGGTGCCACCGGCATCGAGCAGATAGCGACCGACCAGGTCGGACGCGGTCATGTCCTCGTTGCAGGCGACGGTGATCAGGGGCCGGCCGAGCCGCCAAGCCATGTATTCGACGAAGCGGGACTTACCGCAGCCCGTCGGCCCCTTGATCATCACCGGCAGGCGCTCGTCCCAGGCCGCCTGATACAGCGCCACCTCCTCATGCAGCGGCTGATAGAAGGGTTCTTGTCGGATGAGGTACTGAGCGGTATCGCTCATCGGTGCGCCGCGGCGCCGAGCTTGTCGCGCCAGCCCGGATAGATCTGGTCGGCATCCTGCGGGAAGGAGGCAAAGGCGCGGGCAAACTCCGGATGCTCCTTGGCCCACTCGATCGGGTCGGCACCGGCCTTCCAGCACTCGTAAGCCTGACGCAGCGACTTGGCACCGGCCGCCGGGCTGTCGATATGGCCATACGAGCCGCCACCGGCGGTATTGATCACGTTGCCATGGCCGAGGTTTTCGAAGAAGCCAGGCAGGCGCAGCGCGTTCATGCCGCCGGAGATGATCGGCGTGGTCGGCTTCATACCGAACCACTCCTGGTGGTAAGCCGGGCCGGTGAAGCTGTCGCGCTCGATGACATAGGCGATGGCGCGATCCTCCTTGCCCCCCTCCATCTTGCCGTAGCCCATGGTGCCGACATGGATGCCGGAGGCGCCCTGCAGCCGCGCCATCTTGGCGAGCACATAGGCGCTGTAGCCACGCTTGGCACTCGGCGAGGTCACGGCGCCGTGACCGGCACGGTGATAGTGCAGGTACTGGCCTGGATACTGCCGGCGGGCGGTCGTCACCATGCCCGGGCCGCCGACATAGCCATCGACCAGGAAGGCGACCTTATCGGCGTCCGGCCCGAAGGTCTCCAGGATGAAATCGGCCCGCGCGCACATCTCGAAGTGATCGTCGGCGGTGATGTTGGCCGAGAACAGCTTGGCCTCGCCGGTCTCGTCCATGGCCCGCTTCATCGCGTCATAGACCAGCGGATAGACCTTCCTGGCCGGGCAGAACACCTGGTTGCCCTGGGGTTCGTCGTTCTTGATGAAGTCGCCACCGAGCCAGAACTGATAGGCCGCCGCGGCAAAGGGCTCCGGGCGCAGGCCGAGCTTGGGCTTTATGATGGTGCCGGCGATGTAGCCGCCGTCCTGCATCGGGCGACCGAGGATCCGCCACATGTCGGTGATGTCCTTGGACGGCCCATCGAACAACTGAATGGCGCGTGGCGGCATGAAGAAGTCGTACATCTTCGCGTGCTTGATGTCGCCCATGCCCTGATTGTTGCCGATCGTCAGGGTCAGGAAGGACACCAACATCATGCGGCCGTCGATCATGTTCCGATCGAACAGATCGATCGGATAAGCGATCCGCATCTCCTCGGTCGCTTCGTCGATGTGGTAGACCAGCGCGTCGAAGTTCTTCGTGAAGTCGTCGGTGGTCGAGATCTCGACATTGGTGCCGGTGGAGGACTCGGCGGCAAAGTGAGCGGCGGACTCCAGGTAGCCGTAGCCGCTCTGCGGGGCCATCTTATAGGCGCACAGGATGTGATTGCCGCCGGCGATCAGATCCTCTTCACGAAGGCTCAGGTCGGCGTAACGGACGGATTGGTCAAGCGCCATGGCAGGGATATCCTCAGGTGGTGGTCGTAGCCGCACCGTGCGGCGGAGTGTTGGCGGCGGGCGAACCGCCCGAACCGCGGGGCCGGCCGGGTTGGTCGCACAGCATGGAGTCGGCCCGGTAACTCCTTACGGATGTGCGCCTTTAACGATCGAGAACCGGTCGCGGCTTTCGCTCCCGTCATCGCAATTCTTGATAGGTTGCGTGCTTTAGTCAACCATTGTCAGCACGCTGTCCGTTGCCGCATTACCGTATGAGGCAAGGGTGCGGTCAAGGATCGATGCGACGCATGTCGGGCCGGGCTCTCCCTTCATGGCCCGATGCCCGACCTGCCGTTACGGTTCCTCCTCGGCAACCGAAACGCGGTTACGGCCGTCGTGCTTGGCCTTGTAGAGCGCCTCATCCGCCCGTTTGAACAGCCCTGCGGAGCCCTCTTCTGGACCAAGCCATCCGGCGACTCCCACGCTGGCCGTAATCGGTGCAATGCTCTCGGGCATCGGCGTTCTCCTGATCCGGTCGCGCATGCGTTCGGCGAGTAGCCTGGCGGAATCCGTTTCGGTGGCCGGCACCAGCACGGCGAATTCCTCGCCGCCCCAGCGTGCCACCGTGTCGATCTGGCGTGCCTCGGCGCGCAGCGATGTCGCGACCGCCCTGAGCACATCATCACCGACAGCATGTCCGAAACGGTCGTTGACCTGCTTGAAGTGGTCCAGATCGACGATCAGCAATGACAGGGCCTCACGGTATCGCGCCGAGCGCGCGATTTCCCGTTCCAGTTCGTGGTCGAAGGCCCGGCGATTGGGGAGGTCGGTCAGGGAATCCGTGAAGGTCAGACGTTCCACCTCGGCGGTGCGCCGTTCCAACTCTCGATGGGTCTTTGCGAGCAGGCGCTCCTTCGCCGCGTACTCCTCGGTGAGGCGGAACAACTCCTGCCGAAGATTCCGGTCCGCCGCGATATCCTGCTCACATGCCAACAGCAACTGGCGGTCCACTCGATGCACCGTTCCCAGCCAGGTGTCTGTGTAACGGTCCACATTGCCCAGGGTCATCAGGCCCCGATACACCAGACCGGTTCGGCCGTCCTCGCCCATACGGTTCAGCTCCGCCATTTGCGGATTCACGAACAAGACCGCTGGATCCGTGTTCGAAGGCATGCTTTCCAACAAGCTCAGAAACCCACGGTTTGCCTCGGCCAGCGTACCGTCGGCCTTGAACACGGCCAGTATCGTACTGGTGGAGTCCTTGAAGAAGCGCAGGAACTGTGCGCGCGGTGTAATCGCGCCCGCGAGTCTAGGGGTCCTCACGGCCAGATTTCCGGAACCGAGGTGATATTGGGATAGCAACCGTCCAGACCCAACCGCGAACACAAGAAACCGAGACCGGCAAGCCCCGGTCCTCCGGCAATGATGCGCGGGGATTCCGGACCCAGTCGTTCGCGAATTCGGGCAACAACGTCCTTCAGCACGGGAATTTGTCGTCCGAGCGATAGCGACAAGGCCACGAGATCGGGACGAGTGTTCTCCACCTGCCGCAGCAGATCCGCCGTTGGCGTATCCGCGCCAAGAAACTGCACGGACCAGCCCTTGAGCTCGAAGGCATCCGCGAGGATACGCAACCCCAGTTGGTGATGGTTGTTGGCCACACAGGCGAGCAGCACGGAACGAGGAACCGGATCCGCAAACGGCGCGCTCACGAACTCCCGGACCAGTAGCTGGTGGATGATTGCGCTGGCCAGATGCTCCTGGGCAACACTGATCTCGCGCCGTTGCCACATCTCGCCGATGGCGCTCATCACCGGCTGCACCAGCCTTTCCCCCATCCGAATGTAACCAGATTCGCGCGTGACTTCGGATACGATCCCGGCGGCTCGAACCGAGTCTCCAGCGACAAGCGCCGCTACCAGTTGCTGACGCATCGCGTGACCGACACCGCTGTCAGCAGAGGGTGTCCGCAAGACATCGCCCGCTGAACTCGCCGATGCCATGGCTCGCCTGATCAGCGCCTGTGTTCCCGCGGCGAGGATCGGGGCCACTTCCGCCCACTGCTCGCCGGTCAATCGTTCCTGAAGCAGCGAGGCCAGGCCATCGACGGAATCACCGGGAACCTCGTAGTTCCGCATCAGCTCGACCAGCCAGGAAAGGTAATCCACGAACGGGCCCGGATGGCCCGCCGCGACAGCGCCCAAGAGAAAGTCCAGGTGCCAGTTCAGATCGGCGCGGCAACGTGCTCGCCCCGCCTCCCCCCACGGCGCCAACCGCTCGCCAATCCGGTCGTAGATGTACCGCGTGCCGTGTTCCAGGGCTTCGGCGCGCAGGCCTTCGATCGCGCGCTCGGTTCCGGAGGGCAGTGCACTCAATTCGCAACCCTCACTCGGCGACCAGTTCCATGTATGTCAGGCTGCGGCTGCCGGGTTCAAGTTTCAGTCCTTTCGGCATCCACGCATGTGATGCACGTAGATGGCCGGCGTGCCAGCGCTCGAAGCTGCCCTGGTCACGCCAGAAGGTAATCAACCAGAACTCGTTCGTCCGTTCATCGGGAGTGAGCACTTCAAGGCGAATGAAGCCCGGGTGAGCGTCCACCAGCCTCGGCCGTTGTCGGAAGGCCTCACGAACCATTCCTTCCTGGCCTGCCATCACACGAAACTGGCTCATCGCAACGAACATGGCACCCATTTCCTCACGCAGGCCCCGCCAGAATCAGTCGGACACGGTATTGGGATTGTTCATAATTCAGGCCGCCGGGCGAGTCGCCTGCCGAGCACCCGAGGTACGCCCCTGATACTGAGGGAATAATGGTGCCGATGTCCCACGATTTCAGTGGGCCTTGCCCATGCCTATGAACAAGGGCCACTACATTTTCCAGCGTATGCATCTCGCGAAGTATAAACGGCCTTCTCGTCCGACAGTAGCGGTTCCTTGCCTGCTTCGCTACCTGCGCTCGGCCCCCGTGCTTCAGTGGGCGTTGGGATGCGCCGCGCTTTCCCGCCCTACGTGCTGGGCTCAACCGCTGGATGCGGAAAACCGCATGTCCGGTGGTGTGGGAGGGGTCAGGGGCGCAATCCCGTCACCCCGACCCGATCGTGCTTGAAGGATCGGTTCCCATGAGCGTGTGGGTGGTCGCGATGCCCGTCGGTATGTGCGCTAGCGAACGGAGCATGGATGAGGCCCCGTGTAGCCTGTTGGTCGTCATCAGGACAGATCCGGCGGTTTCGGATGACACAGGCTCGCACGACAACCCTGGATGTCATGCAGAGGTGGCTTTCAACAGCGCATTTCGGAACGACCGAAAAGAGGTGAATATGAGCGCGATTTTATACAGGATGCGGAGTGTCCTTCTCGTTGTGGCGGTCCTGTTTCCGCTGACGTTAATGGGCAGTCCAGCCTTGGCCGCCACGGCCGAGGAGTTGGATCGGGACGCTGCTCAAGCCCTGCAGCTCCTCTATGAGACCAATCCCACCGCCGCGACGGTTGGTGAGGCGGCCACGGCGATTCTGGTATTCCCGAATACGATCAAGGCAGGTCTTGTCTTTGGCGGGAGCTATGGCGAAGGTGTCCTGATGAAGGGCGACACAGTCGTCGACTATTACAATTCGGTTTCCGGATCCTGGGGCTGGCAGGCGGGCGCCCAGTCGTATAGCTACGTCGTCTTTCTGATGAACGACGATGCCGTGCGTTATTTGGACGAGTCGCATGGATGGGAGATCGGTGTCGGCCCGACGGTGGTGGTGGTGAATGAAGGCGTGGCCAAGAACCTGTCATCGTCGACATTAAAAGACGATGCATACGCCTTTATTTTCGATCAAAAGGGGCTCATGGCCAGCCTGAGCATCGAAGGCACGAAAATCAGCCCGATCAAGCGTTGATTTGGATGGCGCATGGCGCCGACTGACCAGGTGGCCGCGGGTGAATTCCAACCCGCGGCCACCTGGGCTATTCTAGGGGGTTTTGTTCACGATGTAGGAGCCCCCTTGGAGCGGATAGGGCAGGTCAACAGCGCTCGCCCCGAGGCGCATCTCACTTCCTGGTGCGTGGCTAATGGTTTGGCCAGGTACCTTCTTCGGTGGCCGAGGGCCTTCAATTGCTCAGGATTACATCTGTTCTTTGACATCCCGGGCCGTTTCGCTCACGGCCTGGCCGCCCCGTTCGATGTCCTTGCCTGCCCCTTCGATCGTATGGCAGCCGATCAATAAACCGATCGTCGAAATCATGATCAGTAGGAAAAGCGTTTTCATCGGATGACCTCATTGAAGATTGTCGTCTAAGCATTCCGAGCATCATGAACCACGCCGGGTTCCTGATGGATCAGCAGGAGCGAGGACGAGGCCGTCGCGGACCGAGGAATCGGCTTCTATTCCTCGGCGCTCTCAAATTATAACATCGGCGCGTTATTGGTCCCGATCAAGGTTTCCAGGGCTAATGAACTTGGTCGAAGGTGTGCGAGTTGGCCGGGTCTCTCCTGTCGACCGGCCTAGCTTGGTCGCCTCGGTTTCGATCCGCCGACAGGCCTCGGCCAAAAGCCCCGCCCAAGCGGCGATATCCTCCGCCGTCCGAAGTCCATCATTGCGAATTTCGATCATGACGGCGGGTAGCCGGTGTCGATCGGCGTGAATCGGGACCGTGTAGTCGATGTCGTCTTCGATAGGGTAGGGCGCATTATCACCGATGGGGCCATCCAGACCGCCGGACAGCGCCTCGCGCAACAGCGTCGCGAAGCGGCGGTCGCGCCAGTGTGACACGCCGATGGGCCAGGGTCGTTCCCGACCGTTTAGGACTGGCGTAAAGCTATGGAGGCTGAGCAGCAGGCGGCGCTCGTGTGAACGTTCGCTGAGTAGCCGGTCGATCGCCTTGTGGTAAGGGTGAAACAGCCCCTCGACGCGCTGCGCGCGCTCGCCCGGGGTCAACCCAAGATTGCCTGGGATCGGTATTCCGTCGCTCTGCTCCGCGATTGAACTGGCGCTGCCGAGTGGCCGGTTGCAATCGATAACCAGGCGTGAGTAGCCGCTGAGGACCAATGGGGCATCGAGCTGGACCGAGAGTCGGCGCGCAACCTCCGCCGCGCCCGGATCCCAACCGATATGATCAGCGATCTGCTCCGGCGTGAGACCCAGTGTGCCCAATCGCCGGGGTACCCGGTGGGAGGCGTGATCGCAAACGATGACAGCACATCCGCCTGCCCGCTCGTTGACGATCTCGAACGCCGGCGGCTCGCGGGGATCGAGCAGCGCGAATCTTGTTTCGGGGCATTCAAGCATCGGTGAAGCCTATTCCAAACCCTGCTAGGACGCTGCTAGGAATAGGGATCTCTAACCTCATCGGTCCAGACCTTGAAGCTCTTGAGAATGGCCGGGCCGAAGGTGTTGCTGATCGCCACATCTGCCGCATCTCGACCCTGTGCGATCAGCACCCGCCCGACACGTGGGATCGCGTTGCGCGGATCGAAGGTGTGCCAGCGCCCGCTGAGATAGACCTCGATCCAGGCGGAGAAGTCCATCGGATCCGGAGAGGCCGGAACGCCGATATCGCCGAGATAGCCCGTGCAATAGCGCGCCGGGATATTCATGCAACGGCAAAGGGCAATCGCGAGGTGGGCATAATCGCGACAGACACCGTTTCTTTCGTTGTAGGTCTCGAGCGCCGTCTTGGTCGAGCGCGCATAGGGATAGCCGAAATAGACATGGTTGTGGACGAAGTCACAGATCGCCTGGACCCGCGGCCATCCGGTAGGCGTATTCGCAAAGCGCTGCCAGGCGATCTCGGAGAGACGATCGGTCTCGCAATAGCGGCTTCCGAGCAAATAGACCAGTGTCTCGGCCGGTAGGTCCTCGACCGCGTGCTGCATGGCGGTTGGTTCGACGGAGTCCGGGAGCCCGCTGTCACGGACGAGGGCATCGGTAAAGATCCGGATCTCGCCCGCCGGTGCGACGATACGGCTGCACCAGTTTCCGTAGCCGTCACGATATGCGGTGATCGGAACCGAGGGATTGGTGACGATGGGGTCGGTCATTATCAGGTCTGAGACGCGGCTGAAATGAACGTTTAGCGTCAGGATCATGGGTGTCGGCTTAGGACACTCGAAGATTAACTCGTATCCGATTCGGATCTGCATGTCGCACCTCCGTGCGTGTCAAACGGGGCCTATGACTTCTAGGCGCCGATGAAGAAGTTACGGTGCCATTCAGGTCATGTTTGCACTGCCATGTCTGCTCGTATGTGTGGTAACGAACGGAGTTTCGGCAATTGGATGGTGTAGGCTCTTGGTTCTCATCCTGAATGGCGCGGTGCCTGCGATGCGGCCGGCACGATGATCCTTGTTGTCCAGTCTTGATCGAAGAGTCGACTGTCGTCGGCTCAGGGGATCTTCGTTTCCGGAGGCTGGGACCTTGCCGGTCGGCACCCGGTCATTATGGGGCCATCCGGGGGCGAAACGAAAGCAAGTGTGTCGAACATCGTCATCCAAGTGGCTAGCAACGCGCATCAACGCGCATCAAGATGATCAGGTCGCCAAGGGCGTGGATTCCGTGTCATCTTCGGATG
>NZ_JBDKXB010000012.1:0-100964 GCF_041197575.1 Thioalkalicoccus limnaeus | reverse complement strand
TCGTGTGGCGATTCCGCGGAAATTTGGCTCTGTTAAAGAAGTTTGCCTCTGTTACGTTTGGTGTGGGTCAGGGGCGCGCTAAGCCAGCGCCGTATCTCAATCTTGTTGCTGTGGCGCCGCGGGCGTCCGCTCGCTGGTGCGCGGTTGACGCGGCGCAGTGTGGACAAAGGGTGAATGAGCGGAGGCAAGCTGTGAGCAACTCGCTGCACCAGGATTATAAAGCTTCTCAACGCCTTAGCGAGTTGTTCACGGCTTGTCCCGCGGTCGCTCGCGACATTCACGCTTTGCCCACACGGAGTCCGCACTCCCACGATGCGCGGACGTTCAGGCCGACCACGTCGCGGCACGTCTGTCACAACGCGGCTCAGGCCCTGACGCCGAACCCACACCAAACGTAACAGAGCCTTAAGTTTACTGTGGGCACCCTCTAGTATGGCGTTGACAAAAAGCACTTAAATGATTGTCTTATGGGTTATAATCTTCGAACCCTTCGTTGACTTCGCTTGCGCGATTCTGGCTTTTACGTCAGAGGGTTGCGTGCATACCGCAGTCGGTTTTGTAAACACCCTCTCAAACCGGTGATCACCACCACCAGAAGTCTTCATCTTCCAGTAGCCTGCCGATACCCATAAGCTTTTCAGATTTTATGGTCGCTCTCAGGGCTTGATGTTCTGCGCTCGGAAACCTGATCGCCATCCCGTTGGTGATTCTGAGTGCTTCGTCTCCATAGTCGCCTTCTCGCAACAAGCCAAGGATCTGAAGGATGTCGTGCCCGTTCTTCAAAGGAAATCGCACGGCACCCGCACCGTCGCCAAATTCGAAAAGCTCCGTCTCCCCTTCCAGGAATGCCTCGGCGCTTGCGGGAAAGCCCTCTAGAAGGCTCTTTGCCATCTTCGCGGTTTTGCAGCCAAGAATCAGCTGCGGCCGCAGGAGTGGACCCGACAAGTCCTTTTCGCTGAGAGCGGTCAGAAGTTGCCCGAATTCCCAGAACGATGCGTCGATCTTCACCTTGTCGAGCCGGGGCGGCTGTTCGCCGCCGGTCGACGCGGCAGCGGCCTGCTCCGCCGGCCATTCGATGAAGGCGAAGATCCAGATCGCGATCACGTTGGCGAAGGGGACGATCAGGATCAGCGACCACCAGCGAGAGAACCCGGCCTTCATCGCGATCGGACCAAAAACGACGATCGGGATCAGCAGGACCGCTAGAATGACCAACGCGAGAAAAAGCGTCTCGCCCATTTAGCGGCCTCCATCGGTGCGGGCACCGAGTTTCCACGTCGACAACGACAAGATGACGCCGGTCGCCAGGATGCCGACGAAGGGGACAAAAATCGTCAGGCTGATCAAAGGATTGACGCCGGCGCGCCGACAGATCCGGTACACCGGATAGAGAAACAGGATCGCCAGGATCACGGCCTGGCCGAAGTATTCTTCGAGCGTCATCGATCACCTCCCCGGACACCATCGCCGGCATCGCGACAGCTTTGGTCACCATCGACCGCTCGCTCTGGGATCGACGGATCTACGTAAAGACTAGGCATCGAGTCTCCGACACATGAACACGGAATAACGCCAGCCAGATCGGCCAGCCGTCACTCTCAATGCTACTACAGAGACCCGAAGCGCGACACCGCGCGGCCAATCCGGCGTCCGATGCCACGGCGACGGCCTGCCGCCGAGCCCCTGTCGCTTTTGCCGGCCACGACGGGCTGGTAACCTTGCCTTGCAGCTCGCGCCCGCGCGCAATGAAACCCCTTCTCTCGGCGCCGTCAACGGATCCCAGATGTACGAACAAATCTCTCACGCCCTGCTGAACGATATCCTCGACGAATTCCACCCGGAGGTCAGCCGCGAGGATCTGCGCCATTTCTACACGCGGCTCGGCGCGAACTTCTACGCGATACACTCGCTGTTCAGCCAGCTCTACGGCCACCGCGACGATTTCAAGCAGCGGATGATCGAGCTCACCGAACGCCTGGCCCGGGCCTACATCCAGCGACCGGACGAACTCAAGCGGCTCGACATGGCCCGCGAGGAGGACCACAACTGGTTCCTGAGCCAGGAATGGGTCGGCATGGCCCTGTACTCGGACGGCTTCGCCGGCCATCTGCCGGGCCTGACCGAGCGGTTGCCGTATCTGACCGAGCTCGGCATCAATCTCGTGCACGTGATGCCGATCCTCAAATGCCCGCGCGGTGCCAGCGACGGCGGCTATGCGGTCAGCGATTTTCGCGACATCGACCCGCGCGCCGGGACCCTCGATGACCTGAACCAGTTGGCCGAGGCGATGCGCAAGCGCGGCATGTTGTTGACGCTCGATGTGGTCGTGAACCACACCTCGAACGAGCATCCCTGGGCCCAACAGGCACGGGATGGCGACAAGGTCTACCAGGACTACTACTACCTGTTCCCGAATCGCGACGTCCCTGACATGTTCGAGGAAACGATGCCGGAGATCTTCCCGGAGACCGCGCCCGGCAACTTCACCTGGGACGATGCGATGGAACGCTGGGTGATGACGGTCTTCAACAACTACCAGTGGGATCTCAACTACAGCAATCCGGCGGTGTTCATCGAGATGGTGGACATCATCCTGTTCTGGGCCAACCAAGGGGCCGACATCGTCCGCCTCGACGCGGTGGCCTTCCTGTGGAAGAAGATCGGGACCACCTGCCAGAACAACCGCGAGGCGCACCTGATCCTCCAGCTGATGAAGGACTGCTGCCAGGTCACGGCCCCTGGCGTCCTCTTCATCGCCGAGGCGATCGTCGCGCCGCTGGAGATCATCAAGTACTTCGGCGAGGACGCGGTGATCGCGAAGGAGTGCGAGATCGCCTACAACGCGACCTTCATGGCGCTACTGTGGGACGCCGTCGCGACCAAGAATGCCCGCCTGCTGACCCAGGGGCTCAAGAGCCTGCCGGCCAAGCTCGACCGGGCCACCTGGCTCAACTACGTGCGCTGCCATGACGACATCGGGCTGGGCTTCGACGACGCCGACATCCGCGCCTGCGATTACGAGCCCTATGCCCATCGGCGCTTCCTGGTCGACTGGTTCACCGGTGTCTTCGAGGGCTCACCGGCGCGCGGACGGCCTTTCGGGGTCAACCTGAAGAACGGCGACGCCCGGATCGCCGGGGCGCTGGCCTCGCTGGTCGGACTCGAGGTCGCAATGGCCAACGACGACGCCGAGGCAATCAGTGATGCGATCGAGACGATCCTGACATTGCACGGCATGATCCTCGCCTTCGGCGGCATCCCGCTGATCTGGTATGGCGACGAACTGGCGACGCTGAACGATCACACCTTCCTCGACGACAGCGACAAGGCCAGCGATACGCGCTGGATCCATCGTCCGCGGATCAACTGGGAGCGCGCCGAGCGGCGCCATCAGCGCGGCAGCATCGAGCAACGTGTGTTCGACGGACTCAAACGCCTGATCGCGGTGCGTAAAACCACGCCGGCCTTCGCTGACTTCAACAACCGCGACCTGATCGACGTCGATAATCCGCACCTGTTCGTGTTCCTGCGCACGCACCCGACCCTGGTCGGCGACTGGGTGCTCGTGGTCGCGAATTTCAACGACAACCCGCAGTACCTGGATCTCGAGAACATCGGCAACCGCGGGCTCTTCCGCCATGGGCAGGCCAAGGATCTGGTGACCGGCGAGTCACCGGCGCTGTTCAACGGCCGACTGGTCGTGCCCCCGTTTCGCTTCTATTGGCTGACCGACCAGCGGCCGGGAACCCACCTCTGACCCATAGGACCGATTCAGAAACAAGCGGCGCCACTCGGCCTCCGATGGCGGGATGCGCTGTGCTTTCCCGCCCTACGTCGCCTCGACCGAGGTCGGTCAGAACTGCCGCACCTTGATGTTCAGGGTCTGGATTCGATAGGCGATCTGGCGCGGTGTCATGTTCAACAACCGTGCGGCCTTCGCCTGCACCCAGCCGGCTTCCTCGAGGGCTGCGATGACCCGCTCGCGCTCATCGAGATCCGGATCGTCGAGCGCCGGCTTCGCGATCGTCGACGGTGGCACCGGTTGTTCCGGGAATCGACCCTCGTCGAGGCCGCTGACATGGATCACGTCACTGTCGATGACGCCGGTTTCGCTCATCACGGCGGCCCGTTCGAGACAGTTCTCGAGTTCCCGGACGTTGCCAGGCCAGTGATAGCGCATCAAGCCGCGCAGCGCATTGTCGGTGATCTCGAGATCCCGACGCTGCATCCGCGCGATCTTCGCGACCAGAAAACGGGCCAGATCGGGGATGTCTTCGAGCCGATCGCGCAAGGCCGGCATCCGGATCGGCATCACGTTAAGTCGATAGTAGAGATCCTCGCGAAAATCCCCGCGCCGGACCTCGGCTTCGAGATCGCGATTGGTCGCCGCGATCACCCGCACGTCGACCTTGAGCGTGCGATTACCGCCAACCCGCTCGAGCTCACCCTCCTGCAGCACCCGCAGCAGCTTGACCTGGAAGGCCGGCGAGATCTCGCCGATCTCGTCGAGGAACAGGGTGCCACCGTCGGCCTGCTCGAAACGCCCCTTGCGCTGCGCCACCGCACCGGTGAAGGCGCCCTTCTCGTGACCGAACAGCTCGGACTCCAGCAGGTTGTCCGGCAAGGCGGCGCAGTTGAGCTTGACGAACACCCCCCCGGCGCGCGGCGAGTTGTAGTGGATCGCGTTGGCGATCAACTCTTTGCCGGTGCCGGACTCGCCTCGTATCAACACGGTCGTGTTCCACTTCGCAACCTGACGGACCTGTTCGAAAACGGTGCGCATCGCCCCGGCGCGGCCGATGATGTTGTCGAACCCATGATCGCCCTTGACCTGCCGGCGCAGCTTGTCGCGCTCCTCGCGCAGGGCCTGCTGCTCGGCCGCGACCCGGTGCGCTAAACGCACCACCTGGCCGATCAGGTTGGCGACCATCTCGAGGAAGCGCGTGCGCTCATCGAGCAGGCCATCGACGCGCGGCGGCTGAGCCGCGCAAACGCCGACCGGCCCCTCGTCGCCAACGCGGATCGGAACGCCGATGAACGGCAGATCCGGATCGTAGAGGTTCAGTCGATCGAGGAACCGGGGTTCATCGCCGACCCGCGGCAGGACCCAGGGTTCGTTGCGCTCGAGGATCTGCCCGATCACGCCCTCGCCGGGTCGATACCGAACGGTCGTGAAGCTGTCGTCGTCGTCATCGTGCAACGCGCTGACCAGCAGATCACCGGATTCGGTGTCGACCAGCGTCACCATGCCGTGGCGCAGACAGCCGTGGTCATGCAGCACCTTCAAGACCTCGCGCAGGGTCTCGCGCGGATTGAGCGAGCGACTCAGCACGCTGCTGACCTCGAACAGGGCGGCCAACTGCGACTCCAGCAACGCTAGACGCGGCCGGCTGTCCGACATATCGAGTTGATTCGTCTCCGGAGTCATTGCCAAAGCCGTGTTGCGGTCAATCCTCGGCCACCGCCGTCAGATACAGCCGGATGCGGCAGCCCTCGTGATACTCGGGATCGATCTCGATCGACCCACCGTGTTGATTGACGATCTCCTGCGTCAGAGGTAGCCCCATGCCGGCCCGCCCCCGGCGGTGCCGCCAGCCGATGTAGAAGGGCTCGAAGACCGCGTAACGCTGCGCGGACGGGATCCCCGGGCCGTTGTCCTGGATCACGACCTCGACCGATCGGTCGACGACGCGCGTCGCGATCCGCAGCTCGCGGTGCGTCCGCCCGCTTTCATTCAGGGCCTGGATCGCATTGTCGATCAAATGCTTGAACATCGCGCGCAACTGGTCCTTGTGACCGCTGATCTCGGGCAGCACGTGCGCCGGCTGCCAATCGACGACGATCCCGGCCGCGAGCAGTTGATCGGTCTCGAGTTCCAAGACTTGCCGCAGCAAAGCATTGATATTGACCATCAGACCGGCCTCGCGCGGCTGCTCTGGCAAGGCCGCCTGCAGGGTCGCGAGGGCCTTGTGACCCGAGGCGCTGATCTGCTGAAACAAGCCGCTCAGGACCTGTGGATCCCCGCCGCCACCCTTGAGCATCTCGGCCGCCGCCTGGATCAGGTTCAACGGACCCTGCATTTGGTAGATGGCGGCGGCCAGGGCCTCGCGCATCGTGTGGCCGAGTTGCTGCTCGGCGAGCCGCGCCCGCAGGTTCTCCAAGTACGCACGTTCGATCTCCCGGCGCCGCGCCGTGATGTCGTTCGCGAGCAGCAGCAAGCGCCGCTCGCCCGCTGGTTCCTTGCCGAAGAAGGTGCGGCAACTGGGTTCGAGCTCGTGGGCCGGCTTGCCCGAGCACGCGAACCAGCGCGGCCCGCCGGAGCCGGCGACCTCCAAGCTGATCTCGACGTCTTTGAAGCCCCGTTCGGCGAGCGCCGCCTCGAGCGGATCGAAACCGGCCTGCTTGCGCAGCGCCGCGCGCAGGAGATCGATCGGCTCACGGTCGCCGAGCTCGCCGCGGAGCTTGCGATACTCCTGATTGTCGAGCAGCAACCGTCCCGCATCATCCAGCAGCACGACGACGACCGGCGCGGCATCGAGCACCGCCTCGACCCGCGCTTTCTGCTGACGCAGTGCCGCTTCGAGTTCGTGCACCCGGGTGACATCGCGGTGGATGCCGAGGAAATAGCAGATCGCCCCATCCTGATCGAGGACCGGCGAGATCGCGAGCTCCGCCAGATAGTCCCCACCGGCCTTGGTCCGGTTCACCAGGGTCCCGGTCCAGGTCTGTTTCTGCTTGATCGTCCGCCACAGCGCCTGGTAGACGCTTGCCGGTGTCGCGTTGCTCGACAGGATCGACTCGTTTTCGCCGATGACCTCGGCCCTGGCATAACCAGTCAACGCCTCGAAAGCCGCATTCGCATAGAGAATGATCGCCTGGGCGTTGGTGATCGAGATCGCCACCGGTGACTGCTCGACCGCCTCGAAGAACAGCCGCGGTGGCAACGGATCGGCCACCCCGTCCCCGGCCAGCGTCAAGGCCTCGATGACCTCCGGCGGCGTCCCAGGCGGCGGCGCGGCCAAGAAGCCAGCCAACGCGTTAGCAACCATCTGTTGCACAGGGTCCGACGAGCCTTTCGCGGTCATGATCCAGCTCCTGGTGATACGGGGGTAATCGGGGATCCGTAAATATATGCAATTTGTGCGCCTTTTGCAGGCAGCGCCTCGCCATCGTCGACGGCCAGGGCCCTCCGGTCGCGACGCGCGGATTCTTTCGAGATGATCGGTGCCGACACGCTGACTCATCGGTCCACGCTCGAGCACTACAAAGGTGCGCACCCCCGCGGCGACGGAGCCTAGCATGCCTCATCGAGAGGCACACCGCAGCCGCCCCGGTTGGCGAAAACCTTGAATGCCAACCGGACGCACCCAAACGCAATGGGCTGAGCCCACCGCATTCGGGCGGTGGGCCAGTCGCCACATTCGTCGAGGAGAGAGCAGATGACCGAACTGACCCAGGAACGATGCGATGCCTGCCGTGCCGACGCGCCGCGGGTGACCGGCGAGCAGCTCGAATCCCTGCGCCGGCAGATCCCGGCGTGGTCCGTCGAGACGCGTGACGGCATCGCGCAGCTGGAACGGCGTTTCGAGTTCCCGGACTTCGCCCAGGCCCTGGCCTTCACCAACAAGGTCGGCGCGCTGGCCGAAGCCGAAGGCCATCACCCCAAGCTCACCACCGAGTGGGGCGTCGTCGTCGTCACATGGTGGTCGCATAAGATCAGGGGGCTGCACCGCAACGATTTCGTGATGGCGGCCAAGACAGACGCCCTCTAGCCGACGAGGATCCGAGCGGATGGCCGGTGACTGGGCGCTCGACGTCGCGCCCCTCGCCGGTTGTCCTCAGGCGAGCCGCGCGATCAAACCGCGGCGCGTCGAACCTGGTCCCGCGACGAGCCGGTCACGAAGATGCGCGCCATGCCCGGCTCGAGGTCGAAGGAAAAAGGCATCGGCACCTGCGCTTGCGGGCACTCGGGCGAGACATCGCGCAGTGGCGACGGACCCTGGACATAGCGGGAAAGATCATCGTTGTAGAACCGCTGGCGATGGTGCGGATCCTTGTTGAGCACGATCAACGCTTGGCGATCGCCGCGCTGACAGGTCTTCCGCAGGAGCAGGATCGCGGGGTTCGCGTGCGCCAACGGCTGGGTCAGGCTCTCCTCTTGAAACACCTGGTATCGCGACTTGAGCTGGTTGACCCCGGTGATGAACCCGGTCAGATCGACGGCCGGCGCCTCCCAATGTGCCGGTGTCGTCTCGACCACATGCAGGCGGCGACGAAACCCGTACTCGAAACCGATCGGCATCAGGACGCCGCTGGAGAAGAGCGCGGCGAACAGGTAACGCTGCTTCATCGCAGCGACATTGCCGTTGGTCTCGTTGAACAGCCGCTCGGTATCGTGGCTCTCCGGAAACCCGATAGATGGGGCAACCTGACGCGTCAGCTCGTATTGCTCGAGCAGCCACGGGCTTTCGAAATCCCACCATTTGCCGCTGTTGAACACGGCATCGAAACCGGCCGCTGCGGTCTCGCGCGTCTGGTCCGGCGAACAGCCGAGGGTCTCGGCGACGAACACCAGGTCCGGATCGCGGTCTTTGAAGCGGCCGATCAGCTTGCGCCAGAACGGTGCCGGAATCTGATAGGCGGCATCGCAGCGAAAGCCAGTGAAGCCCAACCCGATCAGGTAATCGACGATCTCCGCCGTGTAGTGCCAGAGTCCATCGGCGTCGGCGCTGTTGTGATGGTCGAAGCGCGCCAGATCGGACCAGACCACCCGGCTACCATCGGCCTCGACACAATAGGGATGCGCGACGGCGCCGCCTTCGTACGCGAACCACGCGGGCCGCTGTTGCACCAAGGCCGAGTCATAGGCACAGTGATTGACGACGAGATCAACCATCAGCCGCAGGCCGAGCTGCCGGGCTTCGTCGGTCATCGCGCGCACCTGCGCTTCCGGCGATAGGCCCGAGGCGGGATCGATCAGCGCCTCATTGATCGCGAAATAATCGGCAATCGAATACAGGCTCCCGGAGCGTCCAGTGGTCTGGATCGGATTGACGAAGATCCAATCGAAGCCCATCGCGGCAGCGCGTTCGAGGTGTGGCGTCCACTGGACCACCGGGCCCGCGAGCAACGGAAACAGATTGTATATTTTCATTGTCATCTGTCGCGGATGAAGTCATAGATGTTCAAATAGTCCTGGCCTGGACGATTCCACGAATAATCCGAACGCATCGCGTTCTTCATCAGATCGCGAAAATGTTCCGGGTACTCGTAATAGCAGGCCAGCGCACGACCGAGGGCCGACTCCAAACCCGTGTAGTCGTAGTCTTGAAAGACATAGCCATTGCGTTCGTGCAAAGGGCGTGACGAATGGTCCTTGTCGAACACCGTATCGGCCAGGCCGCCCACCGCGCGCACGACCGGGATGGTGCCATAGCGAAGCGCGACCAGTTGCGTCAGTCCGCAGGGCTCGAAGCGGCTCGGCACCAACATCATGTCGGCACCGGCGTAGATCAGATGCGAGAGGTCCTCGTCGAAACCGATCTCGAGATGGCAGTCCGGGCTATCATTGAGCATCCGTTTCAAACCCCAGAAGTCGGCGTTGATGCGCGGGTCGGGACTGGAGCCGAGCAGCACGAACTGGCCACGGTTTTCGAGGGTATAGAAGATCGCATGACGGACCAATTCGAGGCCCTTTTGCGGGTCGAGGCGACCGATGAAGGCCACGATCGGCTTCTCGTTATCGGCCAACATCAATCGGTGGCGAAGCGCCCGCTTGTTGTCGTACTTTCCGTCGATTCGATCGACGCCGTATTGCACCGGTATCTGGCGATCGATCTCGGGATTCCACATGTCGTAATCGACACCATTGACCACGCCGCCATACTTCACATGATGCGTATGCAGCGTCGGTTCGAGACCGAAACCGTGCCCCTGATCCTTGACCTCGACAGCATAACGGGGCGAGACGGTGGTCACGAAGTTGGCATAGACGACACCGCCCTTGAGCAGGTTCAACGCGTTCGCATAGCGATTGTCACGCAGCCGATGGTAATCGAAGAAGTAGTCGGGGCGATGCAGCCCGCTGGCGCGCAACAGCTCCGCCCCGATCAGCCCCTGGTGGGCGAAATTATGGATGGTCAGACAGACGCGCGGATGCGTCATTCCTAGTGGCTGATAGAATTCGTAGAGGTAGACCGGCACCAAGGCGGTCTGCCAATCGTGACAATGGATGATGTCCGGATGTTTTCCGGCACGCCACAGGAACTCGATGGCCGCGCGCGAGAAGAAGGCATAGCGCAGCACATCGTCGGGGAACCCGTAGATGCTACCGCGACCGAAGAAATTGTCTTTTGAATGCGGCTCGATGAAGAAGCACTTGCGGTTATGAACGAAGCCGAAGAACACCGTGCAATGGATCGCCGCCTCATACCAGGGAACCCAAAGATCCCGATAGACCTCGTGGAGTTCGAAAATGTGGTCGTAGCGGAGATTGTCGTATTTCGGCAAGATGATCTCGACATGATTGCCACGAATCGCCAGTTCGCGACTCAAGCCGAACACGACGTCGGCCAGCCCGCCGACCTTGGCGATAGGCGCCATCTCCGGCGTGATCTGGACGATGAAGAGGCTCGGGCGTGCCGGATGATCTGGAACGGCCGGCATCGCCACCGCGAGATCGGGTTCGGCGGCCGGTTCCGGCGTCGCCGACGCCGTGAGGAGGCGCGCCGGCAAGCGGCCCGTTTCGGCCGCCTCGACCCAATCGGCGGGTGTTTCTGTCGGCTCCGCCCGCCGACCTGCCGGTCGCCGGTCCAGGCGCGCGCCTTCTGGGGCGACGAGTGCAGCGCCCGACAGGGGTCGCTCCGGGTCGCCGTTCGCGACATCGATGGCGACCGAGACGGGGCGCCGCGGAGCCTGGGTCGCGTCGCTCGGGACCGGTGCTGGGGCGAGACTCGGCCGGGCTGGACCAGTCTCCATTCGCGGATCCGCGGCCGGCTCTGGCGAGCGGCGCCCTTCGGGCTCGCTCGGCGTCACGGCGCGCTGGGCCGCCGCGGTATCGCGACTCGGCCGTGCCCGATCGGTCGCCACTTGCGGGGCCGAGGCCGGGTCTGTCCCGGATCGACCTGCGGATTCGATTGGCGACGCGCCAGATTGCGCAGCCAGGGCCTCGCGACCCGGTGCGGATCCCGAAGCAGCGGACGGTGTCACCGTGGTTCGTGGAGTCGGCGACCGATCATGCGCCGATGAAGCCCCGGGCTCGATCTCCTCGCGCGGGGACCGAGCCGACTGATCGACGACTTGCTTTTCGCTGGGCTTCTTGGCCATGAGTACTGTCCTGGACCGGGGTCATGATTCCGCCTGCCCTGGTCGGTTCTGCGTCCCGGACCCGGGTGGATCGAACACCTTCGGGCTGCCATGGTAAAGCAGTTCCGCGACGGGCGGGAGGGCACCGCCCAACATCGGCCACCCCATCGCCCGCTCGCAACCACCCGACACAGGAGCCCACACCGATGACCGACCCGACCAACCTCGTCCGACGCGATCAGGCCCATGCCTGGCATCCCTACACCGGAACCGCCGCCCCGGATCCCGTCTTTCCGGTCCGACGGGCCTCGGGGACCCTGATCGAGTTGGCCGACGGCCGCTTCCTGATCGATGGCATGGCCTCCTGGTGGTGCGCGATTCACGGTTACAACCATCCGGTGCTGAACCGAGCCATCGAAGATCAACTCGGTCGGATGGCCCATGTGATGTTCGGCGGCTTGACCCACGCCCCGGCCGTCGAACTCATCGAACACCTCGTGGCCCTGACGCCATCCCCGCTTCAGCGCGTCTTTCTCTGCGACTCCGGTTCCGTCTCGGTCGAGGTCGCTATCAAGATGGCGATCCAGTACTGGCGGGCGCGCGGGCGTCCCGAAAAGCACCGGCTGCTGGCGGTCCGCAACGGCTACCATGGCGACACCCTGGGTGCCATGTCGGTCTGCGACCCGGTCACCGGGATGCACGGGCTGTTTCGCGGGATCTTGCCGCAGCAGGTGTTCGCCCCGGCCCCCACCGCCCGCTTCGGCGAACCCGCGAGCGGCTCGGACATCGCGGCGCTCGCCGCGGTGTTGGACCAGCATCATCGGGAGCTGGCCGCGCTGATCCTCGAGCCGATCGTCCAGGGCGCCGGCGGAATGCGTTTCTACGCCGCGGATTACCTGCGCCAGGCGCGGGAACTCTGCGACCGACATGGAGTGCTGCTGATCGCCGATGAGATCGCAACCGGCTTCGGCCGCACCGGCCGACTATTCGCGTGCGAGCACGCCGGCATCGCGCCGGACATCATGACCCTGGGCAAGGCGCTGACCGGCGGTTACCTGACTCTTGCCGCCACGCTCGCGACGGCGGAGGTGGCCCAGGTCATCTCCGAGGGCGAGCCCGGCGTCTTGATGCACGGGCCGACCTTCATGGGCAACCCGCTCGCGTGCGCGGTCGCCAACGCCAGCATCGCGCTGCTCCTCGGCCAGGATTGGGCCGCCGAGGTTCGCCGCATCGAACGCGGGCTGGCCCATGGCCTCGCCCCGTGCCGAGAGCTGCCGGGCGTCGTCGATGTCCGCGTGCTCGGTGCGATCGGCGTCGTCGAGTTGGCGCATCCCGTCGTGCTGGGCCGAATCCAGCCCCGTTTCGTCGATCGCGGTGTCTGGGTGCGTCCCTTCGGTCGATTGGTCTATCTGATGCCGCCCTACGTCATCACCGATGAACAACTGGCGACCCTGTGCTCGGCCCTGGTCACTGTGGTCCGCGACGAGGTTGCCGGCGGGCGGGACGTCTCGAATCCGACCTGAAC
Organism: Thioalkalicoccus limnaeus; assembly: GCF_041197575.1. Taxonomy (NCBI): domain Bacteria; kingdom Pseudomonadati; phylum Pseudomonadota; class Gammaproteobacteria; order Chromatiales; family Chromatiaceae; genus Thioalkalicoccus; species Thioalkalicoccus limnaeus. The sequence continues at coordinate 88,135 of NZ_JBDKXB010000012.1, read as the reverse complement.
CGACAGCTCGGCGCCGTGGCATCGACACCAGCTCGATGTTACAGTTTGATGAATGCAAGGCGCGCGACCCGCGCGCGGACCAACACGGTCAGCCCAGCCTTTGCGGACCCGTTCGCTCGATCGAGCCTGCCCATGATGGGTCGCGCGGGCGGGCGCGCCTGCTCGTCAGCCAACCCCGGGGGTTCCACGCCAGGATTCGAGTACATGGCCAAGCTCCGTTACCTGCCGCTGCCAACGGCCCTCGTGATCCTGGCTTGGGCCCTGTGGCTCGACCCGAACCTGACGCAGATCGCCGCCGGTGTCGCGATCTTCCTGTTCGGCATGATGGCGCTCGAAAACGGCTTTCGCGCCTTCACCGGGGGAGCCCTCGAACGCTTCCTGCAATGGGCCACGAGCCGCCTGTGGAAGAGCCTGACCTTCGGCGTCTTGGCCACGACGCTGATGCAATCGAGCTCGCTGGTCACGGTGATCACGATCTCGTTCTTGAGCGCCGGACTGATCGGGCTGGCGCAGGGGATCGGCATCCTATTCGGGGCCAACCTCGGCACCACGACCGGGGCCTGGCTGATCGCCGGCGTCGGCGTCAAGGTCGACATCGCGGCCTATGCGATGCCGCTGTTGATCTTCGGGGTCCTGCTGGTCTTCCAGCGCTCCACGACGCTGAAGGGACTGGGCTACATCCTGGCCGGGGTCGGTTTTCTGTTCCTCGGCATCCACTACATGAAGATCGGCTTCGAGGCCTTTCGCGACACCATCGACCTCGCCGCCTATGCCGTTCCGGGCCTGCGCGGACTCCTGATCTTCACCGCGCTCGGCATCTTCGCGACCGTCGTCATGCAGTCGAGCCACGCGACGCTGGTCTTGACGATCACGGCGCTCGCGGCCGGCCAGATCACCTACGAAAACGCGCTCGCCCTGTCGATCGGGGCCAATGTCGGCACGACCATCACGGCCATCATCGGTGCCCTCGGGGCCAATATCGAAGGCCGGCGCCTGGCCGCGGCGCACCTGATCTTCAACCTCTTGACCGGTGTTGTCGCCCTGGTGTTCATCCACCAGTTCGTGATGATCGTCGAGGCCCTCGGCGATTGGCTCGGGATCGGTGCCGACGACTTCACGTTGAAGCTGGCCCTGTTCCACACGCTGTTCAACCTGACCGGCATCCTGCTGTTGCTGCCGTTCATCGGGAATCTCGTGACCCTGCTAGAGCAACGCCTGAAACCGCGCCCGCGCACGGTCAGCACCCCGCGCTTCATCAACGAGGGCCTGCTCCAGACACCCGAGGCCGGGCTCGAGGCGGTCCGCAAGGAGCTCGATCACCTGTTCCAGAACGTCTTCGACATCATGGCGTTGGTCCTCCACATCGAGCCGGCACGGCTGCGTCGCGGCCAGGGGCTCGAACAGGCCCAAGTCCCTCCCGAACGAACCCGCGTGATCGATGTCGACGACTACTACCAGCGTCGTGTCAAACCCCTGCATGGCGCCATCGTCGACTTCATTGCCCAGATCGAGACCCACGACAGCCAAACGGCGCAGGCGTTCCGGCTCCGCGCCGCGAGCCAGGACCTGATCGAAGCCCTCAAAGACATCAAGCACCTGCAAAAGAACCTGGTGCGCTTCATGGTGTCTACGAACCCACATCTGCAACGCGAATACCTCGCGTTGCGTGCGCGACTGATCCGGCTCTTGCACGAACTGCAACGGATCGCGCAGGGCGTCGAGGAGAATCCTGCTCTATCCTTCGATATACTGCGTGTCGAGACCGAGGAACAGGATATCGTCGCCAATGGCCAACTCGACCGCTTGATCCGTGAACGGCGGATCAACTCCGGGGTTGCCACCTCGTTGATGAACGACAGCGGCTACACCTACGATATCGCCAAGAATCTGATCAACATGGCCCGAGTCGTTTTTGCCCCCGCGGAACCGATCATGCGCGAGATCGACCACGACATTCACCTCGATGAACAAGAAATCCACGACGTCGTCGGCCAGCGCGAACAGGCTCGAACGCCTCCGGAAACAGCTCGGCAAACAGGCGAAACGCCTCGTTGAGGCGCTGCGGCTCCTGTCGGCGACGGATCGTCGCCATAAGGCGCGACGGGCACGACTGAAGGCCCTGCTCGCCGATATGAAGGACCAGGAAAAGACGATCCGCGAGCGCTTGGGCGAGATCCCCGACGAGACGGAGCGCACTCAGCTCGAGCGTCGCCTCCAGATACTGCGCCAGCAACGGAAGAAGGCCGTCACCATGTTCAAGGAGCGGCAAGACTCCGATCGATAGAAGACAAGGCTACCGCCGGAGCGGGGACGATCATACGCGCAGGATGCTGATACTGCGGGCAGCCGCCTTCATGCCCCTGTTTCGCGATCGACTCGACGGCGGGATCCCTCCCGCCGGGGATCGCGGCGACCCGCCTCCGATTACTTTCGGGACGATTGATACCGTCAGGAAAAACCAGGCCGCGTATGCCACCTTCAGGGCCGTGAACACGGAACCGCCTGCACGCGCATCGCATTGCTCTGCCCGCCCGGCTCAGGGGGAAGGGAAAAGGCTGGCCCTCCGATTCATTTTCCCTCGGCAGATTCCTGCCTCGAGTCGTTCGACCATTCCTCATGCGCGTAGCCGTACCTGGCCTTCGGGCTAAGCCCCTTGTACTTCCACATAGTCCATAGCTGGTCGGGCAGGCCGACACTCGGAGACTGAAATCCCAGGCCTTCGAGCAATCGCCGGCACCTCGAATTGGTTGTGAGACACTCCGAGATCAACTGGCTGAATCGCTGGTCCTCGAATCCATCATCGATATACCGGCGAAGCGCCGATTTCATAATGCCACGGCCCCAAAAATCAGGATGGATGTCGAAACCGACATAACACACCCTGCCAGGTGGCGCGTTGCCATGGCGGACTTCGCGGTCATAGAGGTACTCAGCGACATGGCCGACCGCTAACCCGTTGCACGTGACCAGAAAGTGTGTATGGCATAGGCCATCATGACGGTTGTCGCCGGTCATGTACCTGTCCAGCCAGTGGCAGAACAGTCTTGTGTCTGGATTGTTCCGGCGAACCAACGAGTGTCCGGCAACCTCCTTTATGAAGACCGAATCCTCGGGGGTCGCACGACGGTAGTCCACTATCATAGGTAGTTCCCCAATGCAGGGCCATTTGGTCGGCGCGGCGCGCAGACGCTTGTCGTCGCGCGGCGTCGAAACAGGAAGGCCGGGCACGGACCACGGTTTCTCGCTACCACGGGCCATCCTTGCCTACGAGCCGAGGCGACCTCCCCGGGGAGCCAGACGCCTAGCGGATCCATAAGGTCTCGGCGTTGACGGACTCATGGATACCCATCGCGCCGAACTTGCGCCCGTAGCCAGACCCTTTTCGATTCCGCAAAAAGGCGGCCGAGGATCGCTCCTGACGAGCCCGTTGACGATCGATGGATCGAACCCGGGGACCCCGTGGCCTACCCTGTTGCCGGCCCGTACTGTTTTGACGCCTGCCGTATCGAGGTCCCGTTCTGCAACGCCATGTCGACGTCGAACCGCTGATACCGGGCGCTCCGCGCGGACCAGTCCACGAGGCCGCGCATCCAGCGCTTGAGCACATCCGCATAGGATAGGTAAGCGGCTTCATGTCCAGCGAACTCGTCTCCGAGCAGGAGGGGAAGCTGCCGCTCGACGTCCAGAAAAGCATCCAGTTCGCCGTTGCACCGGCGCGCGACGGTGCGGACGGCGTCAGCCATGCTGAGCGAGTCGTCCTGCTGGAGTGTGAAGACGACGTTGCCGAGCCCTTGCCTGACATCGCGACAGAGACCCGCAAGGTCGTTGATCCATATGCTGTAGTTGACCGCCAACCGCTCCATCCGGCGGACGAAAGGATCGGCGAGAACGGGCGTCGGCGGTATCTGTTTGGCAACCGCCATCAAATCGAGGCAAGGGGCAACCCCTACAGTCATGTGCCGCACCTGTAGATAGAACGCCGTGTTGCTGTTGGCCGCCGTCGTCGGGCCGATCAGGCTCTCCCAATGCGTGCCCATCACATACTCGCGAAGGTGGTGCGCCATGCGCTCATACCAGGGCTGGAGAGATGGCTCGCAAAGCTGACGGACCTGCTGAAGAAAATCGTCGAAGGCCACGATGACGGGCGGGTCGCTCTCCGACGCCTCGCCTCCGGCCAACAGATCGAGGTGCCGCTCGCAGAGCCGTTTCCGATACGAGCGAATGTCCTGCTCCGGGGACAGGCTGATATCCATGACGTCGTCGAACACGAAGAACCAGGTCATGAGATGGGCAGCGGTGACCGCGGCCTCGACCGGCAAATCGTAATATTGATACGCCGAGATCAGGTCGAACCGCGTGTCACAGTACCTGTCGTAGGTGTCGCCGTTCGGCAGAATACCGAAGCCCCGCGCCCAAGCGCGGTGCTGTTCCAGGATCGCTTCGTGGTCCCGATGCAACCCGGCGACCAGGGGACAGCCTATCTCCGCGTCGAACGGCGGTTCGTCGTGCAGGCATCCGTATCGAAAGACGACCCTGGAACCGTCCAGTTGGATGAAATCATCCTTCGCCATCGCCCTATCGCACCTCGGTTCCAACTGCCCCGCTTCGGCGGGAGTGACGAACATGAGACGGCTCTCCCGCGCCGGACCCGTCGCAAGGCAGCCGACGGTCGATCGTCGGAAACGAAATCAGCGGTGTCATCCCACGCTTAGGTCTGGTCGAACTAACGGCCTGCCAGCACACGATCGAGCGCTGCACGCGCCCGGTTGCTCGGTACCGAGAAGCCGATGCCGACATTGCCTCCCGTCGGACCAATCAGCGCCGTGTTGATTCCGACGACCTCGCCGGCCAGATTGATCAGTGGTCCGCCCGAGTTCCCGGGATTGATCGATGCGTCGGTTTGAATCAATTCCCCCAGGCGATGGCCGCCGACCCCGGTGCGGCCGACGGCGCTGACGATGCCCGACGTGACGGTCTGCCCGAGTCCGAACGGATTCCCGATCGCGATGACGAAATCGCCAACCTCCAAATCATCGGAATCACCGAACCGCAATGTCACGCTCCTCACCGGCTCGATCTGCAGGACGGCGACGTCGGCTCCGGCATCGCCGCCGAGAAGGCGGGCTCGGTAGCTGCGCTGGTCGTTGAAGGTCACCGTGATCTCCTTTGCATCCTCGACCAGATGATGATTGGTCAAGACGAATCCGCGCGCGGAATCGACGACGACACCAGAGCCCACACTCTGTCGCCGTTCGGTGCGACGCCCATCTGGGACCGGAAGATCGAACTTTTCGATGAATCGACGGAAGTCCGGGTCGCGCAAGAATGGATGCTCGCGCATCGCGACCTCGGAAACCACGGAAATGTTGACGACCGCGGGCGTCACCTGGCGCAGCAAGGGTGCCAGGGATGGGTAACCGCCGCGCGCCTTGCGATACGGAAAGGCCGCTGCCTCGTTGCCGCCGACCAGACGCGCCGCCGGGAGGGCGGCCGGCGGCTCCCCGGTTGTTTCAGCGACCGGCATCGCACACCCCAATAGCGCCCATGGCAATAACCAGATCAAGAACATGGACCTTCGCCAATGGGTCGTTTGCATGGGGGCACCTCCAGGCGGTCAATCGCATCGTCGAGCAAGACAGAACCGCTCGAGGGTTTCGATCCGCGCCAAATCGTCGGCAACCTGGCGCCGCAAGCCATGATCGACCGGCTGATTGACGAGCAGCACAAAGGATGACCAAGCGTTCTCGCGCCGTATAACGCCAGCATAGGTGCTGACCCCCGTCAGGGTCCCGGTCTTCGCGCGGACGGCGCTGTTCCCGGGCTGGACCGGCATCAGGTCGACATAAGGCAGAAAGGCCGTGACGACATCTGCCAATTGGTGTGCGCTGAGCCGGTTGCCCCGCGACAGACCGGCACCATCCTCGATCGTGAAGTCGCGCCAGCCAAAACGGTTTCGTGCCCACTCGGTCATAGCCGCCTGCGAACGCGCCATGCCCAGGGATCCGCCCCGCGGGTCAGCGCCCAGCAGCAAGAACAACTGGTTCGCGATGAAGTTGTTCGAATACTCGAGCATCGGCACCAACACCCCCCGGAGGTCTCGGGAGTTATGGTGCGTCGCCACCGATCGCGCGCCGGACGGAACCGGACCGACACGCTGACCAGCCCCAACCAGGATGCCCTCGGCCGCTAGTTTGGCCGCCAGCAACTCGCCCGCGTAACGCAGGGCTCGATCAGGCTCCTGCAGATTGATGCGATGCGACCCGTCGCCGAGGCGTGCGCCGAGTTCGCGACCTAACGCCGTCAGGGGTGTCTGTGTTTCAGCGCTCTGGACCTGAGCCCCGGTCACCTGGAGGTGGATGGTGTTGAAATTGACAGCGAAGGCGCTGACCGGCGCATCGTATGGATTGGCGCTCCTCGAACGGCCGGGGATGCGGAGGTTGCGGTCGAACAGCGCGTCATCGATGCCGATGCCCGTGACCGACCGAACGCCGGCTCGCTTCAAAGCCGCCACGATCAGGTCGAGTTCCTCGGAGACCAGATACGGATCCCCCGAACCTTCGACCCACAGCCAGTCATCGGAACTGAGGTAGAAGCGGGTGGCGAAACGATGGTCCAATCCCCAGCGGTCGATGGCGGCGAGCGCCGTCAGCAGCTTCATCGTCGAGGCCGGGATCATGGGCCGATCGGCCCCGCGGGCGATCACCGGCGCCCCGGATTCGACGACCAGGAGGCTCGCGTGGGGCAGCCCCAAGACACGGTCGAGCGCCTGCCCAGCCGCGCAGGCGACATTGCCGATGAAGGATGCCACAAGGGACACCAACAGGATCCAGGCGCAAAACAAACGGTATCGTGCAGTCATAAACTTCTATCGCTATCGAACGACAGCTGTCCGGGCTCCACCCCCAGCGCCGATGGCGGCGACTGGCGGCAAGCCGAACGAGGGATCAGAGCAAGCACCGTTGGCACGGCCTGTGGCGCGAATCCCGGCAGGAGATCGCCTCGGACCACGGCCGCACCGCTATGCTCGCACGGTGCCTCCCGGTCGGCCGCTCGGCGGCCAATGAACGAAGCATAACCGAATGGGCGCGCCCACGGCACACCAGGCGCGACGATCCAACGGAACACCGCCGGGCCACCGCGGATACCCACCCCAGCGGATCGCGGCGCTCAGCGGCAACCGAGCTGGTCGCGGCGACCGGCACCCGGAAATCCCGGAGCGCAGGACAGCCAGTCGCTTGGTCGGCATCTGGCGCCCGGCGTCAAACCCAGGTCGCCAACAATGGCACCAGCACGGCCGTCAGCAGCGCATTCAGCCCCATCCCAATGCCCGCGAAGGCCCCCGCGATCTGGTTCACCTGAAAGGCACGAGCGGCGCCCAATCCGTGCGACGCGACACCGGCCGCGAATCCCCAGGCCGCCCAGTCGGTCACCTTGAGCCAGGCCAGCAACGGAGCCACGACGATGGCCCCGATGATACCGGTCGCGATCACCAAGGTTGCGGTCAAGGATGGCAAGCCACCGATCTCTTCGGCGATCCCCATCGCGATCGGGGTCGTCGCCGACTTGGGCGCCAACGACAACAGCGTCTCGTGGCTGGCCCCGAGGAGTTGGGCCACCACAACCGCCGACAGGATGGCCGTGATGGATCCAGCGAATAGCGCGATCGCCATCGGTATCAGTAACCGTCGGATCCGATGGCGGTTGCGATAGAGCGGCACGGCGAGCAGCACGGTCGCTGGACCCAACAGGAAATGCACGAATTGCGCGCCGTCGAAATAGGTCGCATAACTGGTGCCGGTCAGCGTGAGAAGACAGACCAGCAGCAGGATCGCGATGACGACCGAGTTGACCAGCGGCGTCCCCCCGCTGACCCTTTGCAACCCGTGTCCGATCGCGTAGGCCGCCAATGTCGCCGTCAGCCAGAAGAGCGGCTCCTGTTGCAGATAGACCCACAACAGATCCAGTTGCTCCCCATCGCTTGCCGCGTCGATCACGTTCCGGACTCCGTATCATGGAGCCGGAGCCATCGCATCGCACCGAGGAACACCAAGGCCGTCACGGCCAACGTCAGCGTCGTGGATACGACCAGGCTGATCAGGAGCGGCAGCCATTCGGTCTGAATGCGCGCGAGGTGCAGCATGACGCCAACCCCGGCCGGGACGAAGAGCAGCGACAGGTGGGACAGGATCCCGTCGGCGAGTCGCTCGAGCCGCGCCGGGATATCTCGCCTCAGCACGAGCAGGAGGAGCAACAGCATGGTTCCGAGGACCGGTCCGGGAAATGGGATCCCGGCGGCTCGCACGACAACCTCGCCAACGAGTTGACAGACGAGCAAGAGGAGCAAGATATGTAGCATCGGATCCGTTCCGACAGGAGGGACGGAGAGGTGCGACGGCCTGTCGAGTGACCCACGCGATTCGATCAGGCGCCACACCAGTGTGCCCTGGCATGACGTGCACCGGGTGAGCGCATGGTCTCACGGTTCTCCGCCAACAGGCACCCGTCCTGTCGGACGGTGCGCCGGCGTTGGATCAGGGCGCTGCCGCCACGGCCAGCCAGGGACGACGAATCACCAGCAAAGCCGCCACGATGACGCGACTCGAAGGCGACGAGCGGAAGCGCCGGGGACAGGAGTGCCCGGGAACGGCCAATCAGGCGGCCATGTCGGTCTTGGACGGCTCACGCAACAGGGGTTGCGACACCTGGTAGAGCCAGGCCAGCCCTGGATGGGGCTGCGCGGCCTTGTCCGCACCAGGCCCCGGGGACGAAACGGAAACCTGCTCGTACCACAAGGCACGAAACGAGGTTCTGAGCATCCACCGGGTGACCCGCAGATTGACCCGACACAACCATGACGGCCGTTCTGGCGGAACAACCGCGGGTCTCAGACCGAGCCGTTCGATCAACGCAGACCAAGAGGTCTGGCGAGCGGACCGCACGGGTTTGACCGAAGACGAGGCGACGACCGGCACTGATGCTCGGCCGCCCGGTCCCGCTTTTGGCACCAGGGATCGACCACCATCCCGTTGCAGCGGTGCCTCGACGATCCGCACAACCTGATCGTCCGTCAATCGGGACGTATCGAACAGGATCACAAGGGCATCGCAGGCCGGGTTGGCGCGCACGCGTTCGATGCCGTCTCGCGTTCGCAGATCGGCCAGCAGCGGCTCGTAACGACACCAATCCCGGCCCAAGTTGGCCACATGGAGCCGCAACCGGCCAGGTATTCGATGGCGAATCTCGATCATCCTCAAGAAGCGGCCTCGCCGACTGATGGCTTGCAGTGACCCAGATCATATTGCGAGACGTTATCGTTTTCAATACCCCGCGCGCCGCGGAACGATCGGAACGCATCGCACTGGCCGATACCGACCAATCCGAGTTGTGGCCACTCCGCCTGCACGTTCCGCCCTTTCGGGCGACGGGAAACGACATCGGCGTCGATTTGCGGTCGCTCAATCGTCCCCCTGTGAACGAAAGAGCTCCGGTTCGAGACAGTGGCGACGCAGCAGTTTGTAGAATTCCGTCCGGTTTCGACCAGCGAGGCGCGCGGCTTGACTGACGTTTCCTTCCGTGATCTGCAAGACATCCGTCAGGTATTCCCGCTCGAACTTGTCACGGGCATCGGCCAACGGCAAGATGCGGCTGAGATCCTGCCGCAACGCCCGTTGTACCAAACCCGCCGGGATGATCGGAGTCGTACACAAGGCGGCCGCCTGCTCGACGACGTTCTGCAGTTGCCGAACATTCCCCGGCCATGGGGCCGACACGAGCAGCTCCATCGCCTCGGGCGCGAACCCCTCGACCTGCCGTCCGTTGCGGGCATTGGCCTCGCCCAGAAACCGATTGGCCAACAGCGACACATCTTCGCGACGCTCGCGCAACGGCGGCAACTCCAGACGCACCACGTTGAGCCGGTAGTAGAGGTCCGGGCGAAATGTCTCGTCGACCATGGCCTGATCGAGATCTCGGTGGGTCGCGGAGATGATCCGGACATCGACCGACTGTGGTCGATTCGCCCCGACCGGGCGGACTTCCCTCTCCTGCAACACGCGCAGCAATTTGGCCTGAAATGGCAGGGGCATGTCGCCGATCTCGTCGAGAAACAGCGTACCGCCGTTGGCCTCTTCGAAGAGCCCCTTGCGGTTCTGTGCAGCGCCGGTGAAGGCACCCTTGCTGTGACCGAAGAGTTCCGATTCCAGCAGCGCTTCGGGAATCGCGCTGCAGTTGACAGCGATGAACAGGTTGCCGGCCCGGCGGCTCGCACGATGGACCGCCCGGGCCAACAATTCCTTACCCGTACCGCTCTCGCCGTGGATCAGGATGTTCGCATCGGTGCCCGCGGCCAGATAGGCTTGGCGAAGGGCCTCCTCCATTGCTGCACTGCGTGTCGTGATGGGCGCCCGCCAATCCTCGAGCTGGTCGGCAGCCGTGTCCCATCCGCCCCCGAGCCGACGCGCCCGTTCGATTGCGGACAACAGCTCCTGACCGTCGAATGGTTTGGTCAGGTAACCGAAGACACCCCGCTGGGTCGCCTCGACAGCATCGGGAATGGTCCCGTGAGCGGTCAAGATGATCACTGGAAGTCCAGGGAATTGCTGTTGAATCGAATCGAACAACGCCAGCCCATCGAGGCCATCCATCCGGAGATCCGTGATCACCAGACGTGGCTGAAACTGGGGTACAACAGCCAAGGCTTGTTCCCCGCTGCCAGCCGACTTGACCTGATACCCGGCGGCGCTCAAACGGATCGAGAGCAGCCGCAGGAGCGACGGGTCATCATCGACCAACAGGATTCGTGCACCGTCGTTCATAGGTCACTCACGTTCCGGAACCGGCATATCGAGGATCCGGTTTCGATCACGCAATTCCTGATCAATCGCCTTCAGTTCCTCCAGTTGCCGCGCGAGCTCGATACGCTGTTGCTCGAGTTCGCGCACGAGCTCGATACGCTGTTGCTCGAGTTCGCGCACGAGCTCGATACGCTGTTGCTCGGCCTCGCTCAGCTGTGTCTGAAGCCGCGCGATGGCCTGCAGTTGGTCCTCGACCAGGGCTGCCAGCAAGCGGTTGGCGGGTGAGACATCCGATCCCGTCAGGTACTGCCGCAATGCTCGCCGGGCCTGGTTGCGGTCGGCCTCCTGGCCGAGTAGAGCGAGAATCAGGCTCACCGGCAGCAGTGGAATCGGTTCCCGCTGCATCAAGCCCTTCGCCTCCTGGCGCAACGCATCCGGGCCCGCCTCATTGAGCACCGCCAGCTCGGAGAACAGGTGATCGAGAGACTCGGCCTCATGGATCCAGGCCGCGCCCCTCGGCGCCTTGGTCTGCACACATGACAACAAGCCGAGGCTAACTACCACGAGGGCAACGGCAACTGATCGCATCACGACTGAACTTTTCATGTTCAACGAGGCAAGCCCCTTTCAACACCGCCGGGACAGCGCTTGCGCTCCCGTCCTTTCGGCAGACGGAGCCGCAGACAGGCACCTTCGTCCGAATCGGCTACGTCCAAATGACCCCCGAGGGCATCGGCATAGCGGTAGGCGATATAAAGGCCGAGACCGGTGCCACCGTTTGGGCCCGAGGCCCGGTTCTTCCCCTGGAAAAAAGGTTCGAAAATGCGCTCGCGATCCTCGGGAGCTATGCCTGGCCCCTGATCTCGAACCTCTATGATGACCTGGTCTCCGTCGACCCTCGTCTCGATCCGAACCCAGCCACGCGGAATCGTGAACGAGACGGCATTTGACAGCAGGTTGTCCAACAAAGTTCTCAACTTATCCCGATCCGAACACAAGGTCACCTCGGCCCGGGTCACATCCAGCTTAACATCCTTGACCCGGGCCGCCAGTTCGTGCTGTTTCGCCAGGTCGGTGATCAGGTCATCGAGCGCCAGTGGTTCCATGGCAACGACCAGGCCGCCGTTATCGACCTGCCCTCCACGCAGCAAGCTCTCGATCATCTCCTGCAAGGATAGGCTATTGGCCTTGATGATTTCGGCGATCTCCTGTTGTTGCACGTCCAGTCGGCCGACGACGCCCGCGGTCAAGATTTCCGCCCCCTCGCGGATGCTCGTCAGCGGCGTCTTGAGCTCATGGGAGACATGCTGCAGAAAAAAAGTCCGTTGTTCATCGAGCTCGGCCAGGCGCATGCGCAACCTATCGAGATGACGACCGAGAACGGCCAGATCGTTCGGCCCCTTGACATCAATCGGCCGGTCGAAGCGACCGACACCGAGCGACTCGATCGCGTCCTTGAGTTGGCGCATTGGCTTGGCGATCAGGACACCAAGAAAGGCCGCCAAGATCAACGCCGCCGGGATCAGGGCTGCCGTCTGCCATAGAAGCTGCTCACGCACCTGTTCCCCATTCTCGCGCATCACCTCGATCTCGCGGGGTACGGCACGAACGCTGTCCATGAATAGGTTGCGCACTTGACGCGCGATCGACAGAAACCCCTGCAGGGCCTCATCAGGCGCCAGATCGCCCGAATGGACCCCTTCCCACGCGTTGAACACATGATGCGCATCGGATTCGAGGTGCGCGAGGGTCTCACCGCCAAGCCAGTTCCGGTCCAACCGGTCCATACGCCTCAAGATATCGAAAAACCGTTCTTTCTCGACCCGGTAAGATTCGAGCAACTCCGCATCACCCAAGACTTGGTACTGGCGCGCGTAACGTTCCAGGTTGGTCGCGTTTTCGGCTAGTTCGCGACTGAGCTGGATCGCCTGCGCCGCTTCCCGCACCGCGTGCTGCCCCTGAAAGGTCAACCGATCGACCGAGATCAGCGCCGTCATCAGCGCCAACAACAAAGGCATACTGGCGACGGCGAACCCGAACAGACTCAGCTGGGCCAACGACAGAAGGCGGTAAAACGAGAAACGGTTGGGCATGAGCGATCCTCGACTTGGAACAATGTGCGGCCGGCGCTCACGGCAAGGCCGATGGCCATTGCTGCCCGCCCCCGCCGCCGCGTCCCGGTTGACTTTCGGGCTTGCGACCCCGACCCTTGCGTCCTGATTGTCACTCGATCAGGGAGTGGCCCTATCCCGGAGGGGGAAGCATGACTGATTTCGCGGGCGCAACGAATGAAGACGTCCGGTTGATGATGCGTTCCATTATCCAACGCATCGCGACCGGCCCCGAACTGAGCAAGGATGTGTCGCTCGACGAGGCGCGGATCGGCATGGCGGCGATCCTGGCGAATGAGGTGGACCCGGTGCAGGCGGGCATCTTCCTGATCGCGCTGCGGATGAAGCGCGAGACCGACGATGAACTGAAGGGCATCCTCGATGCGGTGCGCGAGACCACATGCACTGTGGTCGCGGATGTCGACGAGGTGGTCGATATCGCCGACCCCTACGACGGCTACAATCGCTGTCTACCCGCCGCGCCCTTCCTGCCAGCGGTGCTGGCCGCTTGCGGCATCCCGACCTTGACCCATGGGTTGGACCGCGTCGGCCCCAAGTTCGGCATCACGCACCGGCACGTGCTCGCTGCGGCCGGCGTCGATGTCGACCTGTCCCCCGAAGAAGGGGCCGCCCGCCTCGCCAACCCCGAGCTCGGCTGGGCCTACCTGGATCAGCGCGCCGTCAATCCATCCCTCCATGCGCTGGTCGGCCTGCGCGCGACCATCGTCAAACGCCAGGCCGTCACGACGACCGAGGTGTTGGCCAAACCGATCCAAGGTCGGCACCGAACCCACCTGATCACCGGGTACGTGCACAAACCCTACCCGCGTATCTACGCCCTGCTCGCCCGCCACGCCGGGTTCGACTCCGCGCTGCTGGTCCGCGGCGTCGAGGGCGGCATCATCCCGTCGCTGCGCCAACCGGGCGTCTGTTTTGCGTACCAACAGAAGGGCGAAGAGCAAGCCTTCGACATCGACCCGGTCACGGTTGGCATCGACCAGTCGGTGCGCTCCGTGCCTTTGCCTGAGGATCTGCCGAAGGCCCCGCGCCCGGGTGATGAGATCGCGGTGGCGGTCGACGTGCCGGCCACCGCACGGGCCGCAGCCGCGGTCGGCTTGGCCGCGCTCGAGGGGCAACCGGGACCAACCTATGACAGCCTGGTCTTCGCCGGGTCTCTCGCCTTGTGGCACCTGGGTCGCGCCGACTCGCCGAGCGCTGGGGCCGGACAGATTCGCACCGTCCTCGACTCGGGCGCCGCAGCGCGCCGGATCCGTTAGGAGGCCCGAGATGGAAAAGCCCTTCGTTCCGGTCGCCTTCGTCGAAGAGATCCCGATCGGGCAGTTCCGCAAAGTCGACGTGGACGGGCGATCGGTCATCGTCGCCCGGACCGCCAACGGGGTCTTCGCGGTCGAGGATCTGTGCAGCCACGAGGATTACCCGCTCTCTTACGGTTGTCTCGATGGGGACCGAATCAAGTGTTCCCTGCATGGTAGTCGCTTCAATCTAGCGACCGGCGAGCCGCTCGAAGAACCGGCGACGGCGCCGATCGCGACCTACCGCATCGAGATCGCCGACGGGCGGATCTGGCTCGATCCGACCGTCCCCGACAAGCGGTCATGAGCCAATTTCGGCGAGGATGACGCGGCGATGGCGACGATGATCGACAGTGACCTGGGCGCGCTGACAGCCCCGATCCAGATCGAATGCCCCGACTGGTTCTCGTCCTTTCTGGCCGGCCGCTCGCACAGGTGCGTCGATGACAGCGATCGGATGCGCTTGGTACTGGACCTGACCGCCGAGCACCTGCGGGCGAGGACCGGCGGCCCGTTCGGGGCGGCCGTCTTTGCGGCCGTCGACGGGAGCCTGATCTCGGTCGGCGTCAACCTCGTCGAGGGATCTCGCTGCTCGATCGCGCACGCGGAGATGGTGGCGATCGGCAAGGCCCAACAGCGAGTCGGTCACCACGATCTCCGCGCGGCCGTGCCCGGCGGCTGCGTGCTGGTCAGCAGCGCCGAACCCTGCGCGATGTGCCTGGGCGCCCTGCCCTGGTCAGGCATCAACCGATTGGTCTGCGCTGCCCGCGATGCCGACGTGCGCGCGATCGGCTTCGACGAGGGTCACAAGCCGCCGGATTGGGTCGCCGGCTACGCGCGACGCGGCATCGCCGTGACGCGCGACCTGATGCGCACCGAGGCCGTCGCGCTGCTGCGCGCCTATGCCGCCGAAGGCGGCACCATCTACGGCCCCGCGTCCCCGACCCGACCGGCATAGGCTTCGGCCAGCCCCGTGCGCCAGGACGGTTCGGCATCGGCCTGTTTGAGTAGGCCCTTGTAATGCGCGATCGCTTCGCGATAACGGCCGCTTTCGAGGTCCTGCCGAGCAAGATCGGCCAGCGCCGTCGGCAAGAGCGTCGATCCAGCGCCCTTTCGCGGCACCGAACGCGGCTTGCGCTTTTTCTTCATTCGGATCTCTTTCGCGTTTCTTACGCAAAATCCAAGAGCAACACCCATCTAACGGTAGCTGCGCAGGTACCACCATTCGAACAGGTGTTTCAGCCAATGAAACAGGCGTAGCGAGGGCAGGACCAAATTGTGCTTCTCGGTGCGCCCGACCAGCATACCGCGATCGTACGCATCGACGATGCACAGAAGCTCGACCTTGAAGGTGTGGGTCGGCGCCCCGCCGCGGAGCTCGGCCATCAGGTTCAGGGCCGCCGCCTCGGCTTGGAGGTCGGCCATGTGCGCCTGTTTGGGCATCCATTCGGGGCCCGGGAAGCTACCGGAATCACCGGCGACATAGACACGCTCGAAGCCCGTTACGCGGCAATGGGCATCCGCCTGCACGAGCCCGCCCGGTGACCGCGGCAACGCCGTATTGTCGAACCACTGATTGCCGGTCAGACCAGGCATGAACAGGATCAGATCGGCCGGAAACTCACCGCCTTCGGTCATCACCTTGTCGGCGGTAAAACCCTTGAGCTTATGCCCCAGGTGCGTGGCGATGTCACGTCGGCGCATCTCGGCGAGCAGCTTGTCGACCGCCTTCGGCCCGAGTCGGTTGCCAGGGCGTTCGGCGGGCGTGAAGAAGACGAGCTCGAAGCGCTCGCGCCGGCCCTCGGCGCGGAGCTGACTATCGATGCCGAACAGGAATTCGAAGATGGGTCCGCCACGCATCGAGTTGGGTTCGTGCGGATTCCCGGCGAAACCCATCGCGATGGTGCCACCCTCCATCGCGCGCAGCCGATCGCGGATCTGTTCGGCGGCCGCGATATCGGCACAGGGGATGATCGCGTGCTCGATCCCGGGCAGCTTCCGGATGAAGCGCCCGCCCGTTCCAAGGATCAGGCCGTTGTTCGGCACATCGCCAGCGGTCGTTTCCAGGACGCGGCCACCGTCGCGCAGACCGATGGCCTCGGCCGCGATGTGTTCGACCCCCATCTTCTCGAAGAATGGCGTCAGATCCAACTTCAGGTCCTCGGCCGTGCGGCGCCCGGACGGCACCCAGATAAGCCCGGGGTAGTAGACGAATTCGGGCCGCGGACTGACGAGCTTCAGCGCCAGCCGACTGCCGACGATCCGGTGACTTGTCGAACGTAGCGTCTTGATAGCGGTCAATCCGGCAAAACCGGACCCGACGATCGTGATCGATGGCATAAGCGACTCCGAGGTCTGAAGCAGCCGGGTCAATCGGCCGCGTTGATCAGCGGGGCGAGTCCCGACCAAACATTGTCGAGGATTTGCGATTGGGCCTCGGCGGTCGGGTGCAAACCGTCCGGCTGCATCAGCTCCCAGCGTTCGGCGACCCCGGCCAACAGGAAAGGCACCAGCGGAACTTGCTCACGCTCGGCGACCTCGACGAACACGTCTTGAAAGCCCTGCGTATAGGCCGCACCGTAGTTGGGCGGAAGCCGGACGCCGACGAGCAGGACCTTGGCACCCGCCTCCCGTGAGCGCCGAACCAGTTCGCTCAGATTCGCCCGGATCACGTCGAACTGGAAGCCCCGCAGACCGTCGTTCGCGCCGAGCTGGATGATGACCAGGGCGGGACCTTCCCGCTCGAGCAACGATGGTAACCGGGTGACACCGCCGGCGGTCGTCTCGCCCGACACGCTGGCATTGACGACGCGGTATCGAGCATCCGTGTCCGCGAGCCGCTCGGCCAGACGCGCCACCCAACCCCGTTCCAGCGTCAGCCCGTAGCCGGCACTCAGGCTGTCGCCAAGTACGAGCAGAACCGGCGCCTCGTCGGCATGGGAGATCGCGGGCGTCGCAAGCAAAACAGTGACCAGGAGTAAACGGAGCATGTCAGAAGCACTCGGCCCGGTCGTATCGCGGGCCATTGGATTGGGCAAGGATGTTAACGGTCCGGGCGGACGCTTGACCATACTTGACGGCTGCGATCTGGCCGTACAAGCCGGTGAGGCGATCGCGATCCTCGGCGCGTCGGGTTCGGGCAAATCGACCCTGCTCGGGCTGCTCGCCGGCCTCGACACGGCCAGCGCCGGCCAGGTCTGGCTGTGTGGCCAGCGAATCGATGACCTCGATGAAGACGAGCGCGCCGCGCTGCGCAGCGGACGTGTCGGCTTCGTCTTCCAGAATTTTCAACTCTTGCCGACGCTCACGGCGCTCGAAAATGTGCTCCTGCCACTCGAACTCGGTGGCACGCAAGATGCGGACCGGGTCGCCGCCGAGGCGCTCGACCGCGTTGGACTCTCCGAACGCGCCCAACATTTCCCGCGTCAATTGTCCGGCGGCGAACAGCAGCGGGTCGCCATCGCACGGGCCTTCGCACCGCGGCCGGCGATCCTGTTCGCCGACGAACCCACCGGCAATCTCGACCTCGGGACCGGGGAGCACATCATCGATCTGCTGCTGGCCCTTCGTCACGATGCCGGCGCGGCACTGGTGCTGGTCACCCATGATAGCCTCCTGGCCGAGCGCTGTGATAGGCGTTTGATCATGCACGCCGGCCGCCTGGAGGCAGGATCATGAAGCTCTGGCGCATCGCGTTGCGGTTGTTGCGGCAGGATTGGCGCAGCGGCGAACTCCATCTGCTCGCCGCGGCGGTTGTACTGACGGTCGGGGCCATCACGGCCGTCGGGTTCTTCACGGACCGGGTCGCAGGGGCTATGGCCGGTCAAGGCGGCGAGCTGATCGCCGCCGATCTGGTCATCGAGACCCGCAGCCCAATCGAGCAAGGGCTGTTCGACAAGGCGCACGAGCTCGGGCTGACCGCAGCGAAGACCCTGGAGTTCTCGACGGTCATCATCGGCGACGAAGGTCCGCAGCTGATCCAACTGAAGGCCGTCGAATCGGCCTATCCGTTACGCGGCCAACTACGTGTCCGCGCGTCACTCGCGGCGCCGGAGCAGATCGCGTCGGCCGGACCACCGCCCGGCGAGGCCTGGGTCGAACCGCGGCTGCTGTATCTGCTGCGCGCGTCACCCGGCGACCTCGTCCAGTTGGGTGAGCTCGAGGTCCGCATCGGCAAGGTCCTCGCCCATGAGCCCGACCGCGGCGGGGGCATCTTCCAGCTGGCCCCGCGCGTCCTGATTTCCCTCGCCGACATCCCCGCGACCGGCCTCGTGACGCCGTTGAGTCGCGTCGAACATCGCCTGCTGATCGCCGGCGAACCCGATCGGGTCGACCGCTTCCGCGCCTGGGCAGTGGCTCACGGGCCGAACGGTGCCCGCTTCGTCGACGCACGCGACGCCCGGCCCGAGCTCGAGGGCGCGGTCGAGCGCGCCTCGAGCTTCCTGCACCTAGCGACGCTCGCGACGCTGCTCGTGGCCGGTGCCGCGATCGCACTGGCCAGCCGCCGGATGGTCGAGCGCCAAACCGATGCCGTTGCCGTCATGCGCTGCCTCGGCGCCCCACGCCACCTGCTGACGCGGCTGTTCGTGCTGCGGCTGGTCCTGTTCGGCTTGGCCGCGAGCCTCGTCGGCAGCCTGCTCGGCTACCTCGCCCAGTTTGGATTGGCGCAGGTACTCGCGGAGCTCTTCGCGACCGAATTGCCGCCGCCATCGCTCCGCCCGCTGGTCCTCGGGATCGGCACCGGCCTCATCGCCTTGCTCGGTTTCGGGCTGCCGCCGTTGCTCCAGCTCGCCCGCGTGCCGCCATTGCGCGTCCTGCGTCGCGACCTGGGTCCACCGCGATTATCCGCGGGCATCGCGGTAGCCGCCGCGGCGGCAGCGATGGTGTCGCTGATCTTCTGGCAGGCCGGCGACCCTCGTCTCGCCTGGCAGGTACTCGGCGGGGTCATCCTTACCCTCACGAGTCTGGCCCTGGCCGTCTGGGCGTTGGTCCGCGTCGCGCGCGCCCTGTCGTATCGCGCGACCGGGATATGGCGCTTGGGGCTCGCCGGGTTATCCCGCCGCCCGGTCGGCGCCTTGTTTCAAATCACCGGTTTCGGCCTCGGCATCCTGGCCCTGCTGTTGCTTGCGGTCGTACGCGTCGATCTGCTGAACACCTGGCAACAAGGCCTGCCAGATGATGCCCCGAACCGGTTCCTGGTCAATATCCAACCCGACCAGGTAGCGGCCATCGAGACCTTCTTCGCCGAGCGCGGCATCCGCGACTCGGGGCTCTTCCCGATGATCCGCGGACGCCTCGTCGCGATCGATGGCCAGCCGGTGGTGCCCGAGGAGTTCGCCGACCCGCGGGCCGAGCGACTGGCGACACGCGAGTTCAACCTGAGCCATGCCGAACGGTTGCAAGCCGACAACCGGATCCTGGCCGGCCAGTGGTGGACGGGGCCGGAGGCACCGCCGCAGTTTTCGCTCGAGCAGGGTCTCGCCGAGACCCTCGGGATTCGGCTCGGCGACGAACTGACCTTTGCCGTCGCGGGCCGCGAGCTCCGCGCGCCGGTAACGAGCCTGCGGGAGGTGCAATGGGATAGCTTCAACGTCAATTTCTTCGTGATCGCGCCACCGTCCTTGCTCGGCGACGAGCCCGGCACCTATGTCACCAGTTTCCACCTGTCCAGCGAGCGCGAGGGGTTGGTGCCGGAACTGGTGAGGCAGTTCCCGAGCGTGACCCTGATCGACGTCGATGCGCTGCTGAATCAGGTCCGTCAGATCATCGATCGAGGCGTTTTAGCGGTCGAGTACGTGTTTCTCTTCACGCTCGCCGCCGGCCTCCTGGTAATGTACGCGGGGATCCAGGCGAGCCTCGCGGATCGGCGCATCGAACATGGCATCCTGCGCACACTGGGCAGCGGCCGGCGCCAACTGCTGGGCAGCCTGGCCGTCGAATTCACGCTCGCCGGTCTCGTGGCCGGCTTGCTGGCCTCGATCGCCGCGGAACTGACCGGCTATCTGTTGGCGACCCGCGTGTTCGGCCTCGAGTTCGCGTTCAACCCCTGGCTGTGGACCGGTGGCGTGCTCGGCAGTGGTCTGCTGATCGGGCTGGCCGGCGTGTTGGCCACCTATCCGCTGCTGATCCGTCCACCCTTGCACACGCTGCGGCGCGCCGACTGAGGCGCAACCCGGGGGATCGATGGCTGTGCGGCTTCGACCGTCCGCGGGCTTCCTGATACCATTGGACGACAACGCACGGTCGAGCGGGGTGGGCACCGACCGACCCACGGCGGCAGCCAAGGGCCGCGGAATCCAGGTCGGCCGACCTGCCAAGATGCCCCGACACCGAACCCACGGAAAACAAGGACCATGTCTCTGATCAAGCCCTTTGCCGGCCTGCGCCCGGCACCGGGGCGGGCCACCGAGGTGGTCGCCCCACCCTACGATGTGATGAGCGCCGCCGAGGCCCGTGCGATGGTCGAAGGCCGTCCATGGAGTTTTCTGCACATCTCGCGTGCCGAGGTCGACCTGCCCGCGGATACCGACCCCTACGACGCTGCCGTCTACGACCAGGCCCGTGCGAATCTGGCCGCGATGCTCGAGGCCGGGGTCCTGGTCCGCGACCCGAGTCCCCGCTATTACGTCTACCGGTTGACGCTCGGTGGTCACCGGCAGACCGGACTCGTCGTGACGGCCTCGGTCGAGGCCTATCGAACCCATCGCATTCAACGCCATGAACTGACGAGACCCGTCAAGGAAGACGACCGGGTCCGTCAGATCGAGGCCCTGAACGCGCAGACGGGGCCGGTGTTCCTGGTCCATCCCGATGTGCCGGCGATCGATCGAGCGATCGAGGAAGCGAGCCGCGG
Organism: Thioalkalicoccus limnaeus; assembly: GCF_041197575.1. Lineage (NCBI taxonomy): Bacteria > Pseudomonadati > Pseudomonadota > Gammaproteobacteria > Chromatiales > Chromatiaceae > Thioalkalicoccus > Thioalkalicoccus limnaeus. The sequence goes on along the minus strand of NZ_JBDKXB010000012.1, from coordinate 67,065 downwards.
CGCACCCGAGGTCGTGACCAAGGCCGGCGACGGCGTCGATCATGAACTCTGGTCCGTGACCGACCCCGACGCGATCGCGCGGCTGACCGCGGCCTTCGAGGCGCTGCCGGCCCTGTACATCGCGGACGGCCACCATCGGTGCGCGGCCGCCGCGCGGGTCTCGGCGGCCCGCCGCGGTCACGCCGTTTCGGCCAGCACGGGGGCATCGGCCGACTATTTCCTCGCGGTGACCTTCCCGGCCGCCGAGGTCCAGATCCTCGCCTACAACCGGGTCATCCGCGATTTGAACGGCCTCGAGCCCAACGCATTCCTCGATCGCCTCGCGGCGGCGTTCAGGGTCGCACGAAGCGCGGACCCCGTCGTCCCCGCGGGCCACGGGGAATTCGGCCTTTACCTGGATGGCCGCTGGTATCGGCTGACCATCGACCCGGCGGCCATCCCTCGCGAGGATCCGGTCGGCCGACTCGATGTCAGCCTGTTGCAGGAGCGGCTGATCGGCCCGATTCTCGGCATCACGGACCCGCGTCGGGACGAGCGCATCGACTTCGTTGGCGGCGTGCGGGGCCTCGACGGCCTGACCGAGCGGGTCGACAGCGGCGAGATGCGTCTCGCCTTGACGCTCTACCCCACCGCGATCGAGGACCTGATCGCGGTGGCCGAGGCCGGTGCCCTGATGCCGCCGAAGTCGACCTGGTTCGAGCCCAAGCTCGCCGACGGGCTGGTCAGCCATGTGTTGGATTGAAGGCACCGGATCGTAACGCGATCAGCCCGAACCCGAGGCCGCCTCGGTCGATCGTCGCCGAGCGATGGGTTTTCTCCAAGCGGATTGGAACCGATGGTGACGCATAGCAACCAACGCCCGCGGCACAACCCCGATGAGGAGTTGGCGATCCGGCACTGGCTCGACCAGCTCGGTCCTCATTATTCAGCGGAGGACCTGAAGACGATCGCCGGTGCCTGTGCGCTGCTCGTTCGCCACCGCGGCGACCAGATCCTGGACACCGGCGAGGGTCTGATCCACCACCTGCTCGCGACCGCCGACATCCTGGTCGAGCTGCGCCTCGATCACGAAACCCTCATCGGCGCGCTCCTGAACGGCTGCCTGACCCCACCCGAGCTGACCGAAGCCCAGATCAGCGAGCGCTTCGGGCCGACGATCGGCCGCATGGTCGGCGACCTGGCCCGGATCGATCAGATCGCCAACGCCGACGTGATGATCGCGGCGAAGGATCAGGCGCAGCACGAAGAGAACCTGCGGCGCCTGTTACTCGGTATCGCAAAGGATGTCCGAGTCGTCTTGATCGTGCTGGCCGAGCGCGTCCACCTGATGCGCAGCGTCAAGGCGCTGGACGAGCAACGGCGGCGCAAGATCGCACTGGATACCCAACGCATCTATGCCCCGCTCGCGAATCGGCTCGGTATCTGGCAGATCAAGTGGGAGCTCGAGGATCTGTCGTTCCGCTACCTGGAGCCGGTCGAATACCAACGGATCGCGAAGCTGCTCGGTGGCCGCCGTGCCGAACGCGAGGCCTATATCGCCAGCGTCATCGAAACCTTGCGCGCCAAGTTCGAGGAGGCGGGCCTGCGCGCCGAGATCACCGGGCGCCCCAAGCACATCTACAGCATCTGGCGCAAGATGAAGCGCAAGAACCTCGGCATCGAGCAGATCTTCGATCTGCGCGCGGTGCGGGTGCTGGTCGAGGATGTCGCCGCCTGCTATGCGGCGCTCGGCATCGTCCACGGTCTCTGGCGACACATCCCGAAGGAGTTCGACGACTACATCGCAACCCCGAAGGGCAATCTGTACCAATCGCTGCACACGGCCGTGATCGGTCCCGAGGACAAGCCGCTCGAGGTTCAGATCCGCTCGTTCGACATGCACCGGCATGCCGAGCTCGGTGTCGCCGCGCATTGGGCCTACAAGGAGAATCGCGGGCCGGATGCCGTCGTCCAGCGCCGCGTCGTTTGGATGCGCCAATGGCTGGAGCTGATGCACGAAGGCGAGGACGGTGGCGACTTCGTCGAGCGTTTCAAGGCCGAATTCGAACCGGTCCACGTCTATGTGCTCACGCCCCAGGCCAAGGTCATCGAGCTACCGAAGGGCGCAACCCCACTGGATTTCGCGTATGCGATCCACTCCGAGATCGGCCATCGTTGCCGCGGCGCACGTGTCAACGGACGCATCGTCCCCTTGACGCAGGCGTTGCAAAGCGGCGACACGGTCGAGATCCTGACCCACAAGCAGGCCGCGCCAAGCCGCGATTGGTTGAGCCCGCACCATGGCTACCTGAAGACCGCCAAGGCCCGCAACCGGGTGCGGCAATGGTTCAAGCAACTGGATTTCGACCAACACCTAGGCCAGGGACGCGCCGCCCTCGACAAGGAGCTGAGCCGGCTCGGCATCACCGAAAAGGCGCACCTCGATCAACTCGCTACGCGATTCAACCTGCAGACGGGCAATGACCTGCTGGCCGCGATCGGTCGAGGCGACCTGGCAGTCGGTCCGGTCGCCCGTCAGGTCGGCGAGCCGCGGACCGAGGAGCGGCGCGACACCGATAACCGGCCGGCCGTCGCGCCAAAGGCGCGCCCCCGATCGGCCGAAAGCCGGGCCGAGGTCATCGTCGAAGACGTCGATGATCTGTTGACGCAGATGGCGCATTGCTGCAAGCCGGTGCCGCACGACCCGATCGTCGGCTACGTGACCCGCGGCCGTGGCGTGACGATCCACCGACGCGATTGCCCGAACGTCCGCAACCTGCCCGCCGCCGAGGCCGAGCGCCTGATCCGCGTCCGCTGGGCCGACCAACCGGCCGGCGCCAGCTATCCGGTCGATATCCAGGTCCTGGCCGCCGATCGCAAGGGGCTCTTGCGCGATGTGTCCTCGGTCCTCTCGGACACCGATACCGATGTCTTGAGCGTCACGACCAGCACCGATCGCCGCCGCGACACGGCCAGCATGCGTTTCACGGTCGAGGTTCACGACAACGAACAGCTCGATGGGCTGCTCTTGAAACTTCGGCAGATCCCGGACATCCTCGATGTACGCCGGACCTACTGACCGACGCGCCGGGTCCGACCACGGACCGGCCCTGGCGCCCGCCGGGCCCCACCGGCCGGTCGCGCGACGGAACAGGCCGTCGGCCATCATGGCCGCCGGCGGATTCGTTCAATGCGGCAGCGGTGCGTAGCGAGTCCAGTCCTCGGGGTGCCAGCCCGCCTCGTCGCCATCGGCCGTCAGGATGCCGCACTTGTGGGCGAAGTAGCGGTGAAAGGCGAGACTCGGCGTCAATTCGGGGTGAAAGACGGTCGCCAGGATGACGTCGTCTTCGACTGCGGCATGATAGTCGTCGACCGCGAGCAGGGAGCGCACACCGGCGCCCAGATCGCTGATCTTCGGTGCGCGGATGTAGGTCAGTGGAATGGGGGTCGAGGCGACGGCCGGCACCATGGCCAGGGTATTGAAGCTATCCATCTGGCTGCCGAACGCGTTGCGCTGGATCGCGACATCGAGCAAGGCCAGGCAGGGTTCCCCGCCGACCACCCGTTGCGCGAGCAGGATGGCCCCGGCGCAGGTACCCCAGAGCTTCAAGCCGGCGTGATGGCGCGCGACGATGGTCCGGTCGAGGCCGGTGATCCGCAGCAAGCGGCCGAGGCAGGTGCTCTCGCCGCCGGGGATGATCAGACCGGACAGGCCATCGAGATCCGCCGCCTTCTTCACGCGACGGGCGGCGATCCCGAGCCGGTCCAGATGGTCGAGGTGCTCGACGACCCCGCCTTGCAAATCGAGAAGCCCGATCACGCTCACGGCCAGGCGGAGACTACCAGCCGCGCTGGGCCAAGCGCTCGGCCTCGGGGATCGTTGGGATCTCGATCCCGACCATGGGTTCGCCGATGTTCATCGAGACCTCGAGAAGCCTCTGCGGATCGTTGAAATAGGTCGTCGCCTGCACGATGGCGCGCGCGCGCCGCGCCGGGTCGCCGGACTTGAAGATACCGGATCCGACGAAGACGCCATCGCAGCCGAGCTGCATCATCAGCGCCGCATCGGCCGGGGTCGCGAGGCCGCCAGCGGCGAAGTTCACGACCGGCAGGCGCCCAGCCTCGCGCACGGCGAGCGCGACCTCGTAGGGGATGCCCTGATCACGACAGAACCCGGTCAGCTCCTCGAGGGCCATGTCGCGCACCTGGCGGATCTCGCGGTTCATGGTCCGCATGTGCCGCACCGCCTCGACGACATTGCCGGTACCGGCCTCGCCCTTGGTGCGGATCATCGCCGCCCCTTCGGCGATGCGCCGGCAAGCCTCGCCGAGATTGCGCGCGCCGCAGACGAACGGGATCGAGAAACGGCTCTTGTCGATATGACACTCCTCGTCGGCCGGCGTCAGGACCTCGCTTTCGTCGATGTAATCGATCTTCAGCGCCTCGAGCAGCTGGGCCTCGACGAAGTGACCGATCCGGGCCTTGGCCATGACCGGGATCGAGACCGCCTCCTTGATCTCCTTGATCATCGCAGGGTCCGACATCCGGGCCACCCCGCCCTCGCGCCGGATATCGGCCGGCACCCGTTCCAAAGCCATCACGGCGACGGCCCCGGCCTCCTCGGCGATACGGGCTTGCTCGGGCGTGGTGACGTCCATGATGACGCCGCCCTTCAGCATCTGGGCCAACTGGGCGTTGAGGGTGTAGCGTTCACTGGTCAAGGTGACTCTCCTGATCAAGACAATGCAATAGGTCGGCCAGCGCCCAGATCGGTAGCGAGAGGGATCTGGCGCGTTGCCGTTCGGCGATCGTGTTGTAGCCCCAGCCAGCCAACCGGTACTCGACCGCGCTCGGCAGCCTGGCGTTCAGGCAACGTTCGAGCGTCGCGAACCGGTCCTCGATGAAACAGACCCGTCGCCCCGGGTGACGTTCCACGAGCTCGGCCAGCACGGCCTCCTTCGGACGGCCGGCCTCGAGGCCATGGATGCATTCGGCGTGGAAAGGAACGGCACGCGCGCTCAACAAGACCTCGACGAAGCGCCGTTGCTTCGTCGTCACGATATAGCAGGTCGGCCCGCTCGCCCGCGACAGCCGCGCCACGAGTCGGCCGGCAAGACCGGGATAGAAGGGATTGGCGGCCACCCAACGATCCGGCGCCGCCGCCAACCAGCGATCACGGGTCGCCCCGAAGAGCTCCGTCAGACCTGCCGCGTCCATGCCAGCACGCGCGACGACCTCGGGGATCCGTTCGCTGAAGGTCGCCAACAGGTGCCGTGGATCCTCGCCATCACGCAACAGCCGCATCATCAGGATGGCTTCATAGCCGACCTCGACGATCGGTCGGGCGCGACGGAAGCCGGCCAGCAGGTCGGCCGGGGGCATGGTGCCGCGGATATCGCGCCAAATCGCCCCGGCGGCACGCCACCCCGTGATCGCCGTCTCCTCGACGCTGTCACAGATGACACCGTCGAAATCCAACGCCAGGATCGGCTCGGTCAAGGGCTTTGCGACACCTGAAAAAAGGCGCAAGCGTAGCGCGCCCACGGCCGGCCTTCAACCCCAAAGAGCCTCGCGCGGCTGGAGGCCGACTGCCCTCATCGCGAAACAGGGTCAGCGCCGCGCGACCGGCCGGGCACTCGCGCCCGGTCGTCAATCGACCCGCGGATCACCCCCGACGTCGAGGTCCACCCACAGCGGATCGTGATCGGACGAGCGCCACGGGCCGTGCGCCGGCCGGCGGCCCTGGTAACCGAGAAACGCCGGCTCGTCGGCATTGATGTGCCAGATCCCACCACGCAACACCTGCGCGGCCGTCTGATGGTCACCGAGCAGGTAATCCAGCTGGCCGGCCTCGCCGCGGAAGACGTAGGTGTAGCGCTGAGACGCTGGCCAATGGTCGGCGATCAAGTGTCGCAAATCCGCGGTTTCGAGGAACCTGATTGGAGCCTCGCCCGGATAGGCGTTCAGGTCGCCGGCGACCGTGATTGCATCCCCCGGCTTGCGTATGCTGGCGAGCCAAGCGACCAGGCGCTCAGCTTGCGCGGTCCGCAACCGATTCCAACAGCCCTGGCCCTGATCCAGGTCATCGCGCTCGGGACAGCCGGTCTTGGATTTGAAATGGACCGTCACGATGCCAAGCAACGGACCCTCGTCGGCCGCGCGGAACCATCCGAGCAGTGGTGGCCGACGGTGCACGGGATCCGCATCGGCCGCCGACCCGACCCAGGTCAACCGATCCGGGCGATACAGGAGGGCGACCTTGATCGCGTCGTCACCGGGATAGGGGTGCTCGAGCGCGCGGTACTGACGGCTCGACGGAAGCCCGGCGTTGAGTTGTGTCACCAGGTCCAGGAGCGCCGCGCGGCGGTTCTCGACCTCGCTGACGGCGATCAAATCCGCGTCGAGGCCATCGAACACAGCGGCCAACTTGCGCCGCTGACGAGCCAGTTCGGTGCGACTAGACGCCCCGCGCTGGCCGAGCGTGACGAAATAGTTCTCCAGGTTGACCGCCGCGAGACGGCGTGCCTGATCAGGCGGAGGCGGTGGCGGCGGACGCGGGTTCGCGGCGATGAAGCGCGGCGCTTCGGTCGGGTGAACACGATAGGCACCGAAGGCGTGGGTCAGGATACCGGTCAACCCGACGACCTGATCGCCGGTGCGGCGGGTCCCCTGGCCATCGAGGTAGGGAATCGGATCCGGATGCATCCGGTAACGGCCGTCATCGAGCCAGATGCGATGAGCCGAGCGATCCTCGGCGGGCTCGACGGCTCCCAGCCACGGACGGAACAGGCGTCCATGGGCGGACAGGGCAAGGGTGCCGTAGCGCGCGAGATCCTGGTTCCCGGTCACGGTCAACACCTGTGGAAACCGAACCTCGACATCCAGATGATCCACGAACCGCTTCGCATCGGCCGGCACAAATAGGTCGACCGGGTCGGGCAGCCCTACCCTGCCGCAATCACGGATGTCGGTGACCTGGCTGATCTGCCCTCGGCCGCGGAAACGCACGAAGCGCCCATCCACCTGGATTCGGTGACCGCGCCGCGGCACCGGTCCCGACCAGGACGGCGCATAAACGAACGAACCGACGGGCGGCGTCCCCTGCTGAATGAAGAAACCGCCGAGCCGCTCGCGACCGGCGAAGGCACCGGTGACGACAGCCTCGACGACGACGGCCTGGCCTTCGGCGATCAGGCCGGCCCGCAGATCGGCCAACGGGACCGTCCGCACCAGCGGACAGTCGGCCCGGGCCGGGACCGACAGCAGGACGCACACGAAGGCCGCGCCGATCACGCGCATGGCAGCGGTGGTCTGCATCGCTCGCCGGGTACCACGCATGGGTCCGCGTCTCCGATACGCTGAGAGTGGAGCGACCTATTGTGGACGACCCCAGCCCCTTGACCGGCTTCGCCCGTCACCGATCGCGAACCGGCTGCGCCCCGTTGGTCTCCGGACCTCTCTACCCTGGGCGAATCGGTACCACAGTGGCCAGGATCCGCGCCACCATGGCCCTAAGGGCCTCGTCGTCCGGTGCCGATTTCTGCATCAGCCAATCGTGCAGCATCTGATCGGGCTCGCGGAGCAAGCGTTCGAAGTCCGCCCGCGCCGCCGCATCGAGCCCCGCGTAACCCAGATCGAGAAAACGCTCGAACAGCAGATCGAGTTCCAGCATGCCGCGCCGGCATTGCCAGCGCAGGCGCTGGAGATCGCGATCGACGGCTCGGGTCGTATCCGTCACAGGCCCTTCTCGAGCATCAGTTCCTTGATGCGTCCGATCGCCCGGGTTGGATTCAGCCCCTTCGGGCACACATCGACGCAATTCATGATCGTGTGGCAGCGAAACAGCTTGTAGGGACCCTCTAGGGCATCGAGCCGCGCGTCGGTCGCTTGGTCGCGGCTGTCGGCAAGGAACCGCCAGGCTTGCAGCAGCGCGGCCGGTCCGTGGAACTTCTCCGGGTTCCACCAGAAGGACGGGCAGGCGGTCGAGCAGCAGGCGCACAGGATGCACTCGTAGAGTCCATCGAGGCGATCGCGCTCGGCCGGCGATTGCCGGATCTCGGCCTCCGGCAGCGGATCCTCGCGCACCAGGTAGGGCTTGACGTTCCGGTATTGCTCGTAGAACTGGCTCATGTCGACGACAAGATCACGGATCACCGGCCGCCCGGGCAGCGGCCGCACCTCGATCGGCTCCTTCAGATCGGCGACCGGCGTGATGCAGGCGAGCTGGTTTCGCCCGTTGACGTTCAGGCCGTCGGAGCCACAGACGCCCTCGCCGCACGAGTGGCGGAATGCGAAGCTCTCATCCTGCTTCTTGATCTCGAGCAAGGCCTCGCGCAGCATCATGCCCTGGGTCGCCTTGACCTCGAACGCCTGCATGTAAGGCCGCTGATCCTTGTCCGGGTTGTAGCGATAGACGCGCAGTTTCATAACCGATACCTGGGAAACCGACCCCGATCGCCCCGGCTCTGAGCGGCGGCCGACGAACCGGGAGCGGGGCCAAATGACGAACGCGACGAAGCGGAAGCCCGCTAATAGACCCGCTCCTTCGGCGGGAAACTGTCGACGGACAGCGGCTTGGTGCGCACGGGTTTCGAGTCCATGCGGTCGCCATCGCGGAAATACAGACTGTGCCGTAACCAGTTCTGGTCATCGCGCTCCGGATAATCCACACGCGAGTGGGCGCCGCGGCTCTCCTGGCGATACAAGGCCGAACGCAGCGTAGCCATGCCGACGTCGACCAGGTTGTCGAGCTCGAGCGCCTCGATGCGTGCCGTGTTGAAGGTCCGACTATGGTCGTGCAGGCGTGCCTGCTCGATGCGCTCGCGCAGCGCGGCGAGCTTCTCGACCCCCTCGGCCATGACCTCCTCGGTTCGGAAGACGCCGCAATGGTCCTCCATCAGCTTGCGCAGATCGGCCTTGACGACGTGAACCGGTTCGCCATCGCCTTGTCGCTGCCAGCGTTCGAGCCGAGCCATCGCCGGAGCGAGGATGCTGTCGGTGATCGGCCGGTGGTTCGGATTCTCCTTCAGATAGCGCAGGATATCGTGACCCGCGGCGCGCCCGAAGACCAGGATGTCGAGCAGTGAATTGCCACCGAGCCGGTTGGCGCCATGCACCGAGACGCACGCGCACTCGCCGGCGGCGTAGAGACCCGGGACCGGCTCCTCGGGGCCGTGCCGCACCGGCGCGACGACGCGAGCATGGCGATCGGTCGGGATCCCCCCCATCGCATAGTGGGCAGTCGGAAACACGGGTATCGGCTCGGCGGCCGGATCGATACCGACGAAGGTTCGACAAATGTCGCGGATCCCTGGCAGACGCCGAGCGACGATGTCCTGACCGAGATGATCGAGTTTCAGCAGCACATGGTCGCCCTGCTCGCCACAACCGCGGCCCTCGCGGACCTCGGTCGCGATGGCACGACTGACGACATCGCGGCTCGCGAGGTCCAGCGCCCGGGGCGCATAGCGCTCCATGAATCGCTCGCCGCGCGCATTGACCAGATAGCCGCCTTCGCCGCGCGCGCCCTCGGTGATCAACATGCCCTTGCCGGCGACCCCGGTCGGGTGGAATTGGAAGAACTCCATGTCCATCAGCGGCACGCCGACGCGCAGCGCCATCGCCATGCCGTCGCCGGTGTTGATGTAGGCATTGGTCGTCGTGCGATAGACCTGGCCGTAACCGCCAGTCGCGATCAGCGTCGTCTTCGACGCGATGATCAAGGGCTCGCCAGTCTCGATCTCCAGGACCAGGGCGCCGAGCACGCAGCCCTCGTCGTCGCGCAGCAGGTCGATCGCGAAGAACTCGTCGAAGAAGTGGGTGCGTGCCCGAAGGTTCTGCTGGTACAGCGCGTGCAGGATCGCGTGGCCGGTCCGGTCGGCCGCGGCGCAGGTGCGCGCCGCCTGGGCGCCGCCGAAATCCTGGCTCTGACCGCCGAAGGCGCGCTGGTAGATGCGCCCGTCGTCGAGCCGCGAGAAGGGCACGCCGGCGTGTTCGAGCTCGTAGACGGTCGGGATCGCCTCCCGACACATGTACTCGATCGCATCCTGGTCGCCGAGATAGTCGGACCCCTTGACGGTATCGAACATGTGCCAGTGCCAGTTGTCCGGCAGCACATTGGCGAGCGCGGCGTTGACGCCGCCCTGCGCGGCCACTGTGTGTGACCGGGTCGGGAACACCTTGGAGACGACGGCCACGCGCGCGTCGGCGCCGGCGAGGCGCAGCGCCGCATTGAGGCCGGCCCCGCCGGCACCGAGGATCAAGGCGTCGAAATGTCGTGTTGCGATTGGCATCGCCTCGTTACCCCTCCAGACCGGCCAGGATGATCGCCCTGACCGCCCACAACCCGGATGCAAGAAAAACCAGCGCGGTGAGCGACAGCAGCGCGACGCGCAGGCCGATTGGTTTCACGTAGTCCATCAGCACGTCGCGCAGGCCCACCCAGGCGTGGGCGAGAAGCACCGGGATGAACAGCAGCCAGCCGAGACTGACCAGCGGCTGGGCGACCCAGGCCCGCCAGGCCGCGTAATCGGCCGGTGCGGCGATCGCGAAGTGCAGGACCAGATAGGAACAGAAGAGACCCAGGTAGATGGCCGTGATCCGCTGCACGAGCCAAGCCTTGAGCCCCGAGGCCTGTCGGCTCATAGCGCAATCCCTCCGATGACGACCAGCGCCAGTGCCGCGGCGATGACGGTCCAGGCGCTCTGGCGGGCCGCAGCCCGTTCGAGACCTAACCCGAGATCGAGCACCAGGTGCCGGATGCCGGCGAGCAGATGATGGAACAGTGACCAGGCGAGCACGAACAGCACAAGGGTCGCGAACCAGTGGCCGAGCCAGTCAGCCACCAACGCGAAACCCTCCGGGCCGGACAGTGACAGGCCGAGCAGGCTGGCCGCGACGGGGATGGTCACGACCAGCAACAGGCCGCTGATCCGGTGCAGGATCGACGCGATACCGGTCGCCGGCAGCTTGATCCGGGTTAGTTCCAAGAAGACGGGTCGATTGGCACTCATCGCTGACTCGCTCGGTGGTCGTCCTGGCCGCTCGGCCCGGTTACCCCGCTGTTGCGACAGGGTCGGGTACGGGAGCAGGACCGGCTAGCGAAACGGTACAGGATAACAGCGGGCACTGCGGATTGATCCATTGGTTCTGTCAACTCTTTATCACGACACTTTGCCGTGAGCACAGGGCCGCGAGTCGTCAAGTAGACTGGGCGTTCTACGCCGCCTCACGGCGCTGGACGACGAGCCGAACGCCTCCTCGCGCGAACTGAAAGGCGGGCGCGGCACCATCAATCGACGGCCTCGGCGAGGATTTCGCGCAGAAAACGGAACAGTTTTCGGGGAGCATCCGGCCGCTCACGCTCGGTATCGCGCTGTGCGGCCCGCACCAGTTGCCGCAACCGCTGACGATCGGTCTGGGGGTGCAGGGTCAAGAATTCGCTGAGCGCCATGTCGCCCTCGCCGATCAGGCGCGCCCGCCAGTGCTCGACCTGATGATGTCGGGCCGCCGCCGCGCGCTCGTGCTCGGCCTTCTGTTCGACCAATGCCCGGACGGCCTCCTGCTCATCCCGCTCGAGCAGGTTCGCGATGCGTTTCCAGTGACGCCTGCGCGCGCGCAGATCCTTGATCCGGGCTGTCTCATCAAGCGCCTCCCAGGTCGCCTCGCTCAGTCCCAGACGCTCGAGTTCAGCGCGCGGCATCGCAGCCAGCCGCTCCGCCAACTGCTGCAATGCCAGGTGTTCTCGCTTGATCTGGCTCTTGCTCGGACCCTCTGGAATCGGATCCATATCCACTGTTCTTTCTCGGGTATCGATCGTATGTCCTCCGCGTGAGTAGGAAGCGCTCGGATGTCGCCGGGCGCCGCCCCGGAATCAGGACATCGACCTCGGCCGCCACGGCTCCGGCAACGGCCCAGATCTGCCCGAGCAGTGGCGTGACGAGTCAGGCGACTGATTCGGGCGGCGACGACCTGGTCAAGGACTCAGGGTATATCAGGCGCAGGGCGGTCTGGTAAAGGAGGAGCCGACGAACTACTCGGCTCCGGGGGGCGACGGCAGGTGCTCGACGACCAGTTGTGGCGTCCTTTGTCCCTGGTAGTCGTTGACGTCGAGACGGTAGGCGAGATGCGCTTCCGGGCCGATGTCGGCGATCCGATCGGCGAGCTGAAAGCCGATCGCGTCGATCGGCGAGCCACCGGGCGCGCGGACCCGCAGGCGCAGATGCTTCTCGCCGACGACGCGGCGCGCCAAAACCTCGAACGGACCGTCGAACAAGGGCTCGGGAAAACCCTTGCCCCATGGACCGGCGAAGCGCAGGCGTTCGGCGGTCGCGAGCGTCAGGCCTGCCCCGGGCAGCTCGCCGTCCGACAGCAGTTCGCGCACCGGCGCGGTCTCGCCGAGTTCGTGTCGGACCACATCGACGAAGGCCTCGCGGAAGCTCTCGAATCCGGCCCGCGGCAGACTCAAGCCCGCGGCCATCGCATGGCCACCGAAGCGTTCGATCAGGCCCGGGTGCGCGCGATCGACGGCGGCGATCAGATCACGGATGTGCAAGCCCTCGATCGACCGCGCCGAACCGCGCAGCGATCCGTCGCTGGCCTCGCCGAACGCGATGGCCGGTCGGTGATACCGCTCGCGCAGCCGCGCCGCGAGCAGGCCGGTGATGCCCTGGTGCCACCCGGGAGCGAACAGACACAGCGCTGGGGGCGGTTCGGTGCCATCCAGCGACAGGGTCGCGAGCAGATCCTCGGCCTGGTCCTTCATCTCGCCTTCGATCAGACGGCGCTCGCCATTGAGCCGATCCAGTTCGCGCGCCATCGCAAGCGCCTGGGCCGGATCCTCGGTCAGCAGGCACTCGACGCCGAGACTCATGTCCGTGAGCCGGCCCGCAGCATTGAGCCGCGGCGCCACGGCAAAGGCCAGGTCGCGCGCCGTGATCCGCGCCGCGTCGCGACCGGCCACCGCGAACAGCGCCCGCAATCCCGGCCGACCGCGGCCGGCGCGGATCCGCCGCAGGCCCTGTTCGACCAGGATCCGGTTGTTGCGATCGAGCGTCACGACATCGGCGACGGTGCCGAGCGCGACCAGGTCCAACCACTCGGCGAGATTCGGCTCCGGGCGAGCCGCGCCAAACCAGTTCGAGCCGCGCAGTCGTGCCCGCGTCGCCGCGAGGACATAAAAGACGACGCCGACCCCGGCGAGATGCTTGCTCGGGAAGGGGCAATCCGATCGGTTCGGGTTGACGACGGCCACCGCCTCCGGCATCGCCGGGCCGGGCAAGTGGTGATCGGTGATCAGCACGGCGATGCCGAGCGCGTTCGCGCGAGCGACGCCGGCATGGCTGGCCATCCCGTTGTCGACGGTCAGGATCAGATCGGGGCGCTCTCGCGCGGCAACCTCGACGACCGCCGGGCTCAGGCCGTAGCCGAAGGCGAACCGACTCGGGATCAGGTAACCGACCCGAGCCGCGCCGAGCGCACGCAGACCGAGCACCGCGAGCGCGCTCCCGGTGGCCCCATCGGCATCGTAATCGCCGACGACGAGGATCGACCCACCGCGCTGGATCAGGTCGGCGAGTCGCTCGGCCGCCGCGTCGATGCCGGCCAGGTCCGTGAACGGATGCAGCCCGGCCAGCGACAGGTCGGCCTCGGTTCCGCCCCGGACCCGATACAGCCGCTCACATAAGGCCTCGACCTCGCCAGGCAGTAGGCCACCCGGCGCGGCCCGACGCACGAGCCGTACTGGCGCACGCCCGCGCGTCGGATCGGGAGGGGACGGTAGGCCGTGATCCATGGGGCGCGCAGCATACCACCGCGGACCGCGCCGCGCGACGCGCCGGCGCCGGTCGGTCCGCGGTCCGCGGTCCGCGATCAGGCGGCCGCGGCCAGGGCTTGATCGAGGTCGAGCAGGATATCGTCGATGTGCTCCAAGCCGATCGACAGCCGCACCAGATCCTCGGAGACACCGGCCATTGCCAGCTCCTCGGGCGACAGCTGGCGGTGGGTCGTGGTGGCCGGGTGACAGGCCAGCGTCTTCGCATCGCCGATGTTGACCAGGCGAACCGCGAGTTCGAGCGCATCGATGAAGCGCGCGCCGGCCGCGCGACCACCCTGGATCCCGAAGCACAGGATCGCGCTGGCCCGCGCCCCGTCCATGTACTTCTGCACCAGTGGGTAGTCGGGGCTGTTTGGCAGCCCGGCGTACCGTACCCAGGCGACCCGCGGATGGCCCTTCAGGAACTCGGCGACCGCCAGCGCGTTGTCGCAGTGGCGATCCATGCGGACCGGCAGCGTCTCGATCCCCTGCAGGACCAGGAAGCTGTTGAAGGGCGAGATCGCGGCACCCATGTTGCGCAAGGGCACGACGCGGGCGCGGCCGATGTAGGCCGCCGGCCCGAGCGCCTCCGTATAGACGACCCCATGGTAAGACACGTCCGGTTCATTCAACATCGGGAACCGCTCGGCGTGCTGCGCCCACGGAAACCGGCCGGAATCGACCAGCGCCCCGCCGATCGTCGTACCATGACCGCCCATGTATTTGGTCAGCGCATGGACCACGATGTCGCCGCCGTGTTCGAATGGCCGGCACAGGTAGGGCGTCGGGACCGTGTTGTCGACGATCAGCGGCACCCCGTGGCTGTGGGCCATCTCGGCGATCGCCGCGAGGTCCGCGACATTGCCGGCCGGGTTGCCGATCGATTCGCAGAAGACCGCCTTGGTCTTCGCATCGATCTGGGCGGCCATGCCGGCGATGTCGTTCGGTGCCACGAACCGCACCTGGATCCCGAGCCGCGGCAAGGTGTGCGCGAACAGGTTGTAGGTGCCACCATAGAGCGTCGAGGTCGCGACGATGTTGTCGCCGGCCTGCGCGATCGTGAAGATCGCATAGGTGACCGCCGCCATGCCCGAGGCCAGGGCCAGACCCGCGACGCCGCCCTCCATCGCGGCGACGCGCTTCTCGAGCACATCGCTGGTCGGGTTCATGATCCGGGTGTAGATGTTGCCCGGGACCTTGAGGTCGAACAGGTCGGCCCCGTGCTGCGTGTCGTCGAACGCGTATGAGGTCGTCTGGTAGATGGGGGTCGCCACGGCCTTGGTCGTCGGGTCAGGCGCGTAGCCGGCATGGATGGCCAGGGTCTCGATCTTCATGTCGGTGGTATCCCGTCGTTATTGGTTTTCTCGAACGTCTTCGTGAGGGTTCCGCGCGACGGTCGGCGAGCGGGGCTTCGTCGCCGAACCGACGAAACGCCATCCAAGACGAAGCTCCGTTGAACACGCGTCGCGAGGAAGCCACCCGCGCACCGAGGAGGCAACCTTCGTCATCATTGTTCTGTTGCGGGCGCGATGGAGTTCAGGGACCGTGTGAGCCGGAGAGGCCTGAACGGTGCCTCATCTTAGCCCCAGCCGCGCACCACTGTCGATCGGCCGTGCGCGCGGCTCGCGTGCGGCCGGTCCCCCGCCTGCCTCATGCTTCGACGATGGCAATCCTCGCTAACCGTTCTGATAAGATCGCCGCACATCATCTTCACCCGGATCATGGCCGTCGCCATGCAGCTCTCCAATCCACTCGTCCAGTCCGCCTTGCTCGCCCTTGGCCTATTCCTTTCCCTGATCGTCGCCCAGTTCGCGGGCCGCGCCATCGGACGGTGGCGCGCCGGTGTGCGTGCTGGCGAGAAGAAGAGCGGTTCCTCCACAGCCGTCGATGGCGCCGTGTTCGCGCTCCTCGGATTGTTGCTGGCCTTCACCTTTACCGGCGCCGACGCACGCTTTCAGCATCGCCGCGACCTGGTGATCGAGCAGGTCAACGCCCTCGGAACGGCCTGGTTGCGGATAGACCTGCTCACTGCAGCGGACCAGCCACCGATCCGCGACCTGTTTCGGCGCTATGTCGATCAACTCCGCCGGGTCGCGGTACAAAGCTGGGATCCGCAAGCCTTGGCGCGAACCATCGAGGACACGGTCGAGTTGCAGGACGAGATCTGGGCCTTGGCCGTCGCCGCCGTGGAACGCGACGGGCGACCGCAAGTCGCGACCTTGTTGCTGCCGGCCTTGAACCAGAGCTTCGACCTGAGCAACAGCCGTCTTGCGGCGGCCCGGATCCATGTCCACCCGCAGGTCCTCTGGTTCCTGTTCGGTATCGCAATCCTCAGCGGTATCGTGGCCGGCCGCGCGCAGTCTGCGACCCCGCGACCGGATCTTTTCCACACGCTGATCTTCGCCGGTCTGATCTCGGCCACCCTCTATTTCATCCTGGATCTGGACTATCCGCGTCTGGGCTTCATCAGGCTCGACTCGGTCGATATCATGATGGATGAACTGCGAGCGAGCCTCGGCGAGGTGCCCGCGCCATCGGACCTGGGATCCTCGGCGAGCCCCTAACGCTTCTGGTTGGGGCCACCCGTAGCATGAAACCTCTCGACCAGGCACCGGTTAACTGGTTTGCGGCCGTGGATGACGCGTCAAACGAGCACCGGCGCTTCACGGGAGCCATGCGGATCTTCGCGCTACTGCTGCTGACCGGTGTGTCCGTCGTCCAGGCCCAGGATGATGGGCACACGCACACTCGCTCATCGGGGCGCGTCAAGGCACGACGCCGCCGATCGCAACGCAGCCGAACGATGCAGACAGCCTTCCTCCCTTGCTGCTCACGCCCCATCCTTCGTCCACTCGTCGGCCACCCTGGCGATCAGGCGGCAGATCGGCGCGCATCAGGGCCCCGGGGGCTGCTCTCGGTCGGTCGGTCCAGTCGGGACGGCATGCTCGCCCGCCATCGCGAGATAGGCCCGGTGCGCCTGGCGCAGTGTCGAAAAGCGCCGCGTGATCTTGATCCGGTCGAGCAGGCCCCGAGCGCGTAGCCATTCGTTGATCTCGGTGAAGCGCCCGGCGAAGACCAACTCGACACCGCGATCGGCCAATTCGGCCCGAAGGTCGGCGAGCGCGTCGACGCCGCTGATATCGAACTGCGTCAGCGGGATCATGTCGAGGACGAACCAACGCAGTCCGGCCCCCTCGCGGTCGACGGCGGCGAGGGCCTCGCGCTTGAAGTAGGCGGCGTTGAAGAACACCAAGGGGCCGTTGAAACGAAACAGGATCAGGCCCGGCGCGGTGCTGGCATCGGCATGGCGGCCGAGGGCATGAAACCCGGCACCGGAGACACTGCCAAGCACCTCGGCCGGCGGGCGGGCGGCCAAATGGATGAAACGCAGCAGCGCGAGCAGCACGGCGAACAGGATCGCCTGGATCGCACCGACCCAAACCACCCCGAGCGTCGCGACGATCGACAGCAGGAACTCCGACTTATCCATGATCCAGAAGCGTTTGAGCGAGCCGAGATCGAGCAGCGACAGGGCCGCCATGATCAGCACCGCCCCTAATGCCGCGACCGGCACGAATTGCAGCGGCCCAGTCAGGAACAGCAGCACCAACGCGACGCTCGCGGCCGCGAACAGCCCGGCGACGCGGGTTCGCCCACCGGCCGCATCGCTCATCGCGGTGCGCGAGTCGGCACCCGAGATCGCGAAGCCCTGCGAAAAGGCCGATGCGATGTTGGCCGCACCGAGCGCGGCGAATTCCCGGTCGACGTCCACGTCGTAGCGGTTCTTGGCGGCGAAGCTGCGCGCGGTCAGCATCGCGCTCGAGAAGCTGATCAGGGCGATACCGGCCGCCGCGGCCAGCAGCTCATCGAGGTGCGCGACGGCCAACTCGAGCGTTGACGCCGGAAGCCCCAGCGACGGCAAACCGGGCGGGACCGCGCCGAGCGTCGCGACACCGGCCTCGCCGAGCCCGAGCGCCGCGACGACGGCCCCGGCGACGACCATCGCCACCAGCGCCGCCGGCAGCTTGCGCGTGAATCGAGGCATCAAGAACAGGACCACGAAGGCCAGCGCCGCCACCGCCAGTGTCGGCCAGTGGGTCTGCGCGATCTTGGTCGCGACCTCGATCGCGACGGGCACGATGCCTTTGTCCTCGACATCGAAGCCGAACAGCTTACCGGCCTGGCCGAGCGCGATGCTGATCGCGATCCCGTTCAGGAAACCGACCAGGATCGGCCGCGACAGAAAATCCGCCAGTGCCCCGAGCCGCAAGAAGCTGGCCGCGATGCAGAGCAAGCCGGCGAACAGCGCAAGCAGCGCCGAAAGGGCGACATAGGCCCCAGCGTCGCCGGCGGCGATCGGCGCAACGGCCGCGGCGATCAGCGCGCAGGTCGCCGCATCCGGGCCGACGATCAACTGGCGGGAGGTCCCGAACAGCGCATAGGCGATCAGCGGCAGGATGCTCGAGTAGAGCCCGACGACCGGATCGAAACCAGCCAGTTGCGCATAGGCAACGCCGACCGGCAGGGCCACCGCGGCGACCGCCAGACCGGCGGTCAGATCGTGAGGCAGGTCGGCCCGGCGATAGCGGATCAGATCCGGCACCCCGGGGGCGAAGCGTCCGAGGCGATCGACGAATGACGAGGGATGAGGAGGCGGCATGGTGCGTACCCTTCGGCCGGTATCGAGGGTTGCAAAAGTCATCGCAGACGGCTCGCTGCGACACGCTGCAAGGACGTCCCTGTCAGCTCGACGGCGGGATCCCTCCCGCCGACGGTCGCCGCGACCCGCCTCCGATGACTTTCGGGACGATTGATATCAAGGCAACGGGGAGCTGTCATTCATCGACGCGATCATCCGCAGCAGAAGTCCGAAACGCGCCCCGTCGCGCACCGCCGGCCGATCCGCGACGCGGGCCTGTTCCGAGACGCAGTCTCGGTCGACGCACCGCGACCAACGAACCCCATGATCCCGACGCGGACCGCGGTCGGCACGGTCCAGGGGCTCGCGTGGGCGGTCATGGACCCTGTTCGTTCTCGAGCGCCTTGCTCGTGATCTCCCGATAAAGCCCGATCGCACGCATGTAGAGCGGTTGTAGGTCGGGGCGTTGATCGACGAAGCGTTTGATGTCCTCGGCGTCCCGCATCACGTTTTCGAGGTGCTCGATGTCGGCGCCGTCGAGCTTTTCGCCGCGGTCGACCTTCGCCTTGATGTCGAGCGCCCGTGGCAGACGGAACTTCTCGAACCGGTCGATGATGGCGGCGATGATGCCATCCTGATGCGAGGCTTGCGTCATGTCGTCCTCCAGCTGATGGGTCGAATGGATCTTGATCGAATGTCTCGGCCGCGCATCGCCCGTGGCCAAAAGCTCGCCGAGCCCGTGCCGGCCGCGGTCGGGCAGCAGCTCACGCGATGTGCGCCGACACGGCGACCGGTTGCAGGCCCCAGATCTCGTCGGCGTACTCGCGGATCGCGCGATCCGACGAGAAGCGGCCGCAGCGGGCCGTGTTCAGGATCGCCATGCGCGTCCAACGTTCCGGATCGCTCCAGGCGCTTGCGACCCGTTCCTGACACGCGACATAGGCGGCGTAATCGGCGAGGACCAGGAACGGATCCGAGTCGGTGAGGTTCTCGACCAGTGGCCGGAAGACTTCGCTGTCGCCGCTCGCGAAGTGACCGCTGCCGATCATGTCGAGGACCGCCCGGAGCTCGGCATGGCTGTCGAGCCAATCGGCCGATCGGTATCCTTGCCGCTGGAGCCGCGCCACCTCGTCGGCCGTGAGACCGAAGAGAAAGAAGTTCTCGTCGCCGACCTGCTCACGGATCTCGA
This sequence comes from Thioalkalicoccus limnaeus, assembly GCF_041197575.1. Taxonomy (NCBI): domain Bacteria; kingdom Pseudomonadati; phylum Pseudomonadota; class Gammaproteobacteria; order Chromatiales; family Chromatiaceae; genus Thioalkalicoccus; species Thioalkalicoccus limnaeus. Next base: position 47,445 of record NZ_JBDKXB010000012.1, on the reverse strand, counting down.
CATTGGCGCCATCGAGCGTTCCGATCGTCAGCGCGCCATTGAGCATGAACTTCATATTGCCGGTACCCGAGGCCTCCTTGCCGGCCGTCGAGATCTGTTCCGACAGGTCCGCGGCCGGATAGATCAGCTCGGCATTGCGGACGTTGAAATTGGGTACGAACGCGACCTTGAGTCGCTCATTGACCTCCGGGTCGGCATTGATCGTCCCGGCGACCGCGTTGATCAGCTTGATGATGCGCTTGGCCAGGAAATAACCGGGCGCGGCCTTGCCGCCGAAGATGAAGGCGCGCGGCGGGATCCCAAGGCCGGGGTCGGCCTTCAGCCGCCGGTAGAGGGTCAGGATGTGCAGCAGATTCAGGTGCTGGCGCTTGTACTCGTGGATACGCTTGACCTGGATGTCGAACAGCCAGTTCGGATCGAGCTCGACGCCCGTCTGGGTCGCAATATAGTCGGCCAAACGCCGCTTGTTGGCGTGCTTGATCGCGCGCCATTCACTCCGGAAGGCCGGGTCCTCGATATGGGCCTCGAGGCGACGCAACGCGGTGAGGTCGACCAGCCAATCTGTGCCGAGGGTCCGGTCGAGCAGCGCTCGCAGCCCGGGATTCGCGAGGGCCAGGAAGCGGCGTGGCGTGACGCCGTTGGTCTTGTTGCTGAAGCGTTCCGGCCAGAGTTCGTGGAAGTCTGCGAGCACGCTGTTCTCGAGCAGGTCGGTATGCAGGGCCGCGACCCCGTTGATGGCGTGGCTCCCGACACTGGCCAGGTGGGCCATGCGCACCTGTTTGTCGCCGACTTCGCCGATCAACGACATCCGTGCCACCCGCGCCTCGTCACCGGGAAACCGGGCACGCACCTGATCGAGGAAGCGGCGGTTGATCTCGAAGATGATCTCCAAGTGCCGCGGCAGACACTCGCGAAACAACGGCAGCGACCAAGTCTCGAGCGCCTCGGGGAGCAGGGTGTGATTCGTGTAGCCGAAGGCCGCGACCGTGATGGCCCAGGCCTGGTCCCAGTCGAGGTGGCGCTCGTCGATCAGCAGGCGCATCAGTTCCGCGACGCCGATCGATGGGTGGGTGTCGTTGAGCTGCACGGCATAGCGCTCGGCGAACCGCTCGACCGGCACCCCGGCCAGATCCAGTATCCTGAGCATGTCTTGCAGCGAACAGGAGACGAAGAAGTACTGCTGGGCCAGGCGCAGGCGTTTACCGATCGCCGGCTCGTCGTTCGGATAGAGCACCTTGGTGACTGTCTCGGAGCGGAGCTTCGCCTCCACGGCCTCGAAGTAATCGCCGGTGTTGAAGGCCTGGAAGTCGAACGACTCGACCGCCTCCGCGCTCCATAGCCGCAGGGTGTTGCAGGTGTCGACGCCGAACCCCTGGATCGGTGTGTCGTAAGCCAACCCCTTGACGACCCGGAACGGGACCCAGCGGACACGTTGAAGGCCGGCCTCGTCGGCATAGGTCTCGGTGTGGCCGCCCCAGTTGACCTCGTAACAAATGTCGGGCTTCGCGATCTCCCAGGGGTTGCCCGCGTGCAGCCATTTGTCGGTCCGCTCGATCTGCCAGCCGTCGCGGATCTGTTGCGCGAAGATGCCGAACTCGTAGCGGATGCCATAACCGACCGCAGGATAGGCCAGGGTCGCGAGCGAATCGAGATAACAGGCGGCCAGCCGGCCGAGGCCACCATTGCCCAGGCCCGGCTCCGGTTCGCAGTCGATGATGGTGTCCAGATCCTGTCCGAGAGCGGCGAGGGCGCCGCGCGCGGCCTCCTCCAGGCCGAGGTTCAGCAGGTTGTTGGCCAGGTGCGGCCCCAGCAGAAATTCGGCCGACAGATAGCAGGCGAGCTTGCGCTCCTGTTCGAAGTAGGTCTCCGTCGTGCGGATCCAGCGGTCCTGTAGTCGATCGCGCACGGCCAGCGCCAGTGCCCGATAATAGTGGGCCGGCGTCGCCAGGGCCGGCAGCTGCCCGATCGAATAGCGCAGGTGATCGACGATTCCTTGTTGCAGCGCTGCGGGGTCCAGTCCGACACGCACGGTGGCGCCGACCGCCGCAGCCCCTTGCGACGTCGTGGGTGTATTGGTCTTCATGATGGCCGGTCCTCTTGGCACGATGGGGAATCACCGATTCGCTGCTGGGTTTGGCTCTGAAGCCACCGGGCATGATGTTCGCGCACGATCGCGATCGCCTCGTCCGCACCCGTCACGCACCGGGGGATCGCCATATCCTCCGGGTTGGCCAGTTCGAAGCCTGGGCGCAGCATGTAGCGCGCGGCCCAGTCGACCAGCTCGCTCCACATCTTGCCGGTCAGGATCAGCGGCGTGTCCCGCAGATGCCGCACCTGCAGGAGTTGCCAGACCAGCATGGTTTCGAGCACGGTGCCGATCCCACCGGGCACCACGATATAGGCATCGGACAGCAACACGAAATGGTGCAGCCGCGTGAAGAAGGTCTGATGCTCGTAAGCCTCCTGCACGAAGGGGTTCACCTCCTGCTCGAACGGCAGATCGACCCGGATGCCGACGCTCTGGGCCCGTTCGCCGGCGGCGCTCGACCGGGCGCCCTCGTTGGCCGCCTGCATCAGGCCGGGGCCGCCGCCGGTCACGATATCGCAATCCAGGGCGGCCAACTCGGCCGCCAAGCGCTTCACCTCGTCGTAGACCCAATGACCCGGCTGGGTGCGCGCCGAGCCGAAGATGGTGACCCGGTAGCGCTCGCGCTTCGACGGGCGCAGTCGGGTCAGGTTGTTGACCAGGCTCCAGAGGCCGAAGAGGGTGTCGATCAGTATCCGCTTGACGCCCTCCTCATCGGCCAGGCTGACGGTTCGTGGATCGCGTGGCTCCGACATTGGGTGCCCTCGGGTTGATGTGGCTCACAGGGGCCAGGTCCAGTCGTCGACGTCGGGCTTGTCGATGCCGTGCTCGTAGGCGTACTGGCGGCACTCGATCTGCATGTCGCGTAGCCGCTCCTTGACGTGCGCGCCGGCCACCTGGAGCCGCGGTACCCGGTTGATGACGTCGATCGCGAGGCTGAAGCGGTCGATCTCGTTGCTGATCGCGAGCTCAAGCGGCGTGTTGATGTTGCCCTTTTCCTTGTAGCCGCGCACATGCAGGTTGTTGTGGTTGGTGCGGCGGTAGGCGAGCCGATGGATCAGCCAGGGATAGCCGTGGAAGTTGAAGATGATGGGCCTGTCCTTCGTGAAGAGGCTGTCGAAGTCCTGGTCGGAGAGGCCGTGCGGGTGCTCGCCGGCCGGCTGGAGCTTGAAGAGGTCGACGACATTGATGAAGCGGATTTTGATGTCCGGGAAGTGCTCGCGCAGCAGCGCGGTGGCGGCCAGGGCCTCCTTGGTCGGGATGTCGCCGCAGCCGGCCAGCACGGCATCGGGCTCCGCCCCCTGGTCGTTGCTCGCCCAGTCCCAGATGCCGATGCCCTTGGTGCAGTGCTTGATCGCCGCGTCCATGTCGAGATACTGGAGGTGGCTCTGCTTGTCGCAGACGATCACGTTGATGTCGTCGCGGCTCTGCAGGCAGTGGCTCACGGTCGAGAGGAGGCAGTTGACGTCCGGCGGCAGGTAGATGCGCGTGACCTCCGGGTTCTTGTTGACGACCACGTCGAGGAAGCCCGGGTCCTGGTGCGTGAAGCCGTTGTGGTCCTGGCGCCAGACCGTTGAGGTGATCAAGAGGTTGAGCGAGGAGATCCGCGCCCGCCAGGGGATCTCCTCGCAGATGGCGAGCCACTTGGCGTGCTGGTTGTACATCGAGTCGATGACGTGGACGAAGGCCTCGTAGGTCGCGAAGAACCCGTGCCGGCCGGTCAGCACATAGCCCTCGTACCAGCCTTCCAGCGTGTGCTCCGAGAGCATCTCCAGCACCCGGCCGTCCGGTGAGAGCTCGCCGCCGTCGGCATCCTCGGGCAGGTAGTCGCAGAGCCAGAGCTTCTTGCTGACCTCATAGACGGAATCCAGCTTGTTGGAGCTGTTCTCATCCGGGCCAAAGACGCGGAAGTTGTCCATGTTCTTGGCCATGACGTCGCGCAGCAGCGCGCCGGTCGGCTTGGTGTTGAACGCACGGAGCTTGCCGGGCTCGGGGACGGCCAGGGCATAGTCGCGGAAGTCGGGCATCCGCAGGTCGCGACGCAAGAGCCCGCCGTTGGCGTGGGGGCTTGCGCTCATCCGCAGCGGCCCCTGGGGGGCCAGGGCCTTGAGCTCGGGAATCAGCCGGCCGGTCGCATCGAACAGCTCCTCGGGTCGGTAGCTGCGCATCCAGTCCTCGAGCTGTTTCAAGTGCGCCGGGTTATTGTGCATCCCGGACAGAGGCACCTGATGGGCGCGCCAGAAGCCCTCGACCTTGTGGCCGTCGACCTCGGCCGGGCCGGTCCAGCCCTTGGGCGTGCGCAGCACGATCATCGGCCAATGGCAGCGGGTCGCCTGGCCGCTGGCGCGGGCCGCTTGCTGGAAGGCGCGGATCTCGGCAAGGCAGGCGTCGAGCGTCGCGGCCATGGCCTGGTGCATGGTTTCGGGGTCGTCGCCCTCGACTAAGTGCGGGGTCCAGCCATAGCCACGGAACAGGCTCGCCAGCTCCTCGTTGGGGATGCGCGAGAGGAGCGTGGGGTTGTTGATCTTGTAGCCGTTCAAATGCAGGATCGGCAGCACCGCGCCGTCGCGGATCGGATTCAAGAATTTGTTCGAGTGCCAGGAGGTCGCCAGCGGGCCGGTCTCGGCCTCGCCGTCGCCGACCGCCACCGCGACCAGCAGGTCCGGGTTATCGAAGGCCGCCCCGAAGGCATGCGAGATCGAGTAGCCCAACTCGCCGCCCTCGTGGATGGAGCCTGGGGTCTCCGGGGTGCAGTGCGAGCCGATCCCGCCGGGGAAGGAGAACTGCTTGAAGAAGCGGCGCAGCCCTTCCTCGTCTTCGCCCTTGTCCGGGTAAACCTCGGAGTAGGTCCCCTCCAGATAGACGGGCGCCAGCACGCCCGGTGCGCCATGCCCTGGCCCAGCCAGGAAGATCGCCTCCTGCTGATGTGCGGTGATGATCCGGTTCAGATGCACGTACATGAAGGAGAGCCCCGGGCTCGCCCCCCAGTGTCCAAGCAGGCGATGCTTCAAGTGCTCCTCGCGCAGGGGCTCCTCGAGCAGCGGGTTGTCGCGCAGATAGATCATGCCGACGGCGAGATAGCAGCAGGCACGCCAGTAGGCGTCGATCTTCGCGAGCTGTTCCGACGACAGGGGCGACGAGTGGACTGCATCCATCGGGTTTCTCCTCGGTAACGATTCAGTTTCGAGTTCTAGACGGCCACTGACCATGAAGCACAAGGCGTTGTAGCTGGCGATTGATTATTCCAATGCGGTTTCGCGGCATTTCCTGTCTGGCTGGCTTGCGTCGAGATGCAACGAGTCTTTAGGCCGATGGTCGAGGCTGAATCGGCCGGCGGATGGTCCCGGTGCCGCGCATCCGCGGGCTTGGGCGTGACGGCCAGCCAGGTCGGTGCGCGGCGAGAGGTGGCGCATCGGTGCACGCGTGGCGATCGCAATGCCAATCCTGGAGGCAAGAAGCCCGCCACGGGTGAAAAGGTCGAGCCGCTCGGCGCATTACGGTTGCCGTACGGTCTTCGAGGCGCCTGCGCGGGACCGGGAGGCCCTGTCATGCTCGGCGCGTAAGGTCTTGAGCAGGAAGTCTGCCGCACGGCGCCGTCGATGACTAGCGTCGCCCGAAACCCCATGGAGAGGATGTGTCGCGGCCTCCTTCGCCGACGGCCTTGCCGAGGGGCCGCGTCTGGCCGAACCGGCGGGCGTGCTCCGAAGCTTTAGAGTTTCTACGACGCCTCGGAGGCGACTCCGAGCCCCGATGTCGGTTAGGCTGCGCTAACCCGAAGAGCTTGGCTCCGAATGGGCGCGCTTGATGCCCAAGCGTTTCATGCGCGACTCCAGCGTCGTTGGCTTGATCGCCAGGCGCTCGGCCGCCCCGCCGGCACCACGGATCCGCCAGTGCGTCTGCTCCAGGACTCGAAGGATGTGAGCACGCTCGGTCGCCTCGAGACCGTCGGCGGGCACCTTGACGGCGGCGGACGCCACCGCGAGCGAGACCTTCAGGATCGGACCGCGCGCGAGGATCATCGCCCGTTCGATCACATTTCGCAGCTCGCGCACGTTCCCCGGCCACGAATAGGCCAGCAGCGCGGCCATCGAATCCTCAGCGATGCGCTCGATCGGCTTGCCCATCGCCTCGCTGAGCTCTTTGACGAATTCCCAGGCCAGCAGCGGAATGTCCTCGGACCGCTCGCGCAACGCCGGTACGGCCACCGGGAAGACATTCAACCGATAGTAGAGGTCTTTGCGGAAACTACCCGCCTCGACGGCGCGCTCCAGATCGCGATTGGTCGCCGAGATCAGCCGCACCTTGACGCGAATCGTGTGCGTGCCACCCACCCGCTCGAACGACCCGTCCTGCAGCACGCGCAGGAGCTTCGTCTGCAGATCCAGCGGCAATTCCCCGATCTCGTCGAGAAACAGCGTCGAGCCATCCGCGAGCTCGAACCGGCCCATCTGGCGTGCCAGCGCGCCGGTGTAGGCGCCCTTCTCCCGCCCGAACAACTCGGCCTCGATCAGCGACGCGGGCAGAGCAGCGCAATTGACCTTGATCATGGCCCGATGGCGGCAGTCGCTGAGGTCGTGGATCGCGTCGGCCAGTACCTCCTTGCCGGTGCCGGTCTCGCCGAGCAGCAGCACCGTCGAACGGGTCGGCGCGACCTGGGCGATCTCGCCCAGGATCTGGTTGAAGCGCGGCGAACGGCTCGTCAGCGCCGGAGCCGACCGCTTGTGGCAGGAATGGCGCAAATAGGCGTTCTCGGCCTCGAGCCGCTCCTTCAACTGCCGGATCTCGGTTAGCGCGGCGGTCAGCTCCCGATCGCGACGGCTGCGCACGAGGGTCTGGGCAAAGACCTCACCGACGATCTTGAGGCGCGTGACCAGCTCGCCCGGCAAGGGTCGCGTGTGATGGAACGCGGCAAAGGTGATCGCAGCGGCAACCCGGCCGCCAACGCGCAGCGGGATGCCGAGATTCGAGCGCAACCCCACCCGCTGGCAGTATTCGGCCTCGACCCTGGCCTGCGGCGGCAAGTCTTCCGGGATCCGTGGCAGCACGACGAGGCGGCCCGCGGCCAGCTCGCCAAGGTACCAGGGGAGATCCGGGGCCGGCCCGGTCGGCATGGCTTGACACCCGGCACGCACCGCGGAGCAGATGACCTCGATGGGCTCGCCCTGGCCGCGGATCTCGGCAAACGAGGCCCGGTGGAAGCCAAGATGCTCGATCAGTTGCGCCAGCGCACGTCCGATCTCGTCGACGACGCGCTCAGCGGGCAGATCGGCGAACAGCGCTGACAGGTTGCCGAGCAGTTGCTCGAAGGCCAGTCGTTCGGCAAACGCGGCGGCCAACTCATCCTGGCCGGAGGATACTGTTTTAGCCTCGCACCAGGCTCGGGCCATCGCGATGCTCTCCATGGGCATTCGGGAGTCCGTTGCGGAGGAACCGACCCGGAGGTTCGGACCCTGCTCCCGCTCGGTCCCCCGCTGGTCGGGTGGGCGATGGGAGGCTGCGGCGTCTGTTACCGGGATCAGGGTATCGACCTGGTCGAATGGTCGTCTGTCGCAACACCACGCAGATTGTCGATCAGGATGTGGACGCTGACCGAGAAGACCCAGAGGGGGAAGACCAATAGGATCCCCTCGAGGTGCCGTCCGCTGAACAGCAGCAACGCGGCCAGACCGTAACCGGCGAACGCCAGCCAGCGGGCGATGAACCCGGTCCGCAGGACCACGGTGCTGGTCACGATCATGAAGACGCCGGCCATCTTGATCGCGTAGACGTTCATGATCTCGTAGGTCATGGCGCGGGCGACCGTGAAGGACTCGGATCCGAGGAGCCGTTCCGGCTCCGCCGCATGGGCGATGATCAGTCCTCCGGCGACCGCCGCCGACAGGAAAAGCATAGCAAGGAACAGCACCGCGCTGCCGAGAAAAACCGTCGCCAGCAAGCGGTCCTCCCGCTCCCCGAGCCGGTCGCGCAGCACGCCGACGAACCAGAGGAAGGCGATGCCGGAGAATGGCACCAGGTTCAGCGCCAGCTTCACCAGATCCGCGCGCGTCTCGAGCCAAGCCCCGGCCTCCAACGGATCGGCCGGGACCGCATGGCGCAGCAGCACCAGGCTCGTGACCAACAGGACCGAGAAGAGGATCCCGGCGATCGCGGCGGCGCGCGGCGCGCGCCACCGCTCGCGGGTGCTGAGCGACAGCAGACCGGCCGAGCCCTGACCATCCAGACTCATCGCAGGTACCGCTCGGCGGCCACGACGAAATCCTCGCGTGCCGGCAGTTCGCCGGGGCGGATGATCAGCGGCAGCATCACGGCCCGCCGACCACGGGCATTGTGCAGTTCGGCGAGATCGATCGGACGGGCCGCCGGGTTCTGGTCATCGCGCTGGATATTCATCGCATCGAGCCACAGGCGCAGCGGCTCGGCCCAGAGCTGGCGAGCGGCCGTGTCGAGCAGATGAGCAACGATCTCGAGATGGTTCTGCAAGACATCCTGATCCGCACCCAGCGCGTCGAGCTGCGCGCTGATGCGATCCAGTTCGGCCATCAAGGCGACTGGATCCGCGGCCTGATCCTGACGTGGCTCGAGGGTCCAGCCCGACCGTTCCAGCGTCCGCTGTTTTTGCTTCAATAGGTCGCGCTGCCGCGCCAGGTCCGCCCTCTCGACGCGGGCCTCGGCGATCCGCGCCAAGGCCAAGGTCAGCAAATGGTCGAAGGCACGGCGTTTCAGGTAGCGGCGCGTCTGCGCCTCGTCGACCTGAGGTTCGAGCAACCGGTGCCCGGTGAAGCTGACGGCCACTTGCGGGACGTCGCGGCGCACCTGATCGCCGACCAGGTCGAGGCCGAGGATGTTGCGCTCGATGCGCTCGGCAAGCAACAGCGTCGTGACGGCCTCGCTGCCGCGGCCCTCGGGGCTCGCCAAGTAGCGTGCCAGTGTCGGGTCCTGCCCGAAGGCCTCGAGCATCGCGTCAGCGGACGCAAAGAGCGCGGCGAGCCGCGGCTCACGACTCACATCGGCCCGCGCGGCCGGGATCGCGGCTGGGATCGCGTCAACCAAGGCCACCACATGGTCGATGGCGTGAATCACCGGTTGGCGCAAGCGCCGGCGAAAACCGGGGAGGTGCCGCAGGCGCGCGTCGGTCCCATCGACAGCCCGCTCGATCGCCGTCTCGATCAGCGATTCCGGATAATGCCCCCGCGTTTCACCACGGCCGAAGATCGACTGGAAGAGCTTCACGGGGCACCTCGCACGAACCTGGACGTTCGCCAGGATTGACGACGAAAAGGGCCGCAACCTGCCTTGACCCCGTCTGTCTTGGGGCTGGGTGGCTCGATCGCAAGTCAGGGTATCGGAGGCACCCGCCGCCTGACGAGGTTCGAGTTCACCACCTCAAATAATCTGCGCCTTTTCCGTCGGGTTCGCAATAGCCCCGGCACGCCATCGTTCGGTCCGTGTCGAGCGTCCTCGGCCCGGATCTCGCCGCACCCTAACCTCGACGCCCAGCGACCATACCCGCACCGCCGGCGACTGGCACGACCCGCGGGCCAATGATCGGTGAACGCAGCCACATGACCGGCGGAGGTTCACGGCAACGCACGCGTGGGGTATGGAGGAACTCCGACATGTCGGAGGACGACTCGCAGCGCCAGTCGATCGAGACCGGCCCCCGTGGCCACACGGACGACGGGCGATTGGCCGGGGACACTGTCGCTTGCGACGCAAACAACCACCACAGCCCCCTGAATCCCTTCGCTTATGTCGGGGACCGACGCCACGCGATGAGATGTGTCGAAACCCGCGTCGGCGGAACCGCGACCCCGCTCGCGTTTCCTTCACTGACGGAGCGCACGAGCCACCAAGCCCAGCGGGTCCTTGGTCAGCTTATTGCATTTCCGTTTCTCGTGAAGGGCCTCGATGGATGATGCCGCGTGTCCCCCCTTGCACCAAGAAGGCCCCTCGGAGGTCCCATGCGACAACCTGTTGGTCGACTGAGGTTCGATCTCGCCCGAATGACCCTGCTGCTCTGCGGTCTGCTCATGCTTGTGCCGACCGCATCCGCCGACGTGCTCAAGGGCATACGTGCCCGCGGCATGCTGCACTGCGGCGTCAGCGAGGGGATTGCCGGCTTTTCCATGCCGGACGCCGCCGGGCGCTGGCAGGGCCTGGACGCGGATTTCTGCCGGGCGCTCGCGGCCGCGGTGTTGGAGGATCCGGAGAAGGTTCGCTTCGTACCGCTGCGCGCCGCCGCGCGCTTTCCGGCGTTGCAAGCCGGCAAGGTCGATGTGGTCGCACGCAATACCACCTGGACGCTGCACCGCGAGGCCATCATCGGGGTGCGGTTTCCGGCGGTGCTCTTCTATGACAGTCAGGGCTTCATGGTACCGGCCGCGTTGCCGGTGGCCAGCGCGGCGGAGCTCGCCGGTGCATCCATCTGTGTGGTGAAGGGCACTACCAGCGGCCGCAACCTGTCGCGCTGGGCCACGCGTCTCGGGATCGAGATCGAGCCGCTCGTGCTCGACTCGGTCAGCGCGGCCCGGGAGGCCTTCTTCGCCGGCCGCTGCGCGGCCTGGTCGTCCGATCGGGCCCAGCTCGCCAGCGTGCGCAGCAGCGCCCCCGGCGGGGCGAGCAACTGGCGCATCCTGCCTGACCAGATCTCCAAGGAGCCGGTGGGACCCGCGATCTGGGGCGGCGACGAGCGGTGGGCGATGATCGTGCGCTGGGTCCTGTTCGCGCTGATCCGCGCCGAGGAGGACGGGGTCACGCAGGCCAACCTGGATGAGCGGATCGCCGCCGGTGATACGGTGCAATTCTTTGCCACCGGCCAGGAGCATCAAAAGCTCCTCGGTGAGGCGATGGCCATGGTACCGGGCTGGTCGGTGCGCGCAGTCCGGGCCGTGGGCAATTACGGCGAGCTGTTCGAGCGACACCTCGCGCCGCACGGGATCGAGCGCGGCCTCAATCATCTGTGGACGCAGGGTGGACTCATGTATGCACCGCCCGTTGATTGAGAGCCCTTGTTCCGGGGATGGCCGGATCGATCCCCGGCCGCCGATGCACTGACCGACAGAGGTCGAAACCCCATGAGCGACATCGATATCCTTGTCACCATCGGCATCTTTGCCGCCGTGATCCTCTTGATCGCCTTCGACCGGCTCGACATGGCCGTGGCAGCCTTGCTCGGGGTCAGCGTGCTGATCGCGCTCGGCCTCCTCGATGGCGACGACCTGGATAGCATCATCGCTACGGCGGGCGGCCCCCTGTCGCTGTTGTTCGGCGGCATGGTGGTCGCGCGCGTGCTGGCGCGCACCGGGGTGTTCGATTGGGTGGGCGAGCGCTATCTGCACGCCACGGGCGGCAGTGGACGGCGCTTTCTGCTGCTGCTCGTGGTCCTGGTGGCGCCTTTGTGCGCCTTTCTGCCGAACGCGACGACGGTGATCCTGGTCGCGCCGATCATCGTCGCCGTCGCCCGGGCGCTGAAGGTGGACTTCGTCGGACCGCTGATCGTCACCGCGATCATCAGCAACTCGGCCGGGATGTTGACGCTGGTCGGGGACCCGGCGACCTTCCTGGTCGGCAGTGCCATCGGACTCAGCTTCGGCGACTATCTGCGGACGGTGAGCCTCGGCGGTTTGCTCGCCGTGCTCGTCGTGGTGCCGCTATTGCCGCGGCTGCTACCCGACGTGTGGGCCTCGCGGGTGCCGCTCGGTGCCGAAGCCCCGCACCCATCGACGATCACGCGGCCCGCGTTCGTCTACCTGTCCCTCGCGGTGCTGCTGATCATGATCACCTTGTTCTTGATCGGAGAGACCCTGCCGACGCGCATCGTTCCACCGGCGGTGGCCATCATCGGCGCGACGCTGGCGCTGCTGGTCGTCTACGGCGTTCGCGTGGAGCCCGTCGACAACGTGCTGCGCGACATCGACTGGAAGACCCTGATCTTCCTGGCCGCGATCTTTGCGCTGGTGCAGGCGTTCACCAAGACCGGTCTGTTGCAGGGCTTCTCGCTGCAACTCTACGACTGGTTCGGCACCGAACTGACGCTGGTGGCGCTGCTCTTGCTCGCCGGCATCGGCATGCTCTCGGCGCTGCTCGCGAACATCCCCGTCGTCGCGGCGGCACTGATCATGACCCAAGGTTATCTGGTTGCGGCCGAGGTGGTGCCGGAAGTGGCGATGGCGAGCGGCTTCACCGACTGGCCGGCGGCCACGCTGCCGGTCTTCGTCGCGATGATGTTCGGCGCGACACTGGGGGGCAACGCGACCGTGATCGGCGCCTCGGCCAACATCGTCGCCGCCGGGATCTGCGAGAAGGAGGGTCAGCGTGTGACCTTCATCCGCTTCGCCCGCTACGGCGTGCCGCTGATGCTGGTGCAACTGGCGGTCGGGGCGCTCTATGTGCTGGCCTTGTCGCTGGTGTTGGACTGAGAGGTTGCGAACGAAACCCGACCGACTCCAAACGCGCCCAGATGCTCACCGAAATCGCGTCATCGGCGGTTTCGCCTCGCAGCTCGTGATCCTGTTCGAGGATAGCGCCGCGTTCGCTCGCTTCGTCTCGCAGGGCCTGGATGCGACGGCGTCGGTCGACGCGATGGCCGGTGACGAGAAGGAGCAGCTAGCAATGCGTTTCGATGACGGCAAGGCCGTGTTCGTGCTGACCGGCAAAGGCTGGAAAATCGCGGCGAAGCTGACCGGCTCTCGCTACTGGCCGGATGACACGCTCAATTGACCGTAACCCTGGGTTCGCTCACGGCGCGGCGCCGGCCAGCGGGGTCAATCTCTTGCGCGGCGCGCGCCGGCCGCGTGTCCGTTGAGTCGAGCAAGCGACTGGCCGAACCGCGCCCTGCGACCCTTCTACCGACGGAGGTTTCGATGATGACCATGGCCACCGAACGCGAGAAAGAACGGATCAGGACCGTCGCCCGACTCCTGCATCAGGCCTGCCGGCCGATGCGCATCCTGAGCGCCATCGCCTGGGCGCCGGAGGTCAAGGAGACCTTTCTGGCCAAAGGGGGCCGGGAACTGCCGCAACCCAGCTACCCGATGTTCGATCCCGGCCCGACGGTCGAGGCCGTGCGCGAGGCGCGGCGGTACATCGTGCCGGTGACGACGATCGATACCTGGCTCGATCGCCAAGCGCAGGCGATCGAGCTCGGGGCGCGAATGCTGGCCGCGGTCGGCACCAATGCCTTCTTCGAATACGGCCGGCAGCTCTACGGCGAGCCAACCGCCCCATTGCGCTACATCCCGGTCACGCCGCAGGGTTTGGCGCAAACCGTGTTGGATACGATCGCGCAGCTCACCCACATCGAGATCCGAACGGAACCCTCGACCTACCACTCGGCCGAGAGCGTCGCCGAACGGCTCGCGGACGCGGTCCGCATCCACTTCGGCGACCAGGCCCCGACGATCGAGCTAGTCGACCGGCTGTCGGCGAATGCCCTGGCGACCTCGAAGAGTATCCGCGTTCGGCGCGGCGCGCGTTTCACGGATCGGGATTTCGTCCAACTGCTGCACCACGAAGCCTACATCCATGTCGCGACCTCGCTGAACGGCCGTGAGCAAAGCGAGTTGCCGATCCTCGCCGCCGGGCATCCTGGCACGACCCGGACCCAGGAGGGGCTGGCCGTCTTCGCCGAACTGATCAGCGGGACCATCGAGCTCGATCGACTCCGGCGCTTGGCCGATCGCGTCGTGGCCATCCAGATGGCCATCGACGGCGCCGACTTCATCGCGGTCTATCAATACTTTCTCGAGCGGACCTGGGATCCGGACCAATCCTTCGAGAGTGCCCGCCGCGTCTTTCGCGGTGGCGTCGTCACGGGTGGTGCGCCCTTCACGAAGGACGTCGTCTATCTGATGGGACTGATGCAAATCAACTACTTCGTGCGCGCCTGCTTCGCCGCTGGCCGCGCCGACTGTCTGAGCCTGCTGTTCTGCGGCAAGCTCGATCTGTTCGATATGCCGGCCTTGTGCGAGCTCTACGCCATGGAGCTCTGTCGTCCGCCCCGCTTCCTGCCGCCCTGGGTCAGCGATCCGCGTTATCTGCTCGGGGTGCTGACCTTCGCGACCTTCGCCAACAGCCACGATCTGTCACCGCTCGTCGCGGTCGCGAGCAAGCTACTCGACAGCGCGCCGCTGGTGCGGATGCCGACCCCGGAGCCGCCACCGACATGACCGCAAACCAGCCGGCGCCGTGGCGCCGGCCAGCCTTCCAGATCCCGGCCCGAGGCCCTGCCATTCGATGGACGCGGCATCGATGGCGGCCCGGGTCCGGGCCTCGCCCATCGTCCCGCGCTCGTGAACGACGAGGCGGCTCGGGCTCGAGTGGCTTCACAGGGGACGGCCTTTCAGCGAGAGCGTAGGGGCCACCTTCACTCCGTTCGTCGTGGGAGGGGTTCCACCCCACCGTCAAGAAGGTCATGGACGGGGGCCGTCTGGCCGAACCGCCCTTGCCGATAGGCGCGCCGCCCAACCCGCGATATGCTGGAACAAGGCCGCGTAGAGCTCGCAATAGGGATCCTTCTCGAACAGGCGGCCGCGGAGGCTGTAGGTGCGCACCGGGCAGCCGCCATGGCACAACGCGAGATACTCGCACTCGAGGCACTCCCCTTGCATGAGCCTCGCCGGTCGTTCGAGGAAACGCTCCCGCGCCCGGCTCCCGCGCAACAGATCGGACAGGCTGTCGCCGTCGAAAATGTTGCCGAAATGCTGCTCGGGATAGCTGGTCACCCAGCAGTCGCATTGACTGACGGTGCCGCGGGCGTCGACGCAGATGAGTTCGTCGGCGCAGTTCGGTCCCCAGATGCAGGGCAGCCTCGCCTCGCGGTGCAGGAAGTAATCGAGGAGCTGGTCGAAGGGTCCGATGCGCACCCGGTCGGCACTCTCGCCGCCGAGCCAGACATCGGCCAGTTCACAGTGAAAGCGCGTGAGCTCGGCCAGGTCGAGGCACAGATCCCGTTTGACGGCATTCGGCGCGCCGCCTGGAAAGGGCGTATTGATCTGGAAGTCGGTGATACCGAGCACCTCGACCAAGTGCCCGCAGAAGCGCGCGGCGCCGATCGCCAGCGTCGCCTGATTGGGCACCGCGATCGCCTTCACGTCGATGCCGGCCGCGCGAGCCATCTCGAGCTTGCGCGCGAAGAGCGCGTCATAGTGTTCGGGACCGCGGCCAGGGACCTTACGGTGTCGGTTCGGGTAGTCCACCGAGGTGCTGACGGTGCCGCCGAACATCTCGAAGATGATCGGATCCCACGTCGGACCGTAAGCCAGCAAGTTGGTCTGTAAACCATGGGCGACGCGCTTGCCACGCGCCGCGGCGGCGTCCTCGATGAACGCGAAGGCCCGTCGGTACCAGTCCGGTGGCAGCAGTAGCGCCTCCCCGCCCTGCCAATGAATCGTCAGTTCCTCGATCGAGTGGCCGTCCATATGATCGAGCAACTTACCGATGATGACCTGTAGCCCTTCTTGGCTGAGCTGGTCATGGGTGCGGTCCTCGAAGCAATAATCGCATGCCGCGTTACAGCGGCTCGTTGGGAGCAAGACCAGCGAGATGTGGCGGCCCTTCACAGCGGGGTGCCCCGTGGGACGGAAGGCGCGGCGGCAAGATCGCGGCGCAGTTCATCGGCCGCCCCATGGATCCCAGCGAGTACGGCCTTGACGCCGGCGCAGTCGTAATCGCGCCGTGGCCACTTGAAATAGCCCCGACAGGGAGCGAAGAATGGGCACCGCGCGCACTCCGTTCCGCCACGCCGCAGGCCGTCTCCCCAGCGTGCGACGAACTCGGCGGGCTCCGTATCGAACTCGGCCGCGGCCAGCCGACCGGGCCACCGCTCCCGACCCTGAGCGTCGATATGGCGCAGCCGCGCCGGGTCTTCCTCGTTCAGCGCCCACAGTGTCGCCGTGTCACCCTGGCACAACCCGAGCAGCAGGCTGTGGAACCATTCGACCGGCTGGGCGACGGTACTCTGGTGCAGATACGCCTCGAGCAGCGCGATCAAGGGATCGATCAACGAGGGTGGCGGCTGGCCGACGTGCAGTCTGACCGCGAACTGCAGCGACAGCGCCAGCTTCGCGGCCTTCTCGAAACCGGGTACGACCGGCAACGAGACCCGGACCGGATGCGTGTCGAGCAGCTTGACGCACCGATAGAGACGGGTGAAATCCCGCGCCGGTGCATCCAAGTGCAACTCGATCGGCAAGCCCTCGGCCCAATGGAGCAGGCCATCGATATCGTCCGGTAGGGCACAGAACTGCACATAGGCCAGGTTCCGGAGATCCTGCGGCCCGAGCTGGGCGATCAGGTCGTGCGGCTGCGCTGCGCGCACGATGACGCGATGACCGCGGTAGGTCGCCAGCTGCGTCAAGGGGAGATGGTAGACGAGGTCGCTCATCAAGCTACACAGACCCGTGATCGCGGTGACGGGAGCACAACCGAGCAAGCGGAGCCGATAGCCAGCCGCCGTGCTCGGCGACTGGTTCGGGGTCACACCGGGGCATCGAAGCCGGCTTCACCGCGGCAAACAAGGCCGGCATCGATTCAGCCGGCCGCCTGCGAACCGTCAGCGGGCGCCCTCGGGCGTGGGCCTGGCGTACCAGGCCCACTCGCTGCTCAGCGCGCGTTGATCCAACTGCCGCCCCAACCACCACCCGCGCGGTTGATCCAGCCGCCGCCACCGTTGATCCAACCGCCGCCGCCGCGCCGGTTGATCCACCCGGCCTGGGCCGTTGGGCCACCCAGCAGAGCGCCGCCGGTGACGGCACCGACAACGACCACCTGCGACCATTTGCCAAGACCGATTAGGAATCGCCGGCGGCTCTGCCGGGTCTGCTCGTCGGTCGCGCCCATCGTGTCCTCGCGCGGGGAATCGCGTCCGATCGGATTGTGCTCGTCACTCATCTCTCGACCCTCCGTCACTCTGATGCCGGCGGTGGCGCCAAGTCATCGCCTCCGGTCAACTGGGAGAAATGCATGGTGTGGAAGCGCCACGCGTCGCTTTGCTTGACCAGCACGGCGGACACGTTCGTCACGTATTCGCGCGTCTGTTCCTGGTGCCGATCGCGGAACTGGCAGACGGCCGTCAACCAGAGGACGCCATCGTGCGAGGCGCCTTCGCCCTCTCCACAGGTCACCTCCATCGTGTTGGGCTCGAAGTCATCCATGAACCGGGCATAGGCCCCTCTGACATCGGATTTGCCGACCCAGTGCTCGCCCGGGCCGGTGCCCATCAGCATGATGTCATCGGTGTCGACGTAGGTGCCGAGCACCCCGTCGAGATCGTGGGCGTCGAGCGCCTTGTATTGGGTCTGCCACAGGGCCCGGACCGCGTCCCGCAACGCCTGATCCGGCGGCTGGCCGAGCTCCGCCTGCACACCCAATGCGACCGTGCCGGCGGCCAATGCCACCGCAGCGATTCTCTTCATGGTTCCATCTCCTCTGCGACGAAAAACCCCGGACCCGCGAGCATTCGAGCAAGGCATCCGCCCGATGCGCGCGCGGTTGCCAAGACACTTGGGTCTCGCCAGCGCGGCCTGCTCCGATCCCTGCGCACCCAACCGCGTCGTTACTCGAGCCCAAGACCTGATGACAGCGGGCTTGGGGATCTCGGGGCGACGGACGTCGTGGAAACCCCGATATGTCGGAGCCGCCAACTGGGACCGGCGGCGCTTCCAATCGGACACGCTGTTGGTAGGTGACTGATCTGAAGCGATCTGATCGCAGGCAGCGGCGGAAAAGTCAGCCCAGCGCCGATTCCTTTACCCTTGCTCGTAACGCTGATCACGCATGCAGCGTGCCAGCGCTCTGGTCTCGAGTGGGCTATCGAGGCCCGGTCGGCTGACATCCCGTCGCCGCCCCCTGGATGCCCCGAAATATCGGAGTGGATCTTGGTGCCCAGGGTAATCTCGCGATCAGAAGAAACATAACTACTGGATTTTAAGATGATTGTTTGCGCCCCACCGCGTTGTCACGAAAACGTCATCATTGGCCTTGTATTTGCGTGTCACCAGGGTAGCGGGCAATGGATGCGCAAGCGTCTCGTTGCTGACCCTAACGGCCATTCCCGCAGGCCCGGCACCCTGAAGGATAAGAGGGGCTACGGAAGAGCATCGAAACTAACGGATCGAATCAGTCGTGTGTCGACTCACCCGCCACCTGGGCCTTTTCCGTGTGCATCCGTGTCCATCCGTGTGGATCCGTGGCTTGATTTTCACGCTAACAGAGGAGGCCTGATGATGAGCAAGAAATCCAAGAAGAACCTCGATGCCCAGAGGGATGAGGCCGATGCGATAGCCGACGCCACGGTCAAGATGAAGACCAAGGCCTACGAGAAGAAACTGCGCGCGCTGCATGTCGAGCTGGTCAAGCTACAACAATGGGTGCGACACAAAGGGCCCAAGGCATGCATCGTCTTCGAGGGCCGGGATGGGGCCGGCAAAGGAGGCACGATCAAGGCCATCACCGAACGGGTGAGCCCGCGTGTCTTCCGGGTGGTCGCATTGCCGGCACCGACGGAACGCGAGCGGTCCCAGATGTACGTGCAACGTTACATGCGGCATTTCCCGGCGGCCGGCGAGGTCGTCATCTTCGATCGCAGTTGGTACAACCGGGCCGGGGTCGAGCGGGTCATGGGTTTCTGCACCGAGCCGGAGGCCGAGCGCTTTCTGAGCCTGGCCCCGTTCGTCGAGAGGGCCATGGTCGACTCCGGGATCATCCTGATCAAGTATTGGCTCGAGGTCAGTCCGGAAGAGCAGACGCGGCGTCTGGAGGCACGCATCGAGGACGGGCGCAAGATCTGGAAACTCTCGCCGATGGACCTGGAATCCTATCGCCGTTGGTACGATTACTCGCGGGCACGCGACGCGATGTTCGCCGCGACCGATACCGACTTTGCGCCCTGGTTCGTCGTCCGATCCGACGACAAGAAGCGCGCAAGGCTCAATATCATCCAACACCTGCTGAGCCGCATTCCCTACGAGGACCTGCCACGGGAAAAGGTCGTGTTGCCGAAACGGCAGAAGGCCAGCGACTACCGTGATCCCGAGTATCCGTTCAGGTGGATTCCCGAGTCCTATTGATCTGGGTGCCGCGACCAAGCGCCCGGCCCCCGGGCCGAAGAACAGGCGTTCCCGCCGGATAGTCGATCCAGCCGGTGGGGCCCGCTGGCGGCAGGGTCGTCGGCTGGTCGGTCAAAGGCCGTGCCAATCGGGACCTGTCTGCGCTGGACCCTGGTGCGGCGGGCCGCTCGCCGTCTGCGGGCCGCGCGTCGAACCCGGGAACGCCCAGGTGACGGGGCCGGTCCGGACCAGGTCGCGCCCCGGCTTGCCGAGTGGTTTGCCGAAGCGCAGCATCTGTACCAGGTCCGAGCTGACCCGCGGGTTGGACGTGAAATAGGAATGCCCGAACAGATCGGTCCGTTCGCCCTCGTACGAGATCAGATCGACGCGATCCAATTTCGCGAAATAGTCCTGTGCCTTGGCCGAGATGTCCTCCGGTCTGAGTTGTCCCACTCGGCCGCGGCTGCGGAACAAGACCCTCGACACGAGCAGCGCGCGGTCCTCGGGCGAGGCGTAGATGGTCAAACGGCCGCCGAGGATTCGCGGCAGGCGCGCCTCCGGCCAGACCGTGACCAGATCCGGATCGGACAGCATGCCGGTGATTTGCTGGGCGGCGATGTCGACATCGATGTCGGGCGAGAACAGCACCAGGTGATCGATCTTGTACAGATGGACCGGCTCCTGTCCGGCCGCGATGGCCTCCAACGCCAGCTCGCGGACAGCACGAAGCATGACGGCGGTCCCACGGCTGTGGGCTAGCAACTGCAGCCGTTCCACTCCAGGCGTGGCCGCAACCATGCGCAGGCTCTTTTTCAGATGCTCGACGGCGTAGTCGGCGGATTCGGTCGTCGACGTGTAGGAGATCAGGAAATTGCCGGTCGACGAGGCCGGCCAGGTGAAGAAGGCGCACACCGGCTCACGACCGAGGAAATGGCAGAGCTCCGCGGCCGTGAAGGCGGCGCTGGCGAAGGTCTCGTTGAATCCATGCACATAGACCAGGACCTCCTTCTTCGGGGCCTTGGCCAGGCGGCGTTGGATCTCCGTTTGCAGCCGCTCGCGCGCCGCCGCATGCAGCACGAGTTCGTCGCGGTCGCGCAACAGTGCGCCATCGGCACGCCGCGTGATGCGGTAGGGCTCCTCGGGGAAGGCGCCGAGTTCCTGAACCGGTCCCAGGTCCAGATGGATCGGTTGCGTGCGCTGTGCCAGTTGACTCTGCTCGATCAGGGCGTCCCAGCCCAATCCCTGACCCATCCGCACCTTGGCCGAGCCAAAGGCGATGCGCCGGGCTCGTTCCTGACCGTATGGGAGCGGGCTCTCGGCGTCCGTCTCCACGGCTCGGTTCGTGATGAAGAGAAGATCGAGATCCGGCGTCGTCGCGATCGAATCGGCCCGCGCGATCAGAGGCTGGCCGTTCGGTGCCTGGTAGACGACGGGCGTCGGCATCAGCTCGCGGGGCTTGGTGGCGCAGCCAGCGATCAGCAGCACCGACAGCAGCAGGGCGGTCGTCAACGCGGGGCGAGGCATTGCAGAAAGTCCCTCGAACCGAATCGGCGGAACAATGTCCGCCGTTTGACCTGACCCAGATCGACCCCAGTGGGTCCGACCTACTCGATCCGGGCCGCGATGGCGCTGACGTAGGTGACGGTGACACTGTCGCCGACTGCTACGTCAACAAGTAGGTTACGGTCCTCGACGGTGACCGTGACCGCCTCCTCGGCGCCGCGGATACGAACCTCCGCCGTGCTCCGGTCGATGGCCTCGATGATGCCGGTGAGCTGGACGATCTCTTCGATGCGTCCCGCCGGACGCCGGGTCGCCTCGCGCTCGATGTCGCGGGTCACGACGGCGGACGGCCCGCCCGCGGCGTCCGTGCCCTTGCGCAGATCGATCGCAACGGCCTTCAGGTAGCTGATCGTCAGGGTGTCATTGATCCGGATCTCATCGAGGCGGCGCACCTCCTCGGGGACCTGAATGACCTCGAAGGCACCATCCGGCGTGCGGATCGCGAGTTGGCGCCGCTCCTGATTGACCACGACCACGCGCCCGGTGATCTGCCCGACCGCGGCGGTGGCGGTTGCCGGGGCCGTTCCTTCGGCTTGCGTGCCCGCGGGCAGCAGGAACGGGGCCAGCGCAAGGGTGCCAGCAAGGGTCAGGATGGCCATCTTCGACATGTCGTTCTCCAGGTTTGTCAGGTCACGAAAACCGGCAGCCACCGCGCGGCGCGCGGTTCAGATCAATAGCCGTAAGGCGCCTCGACGACGATGTAGGTGGTCGAGCCACCCGAGTATACCGGCTGGTACCAGATGCCGTCGCATTCGGAATAGCTGAAATCGTCAACAACGATGGTCGTCGGGGTGCAAGGCAGCCCGTAGTAGGCCGACGCCGAGATCACGGTCCCGATGGCGTAGGCACCAGCCACGACCGCGGCACCCGCCGCCACATAGCCCCAATTGTCCCAGTCATCGTCACCCCAGTCCTGCCAGTCGTCGCGCGCCTCATCACGAAAGTCCTGGCGATCATCCCGCGCCTCGTCGCGATGATCCTGCCGATCCTCGCGCTGATCGTAGCGATCGTCACCGCGCTCGGTGCGCTGGTCCTGGCGATCGCCACGGACATCCTGGCGGTCGTCGAAGCGATCCGTGCGCGTATCCTGGCGCATCGCGGTGCGGTCGGACATGCCGGCCTGTCGATCAGCGGCGCGAGCACCCCCATCGAAGCCACCGCCGCGGGCCGAAAAACTGCCGCCCGCGGCTGGACCCGCGCGCGAGAAACCCCCACCGCCCATGCCTCCACCGCCGAAGCCCCCACCGCCCCGGCCGCCGCCGCGCGCGTAGGCCTCGGCGGTCAGCGACACGATGAACAGGGCAGCGACACCAAGACTGACTGCCCGAAGCCAAAGCGAATGGGTCATGGCGTCTCTCCTTGCTCCGGCGCGCCCGACTGGGCCGCTCGGACCTGGGTCAGAAAGGCGATACGGGTCGCGTCCGCCGGGATCTCCAGCGAGAACGCCGACGCCGGCGGTTCCGGCGACGAGTCCCAGCATAGGAAATTGGCCCAGAATTGGGGCTGCCCCGCCTCTTGCTTGTAGGTCAGGATGATCCGTTGCGGAAAGGGATCGCCGGTCTCCGGCAACCAAACCTGGACGTCGACGGTGGCGCCGCGCGCGGCGATGTGCCGATGCGAAACGCCACCGATAAGGGTCGTCTCTACGATCTGCGCCTCGGTCAGGCGCCGTTCGAGCTCGGTCGGGAGCCCGGTCACGAACAGCATCGCGAGCGGCAATCGCATCCGCTGATCGCGGACGAAATGCGTGATCGCCGCATCGACGGTCCCCGGGATCGCGGAGGAGGCGTAGGTCTTGTCCGTCGCGTTCATCAGGGTCAAGGTGCCGTCGTCGAAGACCAGCACCGACCGCTCGCCGTCGCTCGTCTCCGCGTCGACCCGCAATTGGTCGGGGCGCATCAGCAGGATCGCGCGGCGCTCGGTGAACTCGATCTTCTGCCCCGATTCTTGGACCACGTCGTAGCCGGCGCGCAAGACGACGCTGACCCGTTCGAGCTCAGATAGGTGTCGGGCCATCCGCATCAGGTGATCCATCGCCTCGTCGTTCTGCGGCTGGTCCGCCGCCCATGGGGCGGCAACCGGCAAGGTGGCCAGGGTCAGGGCCGCGAGCCACAGGGCACCCACCCGACTCATTCCGAGGAAAGACATCATCAAGCACCTCTAAGAGATCCCGGTCACCGCTTGTCGTTCGACTCGCGATGGGCCGAGTAATGGCCAGGTCAGTCCGCGCATGACACCTTCAGGGCAGCGACGAGCCCCGGTCCAGGCGCGCCGCTTCGATCACCTCGATGCCGGCCCGTTCAGCGACCCGATCGAAGCGGATCGGCGGGGCCCGCACGGACAGCTCCATCGCGGCGACGAGCGTCTTGCACGCATCGGAGGCCAGGTGCCGGTCCAGTGCCGATTGCGACGCCCACTCTTCGATCAGCGTGATCGCGTTGGGGTCCTCGCTGTCGATATAGAGATGACAAGCGACACAACCCACCTCGACGCGGGTGGGTTCGAGCAGGGCGGCAAAGCTATCGAGGATATCGGCACGGCGATCGTCGGGGGCGAAGATGCTGAGCGAGAAGACGATCATCGAAAGTCGCCACAGATCAATTGGAACTTGCGCGGGGACAATGCAAGACGGCGGCCAATACGAGCACGTGAATGAATCCACAACGAGGGACATGAACCATCAAGGGGTTACTGCGAACCTTCAGCCTTGTGACCGGTAATGGTCAGGGCTCGCACTCCGACATGTTGGAGCTTCTACGATGACGCGGACGCGTGTTCGTGGCTCGTTGAACGAGCGTCGCGAAACGCGAGGGGATCGAGAAGCCGTCGGTGTGTGACCTGATCAGCGCGCCCGCGGCCGAACAAAGTGCGGCTGTCGCCATGGGTCATGCCTGGCCGCTGAGACAGCGGAGCATGACGGGGCCTCCCTGCCTCGCAGGGTCTTCTCGAGTTTCTCAAGGTATCCTAGGACTGGGCGTCGAGATACCGCCGAGCCCGCGGCGGGCCGGCACCGGCCGGAGGGTGCGGATCCCTTTTGACGCCGCGGGGACCGCCCCATCTCAGGGGCAGGGCACGGCAGTCGTGTCCGGTTCGGCACCCGGAAACCCTATGAGCTTTGGAGAGCACCCATGAATGTCAGCCTTATCGGCGGAACCGGTTTCGTTGGCAGCCACCTGATCGATCGCCTGGTCGAGGACGGCCATGTCCCGCACCTGCTCGTGCGACCCGGCAGTGAATCGAAGGTCACGCAGCCCGAGGCCTGCCGTCTGCACCCGGGCGACGTCACCGACCATCGCGCGCTCGACGCCTGCCTGGCCGAAGCGGACGCGGTCATCTACCTGATCGGTATCCTGCGTGAATTCCCGGCCCGGGGCATCAGCTTCGACGGGCTGCAATGGCGCGGTGTCGAACGTACGATCGCCGCGGCCCAACGGGCGGGCGTGACGCGCCTTCTGTTGATGAGTGCAAACGGTATCAAGGAAGGCGGGACGCCCTATCAGCATACCAAGTACCAAGCCGAGGAGGCCGTAAAGGCCTCCGGTCTCGACTGGACCATCTTCCGCCCGTCGGTGATCTTCGGCGACCCGCGCGGCCGGATGGAATTCTGCAGCCAGCTCAAGAAAGACATCATCGACAGCCCACTGCCGGCGCCCCTCTTCTTCGACGGCTGGCTGCCGACCGAGGCCGGTCGCTTCCGTCTGGCACCGATCAGCGTGCGGGATGTCGCCGCGGCCTTCTCGCGCGCGCTCGGCGATCCGGCCAGCCTCGGCGCAACCTATCCGCTCTGCGGTCCGCGGGCGGTCACCTGGCGGGAGATCCTGGCCACGATCGCCGAGGCCTCCGGCAAACGCAAGATGATGCTGCCGGCACCGGCAGCCGTGATCAAGGCCGTCGCGGGGCTCTTGGATCGCTGGCCCTGGTTCCCGATCACCCGCGACCAAATCACGATGTTGATGGAAGGCAACGTCTGCGACTCGACCGAGGCCTTCAAGCGCCTCGGCATCGTGCCGACGGCATTCGATGCCGCGGCACTCGACTACCTGCGCTGACCCAGGATGACCCGAATGAGTGACCAGACGGATCTTGCCCTTGGACATCCGGGCGCCGAGGTCGGCCGCTGCTGGTCGTGCGGCCGCGGCCTGACCAGCGCCGACTACGGGCGCGAGAACCGCTGTCTCGGCTGCGACCGAGACACCCGGGTATGCCGTAACTGCCGCCATTACGCACCCGGCCGCGCCAACGAGTGCTACGAACCGCGATCGGAGCGGATCCTTATCAAGGACCGCGCCAACTTCTGCGACTTCTTCGAACCGAATGCCGCCCCGGCCGGGATCAAGACCCCTGCCCAGGCGGCCCCGGACGCGCTGCGTCAGGCGGCCGAAGCCTTGTTCAAATCCTGATGGGCGACCTGCCTAGCCGTCTTTCCTGGCCTTCTTGTCATCGCCGGCTTGGGATCGTGTCGTGGCCTGGGTCGCACCGAGCAGGACCTTCTGAAACAGATCCCAAGAGGCCAAGCTGCTGTTGATGTAAGGTTGCAGCAGCTTGGCGGGGTCATAACCCTCGGCGCCACTGGCGATCCGTTCGCGCATGTCCTCGAGCAACTGGCGCTGAAAACCCTCGACATCCGGCAGACCGAAGAGCTTGCGCACCTCCTCGGGGGTGATATCCACATCGACCGTGACCTTCATGATGGCGCCTCCTCACCTCGTCTGTGGCCGTCACTGTCGCCGATGCCCACTGCCAACGCAAGCCCAAAACACCCGACGTAGCATCGCCGGTCAGTGGCGCGTCGAGCGAGCGGGTCCGTTCGCCGATTGCGGCTCGACCACGACCAAGCCGCGACTGACACGCCGACCGACGAGAACACAGGCCCGCTCGAAGGCCTGTTCGGCTTCCCGGGCCTGCCATTCCCACTCCCAAGGAGGCCCGCCGACTGGGGACTGCCAATGGCCCGTGATCAGCACACCGCCAAGGCGTATCTCGAGCGTCCAGTCATGCCACAGGTTTTCCTGGTCGGCCTCCTCGAAATACTCCTGCTCGACCAGGCGCACATAGTGCCCGGCGGCATCGTCCAGCGCGAGCTGGTTCGCCAGCACCAGGGTCTCGTCGATGCATGACTCCCATCCGGTATGCACCGCCGTCGCGGTTGCCATCAGGCTGTGGAAAAGTAACGCCGGCGTCAAGGTGAGCTGGAGCGGCCCATCCCAATCCGGTTCCGGCGGCGTCGAGTCATGGTTCATGCAGTGCCCTCGCTGAGACCTCATCGCGATGAGCCGCCAATCATGCGCGAGCCCGCGATCGGAGACAACCTGGATCCCGGTATACTCACCGACCATAGATCGCCGGACCAAGCCGCCGCGTCGGCATCGCGGAGCCAACGACCACCGGCGACGATCCGACCAGCGAAGGGGAATATCCGATGAAGGTTGCCGTCCTATCCGATGTCCAGGCCAACCAGCCGGCACTGGACGCCGCTGCCGACGAGATCCTGGCGTGGGGGCCGGATCTGGTCGTGATGGCCGGGGATCTGATCAACCGCGGCCCTAGCAGCCGCGCCTGCCTCGAGCGATTCGACGCGCTGCGCCAGACCTCTGGATGGCTACCGGTCAACGGCAACCACGAGGTCTGGGTGCTGCGCTGCGCGGAGCGACCGCCGACGTCGCCGATCGACGGTCAGATGCGACGCTTCGCGGACTGGACCTGCACGCAGATCACGCCGGTCCAGCATCTCCTCGCCAACTGGCCAGACCACCTATGCTTCGCCGGACCCGGACATCGGGCCTGGGTCCATGTGGCGCACGGGACGCTGCTTGGGAACCGCGACGGGATCTCAGCGAGCCTGCCGGACGCCGCGCTCGCCGAGCGCGTGCCGAGCGAATTGGCGGTCTTCGTCACGGCGCACACGCACAAACCGCTGATACGCCAGTTCGGCGGCACCCTGATCCTCAACGTCGGCTCGGTCGGGTCCCCGTTCGACGGCGATCCGCGGGGCAGTTATGGGCGACTCGAGTGGCGAGGCGGACGTTGGCACGCCGAGATTTGTCGCTTCGCCTACGATCGCGACCAGACCGATCGGGATTTCCACGAATCCGGGTTCTTGAGCGAAGGTGGCCCCCTGGTCCGGATCCTGTACGAGGAATGGCGGCGCGCGCAACTGCTGATGCCGACATGGGTCGAAGCCTATCGCGACGCCGTCCTGGCCGAGAAGATCGGCCTCGACGAAGCGGTCGACGCCTTTCTGGCACGGCTCGATTGAGGCCGCACTCGACGGTGCCGTGGCGACTCGCATCGGATCGCGGACGACGCGCCGTTCAACGCCAGCCGATCACATCATAGCCACGCTCACGGAGACACCGCTGGACGAAGTTGCGGTAAAGCGGCGGCGGTTCGGATGCGCGCACGACGCCGCGGGCCAGTCCACCGGCTCCACCCGCCGCGGCGCCGGCCACCGCGCGCTCCGCGGCGTCACCGCGCACGGCTCCCCAGGCACCGGCCGCGGCGCCACCGATAAGCGCCCCGCTGGCGGTCCCGCGGGCGATCTCGCCGCCTTGACCACCGGCCGTACCAAAGGCCCGGGCTTGACGCCGGCAATCGTGGATGTCGCGGCGCGCGGCCGCGTCACCGACCGACTGGTAATGCGCATTGGGATAGAGGACCGGTCGCGGCTCACTGGTCGCGCAACCGAACAGAGCGAGGACAACGAGCAGCGGAGCGGC
This sequence comes from Thioalkalicoccus limnaeus, assembly GCF_041197575.1. NCBI lineage: Bacteria > Pseudomonadati > Pseudomonadota > Gammaproteobacteria > Chromatiales > Chromatiaceae > Thioalkalicoccus > Thioalkalicoccus limnaeus. The sequence goes on along the minus strand of NZ_JBDKXB010000012.1, from coordinate 20,035 downwards.
CCGACGCACCGGCACCCGGCAGGTCGGACCGGAACCAGCCGGCCGCGCGAGCGGACACGGCCGGATCATCACCGATCGCTCAGTCCTTCTTGCCGCCATCCTTGCGCGGCCGCGTCTTGCCATAGCTGCCGCGGTTGATCTTGCCCCGACGCGTGCGACGATCGCCTTTCGCCATCAGACGTTCTCCAGATAGGTTGTGTTGTTGTCGAAACCCCGACGCCGCGACGGGCTCGCGGTGCTGGCGGGACCGGAGGAGACGCCGCAGATTGCGATGACGCCCACGGTGAAGGGTCCGCCGGCACGCTCGCCGAACGCGCCTTCGTGGACCTGGCCCATTATAGCCGCTCGAGTGCCGCGATCAGCGCCGCGACGAAGGCCCGATTCTCCTCCGGCTGGCCCACGGTCACCCGCAGACAATCGGCCAACTGCCGATGGCCGCCATCGAGATTCTTGACCAGGATCCCGGCCCCCTTCAATGCGGTGAACACCCGCGATGCCCGTCCAACCGGCAGCCGCAGCAGGATGAAGTTCGCATCGCTCGGGTACGGGTGCACGCCATCGATCGCCGCCAGCGCGCGGTACAGCACGGCCCGCTCTTCGCGGATCAGGCGGCTTTGATGGTCGAACAGGGCCCGATGATGCAGCGCGAAGGTGACGCTCGCTTGGGTCAGGACATTGATGTTGTAGGGCAACCGGGTCTTATCGATCTCGTCCAACAAGGCCGGCGGCCCGACGAGGTAACCAAGGCGCAGGCCAGCCAGCCCCATCTTGGATAGGGTCCGCATCACGAGCAGGTTCGGCCATTCGCCAAGACGCGACAGAAAGCTCGCATCGGTAAAGGGGGCATAGGCCTCGTCGATGACGACCAGGCCCGGTGCCGCGGCGATGATCCGCTCGATCGCGGCCACGTCGAAGAGATTGCCGGTCGGGTTGTTTGGATAGGCGATGAAGACCAGCGCCGGCTGCGTCTGCTCGAGCGCCGCGAGCACCGCCGGCAGATCGAGCGTGAAACCGGGCTCCCGGAGCGGCACCCCGACATAGTCTAGCCCGGCATAGAGACCGATCATCCGATACATGACGAAGCCGGGCTCGACGGACAGGATCGCCCGCCCGGGGGCAGCCACCGTCAGCGCCAGCATCTGGATCAGTTCGTCGGAACCGTTGCCGAGCAACAGGCCCTGCCCGGGCGGGACCCCCATGGCCTCGCGCAGCGCCTGCTGCAAGGCCGCCCCGCGCGGGTCCGGGTAACGGTTGACCGGGAGATCGCAGAGCACATCGAGCCACTCGCGGCGCAGCGCATCCGGCCACGGATAGGGGTTCTCCATCGCATCGAGCTTGATCAAGCCGGCCGCCGCCGGGACCTGATAGGCGCTCAGGCCGCGGATCTCCGGGCGCACCCAACGTTCGATCAGGTCAGACATCGGCTGGCCGCTCCACATCGGCCCCGGCCACCCCGCGGTACTCGGCGGACCGCGCATGGGCCGTCAGGCCTTCGCCACGGGCCAACACCGCGGCCGTCTGCCCGAGGGTCGCCGCTCCCTGCGGTGAGGCCATGATCAGGCTCGAACGTTTCTGAAAATCATAGACCCCGAGCGGCGACGAGAAGCGCGCGGTGCGCGAGGTCGGCAGCACATGGTTCGGGCCGGCACAGTAATCGCCGACCGCCTCCGCGGTATGGCGCCCCAGGAAGATGGCCCCGGCATGACGGATCCGCGCGGCCAGCGGCTGCGGATCGGCGACCGACAATTCCAGGTGTTCCGGCGCGACGCGGTTGGCCAAGGCCACGGCCTCGTCGAGATCGCGGACCAGGATCAAGGCCCCGCGCGCCTTCAGGGCCTTCGCGATGATCGCGTGACGCTCCATCGTCGGCAACAGGCGCTCGATGCTGGCCGCGACCCGATCCAGGTAATCCGGATCCCAGGCCACCAGGATCGCTTGCGCATCCTCATCGTGCTCAGCCTGCGAAAAGAGGTCCATTGCGATCCAGTCGGGATCCGTCTGCCCATCGCACAGGATCAGGATCTCGGATGGTCCGGCGATCATGTCGATACCGACACGGCCGAACACGGCCCGCTTTGCCGTCGCGACGAAGATGTTGCCGGGACCGACGATCTTGTCGACCGGTGGCACCAGCGCCGTACCATAGGCCAGCGCCGCGACGGCCTGGGCACCGCCGATCGCAAAGGCGCGGGTCACCCCAGCGATATGGGCCGCGGCCAGGACCAGCTCGTTGACATCGCCGCCTGGCGTCGGGACCACCATGATCAATTCCGGCACCCCGGCGACCTTGGCCGGGATCGCGTTCATCAGAACCGATGACGGATAGGCCGCCTTGCCGCCGGGCACATAGAGCCCGACCCGATCCAGCGGCGTCACCTGCTGGCCGAGCAGGGTGCCGTCCGGTTCCCGATAGCTCCAGCCGGCGAGCTTCTGATGCTCGGCGTAATCGCGGATCCGCCCGGCGGCCAGCGTCAAGGCCTGCCGCTGGCTCGCCGGAAGCCCCTGCCAAGCCTGCTCCAAGCGGGCCGACGGGATCTCGAGATCGGTCGCTTGCTCCGGTTCCCAACCATCGAAGCGGATGGTGTAGTCGAGCAGCGCCTGATCACCGCGATCGCGGACCGCGGCCAAAATCGTATCGACCGTATCCTGCACCTGCCGATCGGAGATCGACTCCCAGGACATCAGGGCCTCGAGCTGCCGGTCGAACCCCTCATCGCTGGCGGACAAACGCGAGATCTCTGCCATGATCGCTACTCCCCCGCCCCGGACCCGCGAGTCCCAGGCGCTCTGATAAACTGGATTGGTTTACGAAGGCCCGTCAGGTCGGTACCGGCTGCACCCGCTCGACAACGCGGCGCAGGGCCTCGAGCAACGCGGTGACGGACCGATGCTTGGTCTTCCAGGATGCCTTGTTGATGACCAGACGAGCACTGATGTTAGCGATCTGCTCGAGGGGCACCAACCCATTGGCCTTCAACGTGTTGCCGCTCTCGACCAGGTCGACGATCAGATCCGCGAGACCGACCAGCGGCGCCAGCTCCATCGAGCCGTAAAGCTTGATGATCTCGACCTGGCGCCCCTGGGCCGCGAAATGGCGCTCGGCGCTGCGCACGAACTTGGTCGCGATCCGCAGCCGCCCCGGCCCGTGGTCGGCGTTCGGAATCCCGGCCACCATCATCCGGCACCGGGCGATACCGAGATCCAGCGGCTCGTACAGGCCATCTCCGCCATGCTCCATCAGCACATCCTTGCCAACGACCCCCAGATCGGCCGCCCCATACTCGACATAAGTCGGCACATCGCTGGCCCGGATCAGCACCAGCTTGATACCCGGCCGATTCGTCGCGAGGATCAACTTGCGGCTGTGATGAGGGTCATCCAGCGCGTGAATTCCAATCTCGGCCAGCCGCGGCAGGACTTCGTCGAAGATGCGCCCTTTGGGCAACGCGATCGTCAAGGGTGCGTCGTTGAACATGGCGATCGGATCCCTCAGGCAGACACACGGTGAATGACGGCACCGAGCGCGGAGAGTTTCTCCTCGATGTTGTCGTAGCCACGATCGATATGATAAATGCGATCGACGAGGGTCTCGCCCTCGGCCACCAACCCAGCGAGCACCAGGCTCGCCGACGCGCGCAAGTCGGTCGCCATGACCGGTGCCGCAGTCAAGCGCTCCACGCCGCGACAGATCGCGACGCTGCCCTCGATCCGGATATCGGCACCCATCCGCTGCATCTCCAGCACATGCATGAAACGGTTCTCGAAGATGGTTTCGGTGATGGTCCCCACGCCTTCGGCGACGCTGTTCAAGGCGCAAAACTGCGCCTGCATGTCGGTCGGAAAGGCCGGATAGGGCGCGGTGTGCACATCGACGGCTTGCGGTCGGCACCCGCCCATGTCGAGCGTGATCCAGTCGTCTCCAGTCTGAATCAGAGCACCGGCCTCGCGCAACTTGGTCAAGACCGCATCGAGCAGATGCGGATTCGTGTCGCGGATCCGCACCCGGCCACCGGTGATCGCGGCGGCCACCAGATAGGTACCGGTCTCGATCCGGTCGGGCATCACGCGATAGTCGGCCCCGCCCAGTCGATCGACACCCTGGATCTGGATCGCGTCGGTACCAGCGCCCTCGATCCGTGCCCCCATCGCGACCAGGAAGCGAGCCAGATCCACGACCTCCGGTTCGCGAGCGGCATTTTCGATCAGGGTCTCGCCGTCGGCGAGGGCCGCCGCCATCATCAGATTCTCGGTACCGGTGACCGACACCAGATCCATGACGATGCGCGCCCCGCGTAACCGCTTGGCGCGGGCGCGGACATAGCCACCCTCGACGAGGATCTCGGCGCCCATCGCCCGCAGCCCCCGAATGTGCAGATTGACCGGGCGCGCGCCGATGGCACAGCCGCCAGGCAGCGACACATCGGCCTGACCGTGACGGGCCAGCAAGGGGCCCAGCACCAGGATCGACGCACGCATCGTCCGGACGAGCTCATAGGGTGCCGCGAAGACCTTGACCGGCCGCGCATCCACCCGAATCCGCATCCGGTCATCGACGGTCAACTCCACGCCCATGCGACCGAGCAGCTCCATCGTCGTCGTCACATCCTTGAGATGCGGCACATTGGCCAGCGTCACGGGGCCGTCGGCCAGCAGGGTCGCGGCCAGAATCGGCAAGGCCGCGTTCTTGGCCCCGGCCACGCGGACCTCGCCATCCAGGGTCCGACCACCGGTAATCAGCAGTTTATCCATCGCGCGTCGTCTAACCTAACTCTCGTGGTTTTCATGGCTCTCATGGCTGGGGCCACCCCACAGCATGAAACCGCTCGATCGGGGGCCGGTCATTCGGCTGGGTATTCGATGGGAAAAACTCATCGCCGGCTATCATCCTCGATCCCGAGCAAGGCCTCGAGGTGACTCAGGGCCGCAAGCCGCCGCAGCGAATCCGGAAGGTTGACGAACCTCAGGCGGCGGCCATCGCGCCGCGCATCCGCCATCCATTCCAACAACAAGGCCACCCCGGCACTGTTCGCGTGCTCGACACCGGCCAGATCGATCACCGGGTCTTTGGTCTCGGTGAACAGCCAATCGGGCAGTTTCACCAATGGCACGACACTGACGAAGTCGAGATCCCCTTCGACCCGCGCGACACCCGAGTCATCGCGCTTCACACAAGCCTGCCCCATCTCGTCACCTCGTTTCGGATCAGCGTCGTCGCCTATAAACCCGTTCGATCACCGTTTCGCGAGCCTGGCCGCGCCCTCGGCTCGTCGGCGGGTCACCGCCACGCCGCGAGGGGCATGAGTCAGTCGGCACCCTTGCCGCGCGATTGATTGGCCCAGATTGCCGGGCGCTGGCGACGCGCTAGTCGGATCGGTTGAACAAGAACTGACTGACCATCCTTTCCAACACCAACGCGGACTGCGTGTGCAGGATCTGATCGCCGTCGCGCAGCGGATCGGGACTGCCACCGGGATCCAGGCCGATATACTGTTCTCCCAGCAAGCCCGAGGTCAGGATGCTGGCAAAGGTGTCGTCGGGCAGGAAATCGAAACGGCGATCGATGGCCAGGGTGACGACGGCTTCGAACGTCGTCCGGTCGATCGCGATGGCCTCGACCCGCCCGACACGGACCCCGGCGACGCTGACCGGCGCACGCACCTTCAGGCTGCCGACGTTGTCGAATCGGGCCGTGACCCGATAGCCTTCGGTCGGCAGTGCCGCACCGAGATTGCTGACCTGCATCGCCAGGAAGAAGACCGCCAGCAACCCGGCGGCCATGAAGGCCCCGACCAGGATCTCGATCGTGCGCGTCGACGGCATCGGCTCACCCCCCGAACATCAGTGCGGTCAAAACGAAGTCGAGCCCGAGGACGGCGAGGGCCGAGTGCACGACGGTCCGGGTCGTCGCCCGGCTGACGCCCTCGGCCGTCGGTGTCGCGGCATAACCCTGGAACAGTGCGATCCAGGTCACGACGACACCGAAGACCAGGCTCTTGATCAGGCCGTTGACGATATCCTCGTGCAGGTCGATACGCGCCTGCATCTGGCTCCAGTAGGCCCCGCCATCGATCCCGAGTAAACCGACGCCGACCAGATACCCGCCGAGGACACCCACCGCACTGAACATCGCCGCCAACAAAGGCATCGACAGCAGACCACCGACGAAGCGCGGCGTCAGGATCCGCTTGATCGGATCGACGGCCATCATCTGCAGTGCCGACAGCTGATCGGTGGCCTTCATCAAGCCGATCTCCGCCGTCAGCGCGGACCCCGCGCGCCCCGCCACCAGCAAGGCCGTCACGACCGGGCCGAGTTCACGAACCAGCGAGGCAGCGACCATGATCCCAAGACTCTCGGCCGCACCGAATTGCGACAGCACGTAATAGCCCTGGAGCGCCAGCACCATGCCGACGAAGAGCCCCGAGACCACGACGATCAGGACCGATAGAACGCCAATCCGGTGGACCTCGACCACCAGCCGCCGCGGCCGCATCGCGAGATCCCGCATCCCGGACAGGATTCCAAAGAGCAGCCAATGCGCCTGGCCGAGACGCGCGAAGACCTCCAGACCCAGACGCCCCAACCGCGCCAGGTGATCGAGCACCCTGCTCATTCAGGCCAGGATATCATGCGCCAAATCCGGCGCTGGTACGTGGAAACGCGCCGGGCCATCCGGCAGGCCTTGCAAGAATTGGCGGGGCCACGCGGCGCGGCTCGCGCGCACCTGGTCGGCGGTCCCGGCCTCCATGACCCGGCCATTGGCGATCAGGTAGGCATAATCGGCGATGCGCAAGGTCTCCGCTACGTCATGAGACACGACGACACTGGTCATGCGGCTGGCATCATTCAGTTGACGAATCAGCGACATCAGTACCCCGAGGGAGATCGGATCCTGTCCCGAAAAAGGCTCGTCGTACAGGATCATCATCGGGTCGAGCGCCACGGCCCGAGCCAGGGCGACCCGCCGCGCCATGCCGCCCGATAGGGTCGCCGGCATCTGATCACAGGCACCGCGCAACCCTACGGCTTCGAGCTTCATCAGGACCAGCCTGCGAATCATCGACTCCGGCAGCCGAGTGTGCTCCCGCAACGGATAGGCGACGTTGTCGAAGACGCTGAGGTCCGTCAACAGTGCACCGGTCTGAAACAGCATGCCCATCCGCATCCGCAAACGGAACAGATCGCGACGTGTCAGTCGGTGGACCGGTTCGCCGTCGACCTCGATGGTTCCGGATTGCGGGCGTAGCTGACCCGTGATCAGGTTCAACAAGGTCGTTTTGCCGGTCCCACTGGGGCCCATCACGGCCGTTACCCGACCACGCGGGATATCGAGATCGACGCCGTCGAAGATCAGGTGCGATCCACGCGCGAACGTCAGGCCGCGAACCCGAACGAGCGGAGGCGGGGCATCCGGCCCGAGGATCCCGCCGTCGACCCCGCCACGTGCCGGGGCCGGAGCAGGGGCAATTACCGAGGGGCCGCCGCCATGCCGATTCCGTTGGCCCATGATCTCTCGATTGGACAGTCATTGACGCAAAAGACTTTCGAGTATCCCTTCCCCCCGGCAACTGGTCAAGTCGTTGAGGCCGGGGAGAGGTCGTCACCAAATCACCGATCCCCATTCATCCGCGCGGCTCAGCGGCTCCGATTCAGGCCCCGACCGAGGCGCGGTGGCCGCTGTCGCGATCAGCGCCGCGACGCACACGCAAGAGCCGAGTTCGGGCTCCGCGTCACCCGGTCGAGTTCTGGCATCGCGGCTTGCGTCGACCGCGGCCCTCTGAAAGAATCGCCGAGGCCAAGACTCGGTCTGTGGCGACTCGGTACGCAACCACGGACCGCGAACTCGTAATAGATGGCGACGCGACACCTCGACGAACCACGAGCCGACTTGACCGGAAACCTCCCTGACCCGGCCCGCCTTCGCGCGCTGGGACAAGCCGTGCTGCAGACGGAGGCAGACGCTGTGGGGGCGCTGGTCTCCCGGATCGACGCACGCTTCGAACGGGCGTGCGAACACATGCTCGCTTGCGCCGGCCGGATCGTCGTCCTCGGCATGGGCAAATCCGGCCACATTGCCGGCAAGATCGCTGCGACCCTGGCCAGCACCGGGACGCCGGCTTTCTTCGTGCACCCCGGCGAGGCCAGCCACGGCGACCTCGGCATGATCACCGGCAAGGATGTGGTGCTGGCCCTCTCGAACTCCGGCGAAACACCGGAGCTCTTGATGCTGGTCCCGATGATAAAACGGCTCGGGGTCCCCTTGATCAGCCTGACCGGCCACCCGCATTCGACGTTGGCGCGCGCCGCCGACGTCAACCTCGACGTCGCCGTGACGCGCGAAGCCTGCCCGCTCGGCCTCGCGCCGACCGCAAGCACGACCTGCGCGCTGGCGATGGGTGACGCGTTGGCCGTGGCCCTGCTCGAGACCCGCGGCTTCACGGCCGAAGATTTCGCCCGCTCGCATCCGGCCGGCGCATTGGGGCGCCGGCTGCTGCTGCGGGTGGCCGACATCATGCGTGAGGGTCCAGCCATCCCGCGCGTGACGCTCGGGACACTGCTCAAGGATACGCTGATCGAGATGACGCGAAAGGGCCTAGGCCTGAGCGCCATCACAGATACGGCTGGCCGGGTCGTCGGCATCTATACGGATGGGGATCTGCGCAGAACACTCGACCGTCCGATCGATATTCACATCACCCCGATCGAGGCGGTCATGACACCGGGCTGCGTGACCGCCCATCGCGACATGCTGGCCGCCGAGGCACTGCGTCTGATGGAAGACAGGAGGATCAACGGACTCCTGATCGTCGACCGGGATCAACTCCTGATCGGCGCCCTGAACATGCATGATATGCTCCGCGCCGGGGTGGTTTAGTCTGCCACGACCCGGTTTACCCCGCCCCCACTGTTTTCTTCCGCCGAATCCAACCGCCATGCGAGATATCCTCGAGCGCGCCCGACCGATCCGCTTAGCCCTGTTCGATGTGGATGGGGTTTTGACCGATGGCCGCCTCTATTTCAGTGACGACGGGTCGGAACTCAAGGCCTTTTTCTGTCGCGACGGCCATGGACTCGTGATGCTGCAACAGACGGGCGTCGCGGTCGGCGTCATCACCGGTCGCCGCTCCAAAGCCGTCGAGCGCCGCATGGCGGAACTCGGTATCGATCGCCTCTATCAAGGATGCCGTGACAAGCTGCCAACCTACGAACAGCTGCGAAAGGAACTGCAACTCGACGACCGTTGCATCGCCTACGTCGGCGATGACCTCGTCGATCTGCCGGTGATGCAACGGGTCGGGCTGGCCGTTGCGCCGGCCGACGCGGATAGGCGGGTCGTTGCGCAGGCCCATTGGCAGACACCATCCGCGGGGGGCCGGGGAGCGGCGCGCGAGGTCTGCGAGCTCATCATGGAAGCCCAGGGCACTCTCCCGCACTGATGGCCATGCCATGACGGGGAGCCGCCCGGCACCAGCGATGTTCGTCAACCGCCAACAGCTCACACTCGCATTGATCCTGGCGGGGCTCGGTACCGCCGCCTGGTGGTGGGGCCGGCCCGAGCGGGTCGAGGCGCCGCCGTCGGCGTCGGCCGAGCGCCGTCCGGATTACGTCGTCGAGGGCTTCCGGGCCACGCAGATGGACGATCTCGGACGGACCCAGCGTCATCTGCAGGCGCGCATCTTGCGGCATTTTCCCGGGGACGACAGCACGGAGCTCGACGCCCCCGAACTGACCTGGCTAGTCGATCAGGCCCCTCCGTGGCACGCCCAAGCCGCGGCCGGCCGGGTCGCGGCCGAGGGCAACGAGATCCAGCTCCACGGCAACGTCGTGCTGCATCGCGCGGCCAGCGCTACGACCCGCGCGATACGGATCGAGACCGATTCGTTACGCGTCGAACCCCAAAACGACTACGCCGAGACCGATGACCCGGTTCGACTCTACAGCGACCGTGATCAACTGACGTCGACCGGCGTCCGCCTCTGGTTCGGCGAGACACTCCGGATCGAATTTCCGAAGCGCACACAGGCCATCTTTCACATGGCCGATGAGGGGCGACCATGATTCAGCCCGGTCACGACCGCCGACACCTCGCTTGCGCGCTCTCGCTGCTGCTGGCGTCGTGGGTCGGATCCGCTGTGCCAAGCCCCGCTGGCGCCGACGACCCGATCCAGATCGAGGCCGACAGCGTGCAGTTCGACGACCAGCTCGCCCTCAGCCTCTACCAAGGCCAGGTCCTGGTCGAACAGGGTCGGCTGCGCATCGAGGCCGACCGAGTCGAAGTTCAGCATCGACCCGATCGCCGGCCGGAACGGATCACCGCTTGGGGGGACCCGGCGATCCTCGTCCAACGCGCCGAAGGCGACGCCCCGGAGCAGCGGGCCGAGGCGCGACAAATGACCTATGACGTCACCCGGGACGAGATCAGTTTGATCGACCGAGCCGTCCTCTACCAGGGTCAGGATCGCTTCAGCAGTGATCGGATCCTGTTCAATCGAGCAACCTCCCAGATCAAGGCCGGGACCAGCGCGAACGGGACGGAGCGCGTTCGCATCGAGATCACCCCCACACCATGACGACACTGCGGGCAACGAATCTCACCAAGCACTATCGCCATCGCCCGGTACTCCGAGGCGTCGATCTCGATGTCAACGACAGCGAAGTCGTGGGCCTCCTGGGGCCGAATGGCGCGGGCAAGACCACCTGTTTCTACCTGATCGTCGGCCTGATTGCGGCCAATACGGGCCGGATCACGCTCGACGGGCGGGATCTGACGCGGCTGCCGATGCACGCCCGCGCCCGCTGCGGCTTGAGTTACCTCGCGCAGGAACCCTCGGTCTTTCGCAAACTGAGCGTCGAGGAGAACCTGTTGGCGATCCTCGAGACACGCCGCGAGCTCGACCGCGCCGGACGGCGCACCCTCGGGACAGCCTTGCTCGAGGAACTCGGCATCGCCCATGTCGCTGGATCGCTGGCCCTGAGCCTGTCCGGCGGCGAACGCCGCCGCCTCGAGATCGCGCGTGCGCTGGCCGTCGAGCCACGGGTCATGTTACTCGACGAACCCTTCGCGGGGGTCGACCCGATCGCAGTCGGCGACATCAAGCAGATCGTGACCCATCTGCGCGAGCGCGGCATCGGCATCCTGATCACGGACCATAACGTGCGTGAGACGCTCGACATCTGCGACCGCGCTTACATCATCAACGACGGCCGGGTCATCGCCGAAGGGACACCCCAGGCCTTGCTCGAAAACGCCGAGGTCCGGGCCGTCTACCTCGGCGAGCACTTCACGCTATGACCCCGGGGCACTCGACACGAGCCGGGGCCGGCACCTCGAGTCATGCTACGATCAGGGTTGCATCGGCTAGAATGATCCAGATCGCATTGAATTGCGAACCATGTTACGGCAATCCGAGCAATGAAGCAGTCGATCCAACTTCGTCTCGGCCAGCATCTGGCCATGACCCCGCAGCTGCAGCATGCGATCAAGTTGCTGCAGTTGTCGACGTTGGATCTGCAGCGCGAGATCCAGGAGGTCCTGGAATCGAACCTGATGATCGAGGAGGGCGACGAGACCGAGGGTTCCCATGGCGCCGAGGAACAAGCAGGCGAACGCCCGGCGGAAGAGCGTGATGCCCTTCTCGAAACCCCGCCGCGGGATCTCGACCGCGAGGTCGATGGGCAACGCACCGACATCCCTGAGGACTTACCGGTCGACACCGAGTGGAGCGACCTTTACGACACCAGCTACCTGCCCGGCGCGACCCGCGACGAAGAGGGGCCGGATTGGCTCGCACAGCGCAGTCGCCCGCAAAGCCTGCACGACCACCTGATGTGGCAACTGAACCTGTCCCGCCTCGACCCGCTCGAGCAGGCGATCGCGACCGCCGTCATCGATGCGATCAATGACGACGGGTACTTGACGACCGATACCGCGGAGCTGAAGGCGACCCTCGGTGACCCCGACCTCGGGTTGGATGAGATCGAGGCCGTGATCCATCGCGTCCAGTCATTCGACCCTCCAGGCGTGGCCGCGCGCGACCTGCGCGAATGCCTCCTTCTGCAATTGCGACAACATCCGCAAGGGGATCCCGTGCGCGATGTCGCGCTCGCCATCTGCCGCGACCACTTCGCCACGCTGTCGCGACGCGATCTCGCCGGGATCCGCACCGCACTTGGCCTCGACGCCGACGAACTGGCACAGGCCATCACGATGATTCGTGCTCTGCAACCCCGCCCCGGGGCCTTGATCGCGGAAATCCAAACAGAGTACGTTATACCCGACGTCTTGGTGCGCAAACGCGACGGCGCCTGGTTGGTCGAGCTGAACCCGGACATCACGCCGCGGCTCAGGGTTAATGCGGACTATGCGAAGCTGATCCGCCGTGCCGATCAAAGTGCCGACAACCTGTGCTTGAAGAGCCACCTCCAAGAGGCACGCTGGTTCATCAAGAGCCTGGCGAGCCGCAATGAGACGGTGCTGCGCGTTGCCGCCAAGATCGTGGAGTTGCAAAGGGATTTTCTGGAACACGGAGAGGAGGCGATGAAGCCCATGGTCCTGCGCGACATCGCTGAGACCCTCGATCTGCACGAGTCGACGATTTCGCGCGTGACGACCCAGAAGTACATGCATACTCCACGAGGCACCTTCGAATTGAAGTTCTTCTTTTCCAGCCATGTGGGCACGGCTTCGGGAGGCGAATGTTCGTCGACCGCGATCCGCGCCCTGATCCGCAAGCTGGTCGCCGGTGAGCCGGCCAGCAAGCCCCTCAGCGACAGCCGGATCGCGACCGTGCTTGGGGATCAGGGCATCAATGTGGCCAGACGCACCGTGGCAAAGTACCGCGAGGCCTTGGGCATACCACCTTCGAACGAACGTAAACGTCTCACTTGAGAGGCGTTCAGAACACTAGGAGTACATCATGCAGATCAACCTGACGGGGCACCATGTCGACATCACCGAGGCACTCCGGGGCTATGTCGAGAACAAGTTCGAGCGTCTCGGGCGGCATTTCGACCACGTCATCAACATGCACGTCATCCTCAGCGTCGAGAAGCTCCGCCAACGCGCGGAGGCCACGATCTACGTCAATGGGGCCAACCTGTTCGCGGAGTCGGTCCATGAAGACATGTATGCCGCGATCGACGGGTTGATCGACAAGCTCGATCGCCAGGTCATTCGCCACAAGGAGAAGAAGAACAATCACCGCGGCGGCAACAGCCTCAAAGGATTAGACGAAGCCCCACCGACCGACGAGTAGGAAGCACCCCGGTCCGAGCGATAGGCAGACCAAACGCCCCGGACCGGGCGCCACTTCGTCCCGAGTGATTGGTCTCATGCGACTCGGTGCGATCGTCGCGACCGACGCGATGCTCACAGCGGCTGACGCCGTTGTGATGCAATACCCCACAATCACCGCGCTGGATGTGCGAAAATCTCCGCCCATTATCCTTGTCCAGTGCATTGGGATTCATGTGATCGATGTCTCCGTCTGAACTCATCGCCGAGCGCCGGATCGGCTGCCGTGTAGAGGTCACCAGCAAGAAGCGCTTGCTCGAGACCTTGAGCGAACTGTTGGCCAGCGCGAACCTGATCCTCACGCCGGAGATCGTCTTCGAACGCTTGATCGAACGAGAACGGCTCGGAAGCACCGGTCTCGGTCACGGTATCGCGCTGCCGCACGCACGCGTACCGGAGATCCGGGAACCGATCGGGGCCTTCGCCCAACTGGCGACGGGGATCGGATACGACGCCATCGACGAAACGCCAGTCGACCTGGCCTTCGCGCTACTGGTACCCGAGGCGGCCAATGAGATGCATCTGCAGCTTCTATCCCAGTTGGCCACGATGCTCAGCAATCCAGCTTTGCGGGTGAGCCTGCGCAACGCCGAGACAGCGGCCGAGGTACTCGGCCTCTTCAAGGACTGGGAACAGCGTACGACATAGTAGCTCACGGGACTCGGCCGGCGCCGCCGGAAGGGCCTGTCAAGGTACCATGAAACTGATCATCGTCAGCGGTCTGTCGGGCTCGGGCAAGAGCGTTGCGCTCCACACGCTGGAGGACCTCGGCTACTACTGCATCGACAACCTTCCGCTATTCCTGCTGACCGAGTTAGCCACCGTCATCGCGCAACTCGAGGACCCGGTCTACGATCAGACGGCCGTCGGCATCGACGCCCGCAACAAGCCCGAAAACCTCGCCACCCTCACACGTATCATCGACGAGGCGCGCGCGCTTGGGCTGGAGTGCCGTGTCGCCTTCCTCGACGCTCAGACGGACACCCTGATCACTCGCTTCAGCGAGACGCGACGCAAGCATCCACTGACCAACGCCGATCGCTCGCTGCGCGAGGCGATCGTGCTCGAACGGCAGTATCTGGAACCGATCCTCAGGGGCGCGACCTGGCATATCGACACCACGCACACGAATGTACACGAGCTGCGGGATCTGATTCGCGAGCAGGTGGCCGGAGAATCATCGCCCCGGACATCGATCCTCTTACAATCATTCGGTTACAAATACGGGGCACCTCACGACGTGGACTTCGTCTTCGACGTCCGCTGCCTGCCGAACCCCCATTGGGAGCCCGAACTGCGCCGCCTGACGGGGCTGAACCCGGCGGTCGCGGCCTTCCTTGACGGACACCCGGAGGTGACACGGATGCGCGACGACATCCTCGCCTTCTTCGACCGCTGGATCCCGGAATTCGAAACGGATGGGCGCAGCTATTTGACCATAGCGATCGGCTGCACCGGCGGGCAGCATCGGTCCGTCTACCTGGCCGAGGCCCTCCGTAATCACTTCGAGGCGGGCGGTCACAAGGTCATGGTCCGCCACCGGGAGCTGCCCTGATGAGCGCCGGCCTCTTGCTGGTCACCCACAATGGCATCGGTGCCGAGTTGCTCCGGGTGGCGACCGGGATGCTGGGTGGCTGTCCACTCCGCGCCGAAGCCCTGGCCGTCGGTCACGATGACGAGCGCGACGACATGCTTGCCACCGCACGGGCCATGGCGGCTCTTCTCGACGAGGGCGACGGCCTACTCGTCTTGACCGATCTCTACGGCTCGACGCCATCGAACATCGCCCATTCGCTCGGCGGTCAGCATCGGGTCCGCGTACTGAGCGGGGTCAATCTACCGATGCTGGTGCGGGCGCTGAACTACGCCCCTTTACCGTTGGATGAACTGGCTGCCAAGGCCTTGAGCGGCGCCCACGACGGGGTCATGCTGTGCCCGAACACGAACGACCGACACGACTCGCGCCGATGATCGAAACAGAGCTGGAGATCGTAAACAAGCTCGGTCTGCACGCGCGCGCAGCCGCCAGGTTCGTCACCTGCGCCAGCGCCTACACCAGCCAGATTCAGGTCAGCAAGGATGGACGCCGCGTCAACGGCAAGAGCATCATGGGGGTCATGATGTTGGCGGCCAGTCAAGGCAGCCGCGTGCGACTCGAGATCGACGGCGACGACGAGGCGGCGGCGTGCAAGGCGCTGACGCAACTGATTGCGGATCGCTTCGGAGAGGGCGAATGACGCTGGCTTGCCTCGGCATCGGCATCACGACGACGCGTGCCATCGCGATCGGCGAGGCCTTGGTCCTTGACCGCGAGCAGCGGCCCATCCTCTCCCGGCGGACGGTGTCCGAGGCCCATGTCGACGCGGAACTGGCGCGGCTGTCCAAAGCGGTCGCCGCCGCCCACCGAGCCATGAAGGACATTCGCCACCGGATTCCGCGGGGCATGGCGAGCGGGATCGCCGAGTTCATCGACACCCACCTGCTGATGCTCGAAGACGCGGCCCTTGTCGACGCCTGCCGGCAATCGATTCGCGAGCATTTCTACACCGCCGAATGGGCCTTGCAGTGCCAGCGGGACCGTCTCGTCGAGACCTTCGACTTGATGGACGACCCTTACCTGAAGACTCGCCGCGACGACATCGAACACGTCGTCCAGCAGATCCAGGGGTTCCTGCTCGATCCATCACCGCCCGAGTTTCCGGCGACCGGCGACCTCCGGGGCCGGGTCATCGTCGCGCGCGACCTGACGCCAGCCGAGGCGATCGACTTCCATTATCGCGGTGTCGCGGCCTTCGTCAGCGAATCAGGCGGACCCATGTCGCACATGGCGATCCTCGCTCGGAGCCTGAACATCCCCGCGGTCATCGGCGTGCCCTCTGCGACACGCTACCTGGTCTCCGGCGAGCTCCTGATCGTAGACGGGCAGACAGGCATGGTCCTCGCGGACATCGACGAAAGCACTTTGCGGCATTACCGCCACCACCAGCAGCTCCTCGCAACGCGCCATATCGAACGGCGCCGCCTGATCGGTGAACCAGCGGTCACGCGCGACGGCGTCGCCATCGAACTACAAGCGAACCTTGAACTGCCGGAGGACGTGGCCACCGCCCGCGCACTCGGGGCATCCGGCATCGGGCTTTACCGCACCGAATTCCTCTATATGAATCGGGAGGATCTGCCGGACGAGGAAGAACACCTGGCCGTCTACACCTCTGTGATTCGCGGCCTCGACGGCATCCCGATCACGATTCGCACATTGGATCTCGGCGCCGACAAGCAGGGCAGCGCGGCCTCGCGTGCGCCACCGACCGGCAATCCCGCCCTGGGCCTGCGCGCGATCCGCTTATGCCTCAAAGAGCCGGCCATCTTTCGGCCTCAGCTGCGCGCGATCCTGAGGGCTTCCGCCGTCGGCCCGGTTCGATTGATGCTGCCGATGATCACCTCGATGCACGAAGTCGAGACCATCCTTTTCATGATCGCTCAGACCAAGGACGAGCTGCAACGCGATGGGCTGGCCTTCGACCCCGAGATTCCGATCGGCGGCATGATCGAGATCCCCGCGGCGGCCTTGACCGCCGCCGCCATCGCAAAGCGACTGGATTTCCTATCGATCGGCACCAACGACCTGATCCAGTACACACTCGCCATCGACAGGCTCGACGACGCGGTGAGTTACTTGTATGACCCTGCGCACCCGGCCGTTCTGACGCTGATTCGCCAGGTCATCGACATCGGCAACAAAGGACTGACATCGGTCAGCATGTGTGGCGAGATGGCGGGCGACCCGCGCTTCACGCGATTGCTGCTGGGATTGGGTCTGCGAACCTTCAGCATGCAACCGGGGTCACTCCTCGAGATCAAGGAGATCGTCCGCGACAGCGACACTCGGCGTCTCGCCGAGCAGGCGACCGAGCTGTTCGACCGCATCGAGGACACCGATCCTCGGGCGTTGATCGAGCAGATGAATCACTAGCCCGACGGTCAGCACTGACCGTCAAGCGAAGCGCTTGGCTTCTCCGCAGGCCGACGACAAGGCAAGGCTGCGGAGACGACGACCCCCTTCCAAGGCAGCGCGATGGAAGGAGGTCATCTGTGCGTGATCTCAGCACGCGATAGCGACCGGCACAATGACAGACTGCGGCTACGGACGCCTCGACGATGCTGGAGATCAGGCGAGCTAGGCCGGGAGAACCCCGGGGCTTACGAAGTAAACGAAAGCCAAGGCTGCCCAGCAGGCCATCATCACCATCAAGCCGACTTGTTCGCTCATCTTTTCTGCTCCACCATTTAAGAACACACTAGCCATACCGACCGATATTTTTTACCCGCCGCGAGCGGCGGGACCTGTCGGCGTTCGGGCGCTGCGCTACGTCAGATGTAGCTGGGCGAACCGGGCAGAATGAAGAAAACGAAGGCCAAGGCACCCCACATGGCCAGCATGACTTTCAGCATCAGGTCTTCAGTGAGAGGCGGTAGATTCATCTCTTCTACTCCATACCGTTAACGAAGTTGACAAACAAACGTTGCTACAGGATATCCACCGAACGACGGAACGGCAGTGACCCCGCAGCCCCACACGCCCGCAATGCGGGCTTCTGTGATACGCTTCAGACACGAGGAATGCTCATTGCATCCGCCGCCACGTCGACTCAGCGTATCGACAATCCTTTGCATGCCTGGCACGTCAGGCTATCTATAGCTCGGAAAAGCACGCCCTTGACAATGCTGGGATAGGGTACCACCAAACGCATCAGGATGGTAGCCGAATGGCGCCATGGCCGAGCTTTTCCCCTCGAAATCAATTATTGAAAACAACGACCGTTCCCCGCTTGGCGTCGATCCCGAGGCCCAGCTCGGCAACACACCAGACCCAATACGACAACGCGCTAGGCGAATGACCGACAGCCGAGCGCTAACCGCCCTCCTCCGCCGCCACATCACTGATACCATAGCGCCTCAGCTTCACGTATAGACTCTGCCGACTCAATCCGAGCAATTCTGCCGCGGAGGCCCGGTTATCCCCGGTCAAATCAAGCGCCGCCTCGATACACAGGCGCTCGATCAAATCGGTCGACTCACGCACCAATTCTTTTAATGGAACACGCCCCACCAATTCGGTCAATTGCTCGACCGACCGAGGCAACTCGCGACCCTGTGCCGCCTCCGTGCTGACCCGACGTCCGACGTTACGAATAATGAAACCAAACACCGTACGTTCGGTGTTGCGCACCGCGACCGCCGAGATCTCGACCTCGGTCGTCGATCCGTATTCGCCACGCAGCAAGGTCGCAAACAATCGCACGGTGCCATGTTGGCGCAGGTTCGCCAAAAGCACATTCATGTCGACACCGGGCCGACCCAGCCAGTTATCGAGCGGCTGACCGCGTACCTGCTCTTCGCTGGCCAATTGGGCCAAATCCAAAAAAGCCGCATTCGCCGTCAGGATCCGACCATCCGCGCTGGTAACGACCAGGCCGTCCGGGGCCAACTCCATCACCTTGAGCGCCTTGCTCGCCGCATCCGAAACCGGCGCCGCGGCCCCGACGCCCGCCGGAACCAGACGAACGAGATACAGGGTCACGTTCTCCTGACGCAACAGTGCGGCGGAAACCGTGTACTCCGTGGCGCCATCGACCAAATGCGCCCGGACCTCTTCGGCCCGCCCTGCCGAACGCACTGCCGCCAGCAACCCTTGTACGGTCTGCGTGCCGCGCGGGTCGAAGCCAATCGGAAAGATCCGACCCAGCACGCCGCGCCCTCGCTCGCCAAGCAACTGCACGGCCACCGGATTCGCCTCGACGATCTTCTGCGTGCCGGCCTCGATGACCAACACGGCCTCGCTGGCGGTCTGAAACAACAGCCGATAACGGGTCTCCAACTGCCGCAACCGCCAATAGTCCCGCTCCAGCGCCTGCTGGGCTTCGACCAACTGCTGCTGCAATGCCTCGACCGGCTGCAGGTCGCGCCCGACGACCAAGACCCGCTTGCGGTCGGCCACCGCGACGGCGCAGTAGCGAACCGACACGGCTTCCCCGTGGCGTGTCGAGTAATAGACCTGCCGCCAACGCGACCCGCCCCGCGCGCCCACTTCCTCCAGCATCTCGGCCACGACAGGCCGACTCGCCGGTATCACGGTGTCCGCCCACGCCTGACCGACCCAATCCCCGTCCACCTCCTTTGCCAATTCGTCGCTGCCGAAGGCCACATCCTGCACCACCCCTTCCCTGTCCGTAACCAACGCAACATCGGAAGCCGCAGCGACCAGACGCCCTGTCGTAATGGCATCGATCCCCCCGAGCGTTTCCTTTGGCGCCTTGAAATGCTTCACGGAAACGAATCCCCATCGTTCGCGGCGGCAACCGTGCCGATAATTCTGCGATACACCCGATCACACTCTCTAACGCACCATGCACACGACCTCGAGACACTGTCCGCTGCCCGTGATCCGCTGCGCCCGACGCGCAGCCCACCGACCGCAACCCAATCTTCGGTCGTGACGGCCGACCCAAACCGTTTCGAACCGATGCCCTGGGGGCTTTCGGATTACCGCTAAGTTTAGATACTCTGCCCGCCGGGTTGTCAAGTACCATTTACGTTAAGCATGGTTGACAGATCCCACGGGCGGGTCTAGATTCCCTACTGAACAGTGATTTTAAACCGGATCCGGGTGTCCTCCGCGGCCGTAGCATGTCCCTATGGCCAGGTCGGGCGCCGCCCGATTTCGCGCTAAAGTCTTAATCT
>NZ_JBDKXB010000011.1:0-105944 GCF_041197575.1 Thioalkalicoccus limnaeus | reverse complement strand
CGTAAGGGGCGCCTTGAAAAATTCAAGGTGCCCGCGCGGGGCAAGGATGCCCCACCATTTTCAGTCGCCTAAGCGACGGAAAATGAAGCGAAGCGGAAATCGCATTCTCGCTTCGCGTCTTGAAAAATTGCCCGGATGGCGATTTTTCAAAGTCCCCTCCCTACAGGGAAAGCTCGACCAAGACCCGGGCAAAACGCCGCTTGCCAACTTGGAATACCCGGGTGACACCCGTCGCGCATTGAATCCGAGGATCCTCGACCCGCTCACCATCGATGCGCACAGCACCCTGCTTGACCAGACGCATCGCGTCGGAGGTGCTGGCCACCAATCCGGCGGCCTTGAGGAGATTGGCAAGAGGGAGACCGGCCCCATCCGCTGCCTGAAGCGTCACCTCGGGCATATCGTCAGGTAGGCCGCCGTGCTGGAATCGAGCGATGAAGTCATCCAGGGCACGGCGCGCGGACGCCTGGTCGTGGAAGCGCGCGACCAACTCCCGAGCAAGCTCGAACTTCGCATCGCGCGGGTTCGACCCCTCCGCGACCGAGCGCCGCAACGCCTTGACCTCGGGCATCGGGCGCAAACTCAACAACTCGAAGTAACGCCACATCAAGTGATCGGAGATCGACATGAGTTTGCCGAACATCTCGTTCGGCGGATCCGTGATCCCGACGTAATTGCCCAGTGACTTCGACATCTTCTGCACACCGTCGAGCCCCTCGAGCAACGGCATCGTGATCACGACCTGCGGCTCTTGGCCGAAGGACTCCTGAAGCTGTCGCCCGACCAGCAGGTTGAACTTCTGATCGGTCCCGCCGAGCTCGACATCGGCGCGCAAAGCCACGGAGTCATAGCCTTGCACCAACGGATACAGGAATTCGTGAATCGCGATCGGCTGCCCCGCCTTGAAGCGCCGAGAAAAATCATCGCGCTCCAGCATCCGGGCCACAGTGTGACGTGCCGCCAAGCCAACGAGATCGGCCGCGGGCATGACGCCCATCCAGGTGGAATTGAAAACGATTTGCGTACGCTCTGGGTCGAGAATCAGGAAGATCTGCTGCTGATAGGTGCGCGCATTCTCCAACACCTCCTCTCGAGACAGGGGCTTGCGCGTGACGTTCTTGCCGGTCGGATCGCCGATCATGCCGGTGAAATCACCGATCAGAAACAAGATCTCGTGCCCCAGGTCCTGGAACTGGCTCAGCTTGTTGATCAAGACCGTGTGACCAAGGTGCAGATCCGGCGCGGTCGGGTCGAAACCAGCCTTGATGCGCAACGGACGGCCAGAGGCCAGCTTCTTTGCGAGAGCCTCTTCGGTCAGAATCTCTTCGGTGCCGCGCCGAATCAGCGCGAGGGTGTCGTCGATAAACTCCACGGCATGGCTTCCCTGAGCGAGCGTCTATCCGCGCCCCAGCAAACCATGGATCGCGCCTTCTTTCGCTCGGTTATCGTTTCGTTTAGAATGCGCAAGCATTCGAAATTACTGACAAAACAGAATCTGGCGTCACGGCGAATCATGATGCAAGACTATAAGTTCCGCCATCGGAATCTGGCGCGCCAACCTCGCCGGGGGACGGCACGCAGCGGTCTGACGCGCTCGATCATGGTGCTACTGGGCATCGGTGTCGTGCTGCTGCTCGCGTTGACTGCGTTCGACCTGTGGCAACAAGCAGCGGATGATCGCGGCACGTCGAACACGGCTCCGGCGACGATACCCCTCCCGATCCCACCCAGACCCGAAGACACTAGCTCATGACCGACCTCATCGCGCGTCGGTCGTGGCGCAGCGATATCGGGCGGCACCCGGGATCTTCAGCCGACTGACGGTGCCGCCGATCGGCGCCATCCCCACCGCCGGTCATACCGAGAAAGACGAACCGCAGCCGCAGGTCGTCGAGGCATTGGGATTGCGGATCACGAATTGAGCACCCTGCAAACCCTCGGTGTAATCGATCTCGGCTCCATCCAGATACTGCATGCTCATCGGGTCGATCAGCAGCCGAACCCCGTCGGTAACCACTTCGGTATCGCCGTCCTGCAGGGTCTCGTCGAAGGTAAACCCATACTGGAAGCCGGAGCAGCCCCCGCCCTGGATATAGACTCGTAGCATCAGATCCGGATTACCCTCTTCCGACATCAGCTCGGCGACCTTGGCCGCCGCGGCGTGAGTGAAGACGAGAGGCACATCGAGCTCTGCGGTTTCAGCGTTCATCACCGAGATCCTATCACCTGGTTAACGGTAAGTTAATGATCTTCTCACACGTTATAGTGGGTTTCATGGAGTCCTGGGTCAAGTGCTCGTGACGGACCGGGCACTAGAGCTGGGATCGCTTAGCCTGTCCCGCGGATGCCTGAGGGCGGAAGGCGATTCGACAAGTCGTGCCCCGGCTCGCGAAGGATTCGCGTTGGCCTTACAAACATCCACAGCATCGTAGCCGGGCGAAGAGACGAGCAAGGGGGGCATGATCTGACGGAAACCGCCGAGGCGTCGGCCGCGACCTCGATCACGGCAGCGTCGGCCACGGAAAGCGCTCGGTCGTCGCGATCAGGCCATCGGTCGACGGCGTCACATCGATTACCAGGAACTCCGGCTCGAACCCGTCCGGGAGCCGCAGGCGGCCCTCGAACATCTGGAAATGGCGGAAATCCATCGTCAACAGCCCAGCATCCTCGGAATCAACGAGATCCCGGTGCGCCAAGGTCTCCGTATCGCCATCCCGATGGCCCTGCACCGACAGGGCAATGGTCCCCTGCGAGGTACCGAAGTCCCGGATCAACTGGGTCGCGGTAAAGCGAAAATGGTACAGACGAGGGTCGGACCCCGGCGCGATCACCAGGTCGTGCAGGTGGACAGCGCCACCACCACCCTCCTGAATCAGGCGCCGCAGGTAAGTGACCTCTTTCATCAGCGCGAGACGCTCGTCCTGCGCCGCCTTCAACCGCTCGGTGACGACCCGCGTCGCCTCCTGATCGATCTGACAACCGCGCTCGCACAGAATCGCCTCCTCTTGCACCTCGGCGAGACGCCGAGCCAACGAAGCATATTCATGCTCGAGAACCGTGATCGGACCCGCCACCGGGGTTTGCGACGCCTGCCCGACCCAGCCACCGGCAACGAAGGCCGAGGCCAGGGAGACAAGCCACAAAGATATGACTAGAAACGCGCCACCGAGCGGTCGCGGCGCCGGATGCTGACCATCGGTCACCGGGATCAGGGGGATAACGGCAGGCTGATCAGGCCCGCGGTTTCGTCGAGCCCGAACATCAGATTCATGTTCTGTAGCGCTTGACCGGCCGCGCCCTTGACGAGGTTATCGATAACCGATTGAACGATGACGACACCACCAGGCTGCTCGTTGACAGCGATCCGGCACAGGTTGACACCGCGCACCGAGCGAGTCTCAGGATGCGAACCACGCGGCATCACGTCGACGAAAGGCTCCTGCGCGTAGCGGCTCGCGAAGAGGGCATGGGGCTGTCGATCAGCTCGTGTCAGCCGAGCGTACAAGGTAGCCTGGATACCGCGAACCATCGGTACCAGGTGCGGAACGAAGGTCAGATTCACGGAGCGATCGGCGAACAGAGCAAGATTCTGCATGATCTCGGGGGCATGCCGATGCCCCCCAGTGCCGTAAGCCTTGAAACTTTCGCCGACCTCGGCCATCAAGAGTCCCAGCTCTGCCTTCCGCCCCGCCCCGCTGACCCCGGATTTGACATCGGCGACGATCCAGTCGGGATCGATGACCCCAGCCTCGAGGAGCGGGACCAGCCCCAGGGTGACCGCCGTCGGGTAACAACCAGGATTGGCGACGAGCCGCGCCGCCCGGATCCGGTCTCGGTTGAACTCCGGAAGGCCATAGACGGCTTCGTCGAGCAGCTCGGGGCAAGCGTGCGGCTGCCCGTACCAGCGCTCCCACGAGGCCGGGTCCTTGAGTCGAAAGTCGGCGGCCAAGTCGATGACGCGGGTCCCCGCGGCCAAGAGATCAGGGACCATCTTCATGGCCGTCCCGTTCGGTGTCGCGAAGAACACCAGATCGCAACCAGCAAGTCCCTCCAGCGTAGGCTCGACGAAACTCAGCGACAGCCGACCGCGCAGCGACGGGAAGAGATCGCATACGGCCATCCCTCGTTCGGCGCGCGAGGTAACTGCGGACACCGCGACACCCGGATGACCGAGCAGCAGACGCAACAGTTCGGACCCGGTGTAGCCGGTTCCACCGACGATACCGACGTGGAGCATAGTGCCCGAATCCTCAAAAACGCGGCGACGCGCCAACGATCAATGATGCTGGTGCGACGATGAACAACCACCGCCCGACGACGAGCCGCAGCTGCCGCAGCCGCCGCCCATCTGCGGCAGGTTGTTGAAGACGAAAGTCGCCTGACCATCACCGCGATCGACGAAGTCGATCTCGACACCACGTAGATACGGCAAGGTGCCATCGTCGACGACGACCTTGAAACCGTCACAGTCGAGCACGCCGTCGTCGCCGTTGATGCGATCGGTGAAGGTCATGCCGAAACTGATCCCACTACACCCACCGGCGGTCGCGAAGACGCGCACCCCCTGGACGGTGTCATCGATCTGGCCGAACAGCTCATTCATCTTCGCCGCGGCCGAAGCCGTCAGCGTCAGGTCGTCGGTTGATAGGACCGCATGCATCGCATGGACCTCCAGCTTCGTAATACGGATTCGATTGATCGCGGGATGTTAGCAGATCCGCGGTTCGCGACCAACGGCGCTTGGCCGTGACCGGCGACTTTCACAGGATCCCGACCTCGACCGCGTGGCGCAGCACGTCGCAGCCGAGGCCTCAGAGCTCAACCATCTCGAAGTCTTCCTTTCCCGCACCGCACTCGGGACAGAGCCAATCGGCCGGCACATCGGC
The DNA here is from genome assembly GCF_041197575.1 of Thioalkalicoccus limnaeus. NCBI lineage: Bacteria > Pseudomonadati > Pseudomonadota > Gammaproteobacteria > Chromatiales > Chromatiaceae > Thioalkalicoccus > Thioalkalicoccus limnaeus. The sequence continues at coordinate 101,058 of NZ_JBDKXB010000011.1, read as the reverse complement.
CCATGCGGTGCCGGGATGGATACCTTCCTCCGGCCATCCCTGCGCCTCGTCGTAGACTAGACCACACACCAGACAGACATAGGTTTTCATGAACAACTCCGTGGACAACCAACCAGGCCAGCACCTCGCGCTTCGGCCCCTGACCCGATATCTTCAGCGTTTCGCCCGCTGCAAAGGGCCTTTCGGTTACCATGGCCATTACCCACGATCCGACGTCAGGGTTCGATTTGGCGTTTTCAACGACCCTGACGGCCAATCGCCGCGACCAAGCGGCGCCGTGCGCCAATGATCAGATCGCCATGACACGACCGACCGCGACCGCAGGATCCGAACACCCACCGGTGGTGCTGTGTGCCGGGGGCCACGATCCATGCGGCGGGGCCGGGCTCCTCGCCGACGCCGAGGCGGTCCGTGCGGCCGGCGGCCACGCGCTGGGCCTGGTGACCTGCCTGACGAACCAGGATTCACGAGGCCTGCGCGGGCTCTACCCGCAAGCTCCAGCCCGATTCGAGGAGCAATGGCGGACCCTGACGGCCGACAGTGCGGTCGGGGCCATTAAAATCGGCCTGATCGGCACGGCCAGCCTCGCTCATACCGTCGCACGACTGATCGGCGAACGGGCCGACCGTCCGATCGTCCTCGACCCAGTCCTCGCGACCGGCGCCGGTGACCCCGTCGCGGACCGCGCCCTCATCGAAACGCTGCAACGGGAGCTGATCGGCGCCACGACGCTGATCACACCGAACTGGCCCGAGGCACGAACGCTGGCCGATGCCGCGACCCCCGACGGGTGCGCGTCGCGGCTGCTGGCGAGTGGCTGCCGCTGGGTCCTGATCACCGGCACCCATGCCGACGGACCAGAGGTGATCAACCGTCTGTATGGCTGCGACGGCCACCGCCAAAGCTGGGCTTGGCCACGCCTGCCCGGCGAATATCACGGCTCCGGCTGCACCTTGGCGAGTGCGATCGCGGCCCGACTCGCCGCCGGTCAGGAACTGGTCGACGCGGTCGCCGAGGCCCAGGCGTACACCTGGCAGACGCTCGCGCGTGCGCGGCGAACCGGCCGTGGTCAACTGACCCCGAATCGACTCTTCGCGCTCGATCCACCGCGCGCCGAGGCCATATGAGCCGGCTGTTCGGCCTCTATCTGGTCACCCCCGGTACACCGATGGCGCCTGCCGATCTGGCGGCCATCGTGGAGCGCGCGATTCGCGGCGGCGCCCGCCTGGTGCAGTACCGGGACAAGGACGCCGACCCCGCGACCCGCATCGCGAAGGCCGAAGCGCTGCTGGGCCTCTGCCGCGCACGCGGCGTGCCGCTGATCGTCAATGACGATCTTGGCCTCGCGGCCAGGATCGGCGCCGACGGCGTCCACCTCGGCCGCGACGATCCGGATCCGCGCCTGGCGCGCGCCCGGCTCGGCCCCGATGCCCTGATCGGAGTCTCCTGTTACGCCGATCTTGCGCGGGCGCTGGATGCCGCCACGGCCGGCGCCGATTACCTCGCCTTTGGCAGCTTCTTCCGATCGACGACCAAGCCGAACGCGCTGCGTGCCGATCCGGCGCTGCTGCGCGGCGCCCGCAAGACGCTAGGCCGCCCGCTGGTTGCGATCGGCGGCATTACTCCAGACAATGGCGGGCCGCTGATCGCGGCCGGGGCCGACATGCTCGCCGTCGTATCCGGCGTCTTCGACGCCCCCGACTGCGAGGCCGCCGCCCGCGCCTACACCCGACTGTTTCCGACGGAGGATTCCCGATGACCCGAGCCCATGACCTGTTCGTCGCTGCCCAGCGCCACATCCCTGGGGGCGTCAACTCCCCGGTGCGCGCCTTCCGCGGCGTCGGCGGCGACCCCGTCTTCTTCGAGCGCGCCGCCGGCCCCCACGTGTTCGATGCCGACGGCACACGCTATATCGATTACGTCGGTTCCTGGGGTCCGATGATCCTCGGTCACGCTCACCCCGAGGTCATCGCCGCGGTCGCGGAACGAATCCAAAAGGGCCTGAGCTTCGGCGCCCCGACCGAGCAGGAGACCTGGATGGCCGACAAGGTCTGCGAACTGGTCCCGAGCATGGACCTGGTGCGCATGGTCAGCTCCGGGACCGAGGCCACGATGAGCGCACTGCGGTTGGCGCGTGGCTTCACCGGGCGCGACAAGGTCGTCAAGTTCGAGGGTTGCTACCACGGACACGTCGATTCGCTGCTGGTCAAGGCCGGTTCCGGCGCCTTGACTTTCGGCGAGCCCAGCTCGCCCGGTGTCCCGGCGGCCTTGGCCGAACTGACGATCACGTTGCGCTACAACGACCTCGACCAGGTCCGTGACGCCTTCGCCGCAAGCGGCGACCAGATCGCCGCGATCATCGTCGAGCCGGTCGCCGGCAACATGAACTGCATCCCCCCGGTGCCAGGGTTCCTGGAAGGCCTGCGCGAGCTTTGCGACCAGCACGGGGCGGTCTTGATCTTCGACGAGGTCATGACCGGTTTTCGTGTCGCCCGAGGTGGCGCCCAGGCCTATTACGGGATTCGGCCCGACCTGACCACGCTCGGCAAGGTCATCGGTGGCGGGATGCCCGTCGGCGCGTTCGGCGGCCGCCGGGAGATCATGGAACGTCTCTCGCCGCTCGGCCCCGTCTACCAGGCGGGCACCCTGTCCGGCAACCCGGTGGCGATGGCGGCCGGTCTCAAGACCCTCGAGCTCGTCTCTGTGCCGGATTTCTACGAGGTCCTCGGCGCGCGCACCGAACGCCTGGCCGCCGGCCTCGTCGAGCGCGCCGGCGCTGCTGGCATCCCGCTGACGACGAACCAGGTCGGCGGCATGTTCGGCTTCTTTTTCACGGATGCGGCGCAGGTGACCAGTTACGAGGAGGCCACGGCCTGCGATCAGGATCGTTTCCGGGCCTTCTTCCACGGGATGCTGCGGCGCGGTGTCTATTTGGCGCCGTCGGCGTTCGAGGCCGGCTTCGTCTCGTCGGCTCATGGACAGGCCGAGATCGATGCCACCCTGGACGCCGCCGCCGAGACCTTCGCCGAGATCGCCGCCTGACCACCCTGCCCATCCACCACTACGCGCCGCGATATCGCGGCGCCGGGCATCACCTCTTCGACGCCTGCACACGGCCGCTCCCAGAACGCTGATCGCCTCTGGCGATCGCGACCTGACGATGGACACCCCTTTTCAGCCGCTTCTCGACTGGGTCGCCGCCCACGCGGCCTGGGCCTACCTCATCCTGTTTCTGGCCGCGTTGACCGAATCGCTCGCGGTCGTCGGAATGCTGATCCCCGGCGTGCTGATCCTGCTCGCCGCTGGCGCCTTGATCGCCGCCGGCGTCCTCGATCTGTGGCTGGCCTGGCTCGTCGCCACGATCGGCGCCATCCTGGGCGACACCCTGAGCTTCTGGATCGGCCGGCGTTTCAAGACCCGTATCCGGGGGCTCTGGCCTTTCTCCAGATACCCCGGCAGCCTCGAGCACGGCGAGCGGTTCTTCGCCCGCTTCGGCGTATGGAGCATCGTGCTCGGACGCTTCGTCGGACCTGTCCGGGCGATCGTGCCCTTGATCGCCGGCATGATGGCCATGCGGGCGGGCCATTTCTTGACCGCCAACGTGCTATCGGCAATGGCTTGGGCGCCGGCCTATCTGCTGCCAGGGATCCTGTTCGGCGCCTCATTGAAACTCGCGGCCGAGGCCGCCGGCCGACTGGTCATTCTGGCCCTGCTGTTGGTCGCCCTGCTATCGTTCTCGGCATGGTTTTCCCGCCGCCTGTTCTTGTTCCTGAGTCCACGAGCCGGGGCCCTGGTCAGTCGCCTGCTGCGCTGGGGCAATCTCCATCCGAACATGGGCAAGGTCGCGTTGGCCCTCGCGGACCCCCAACATCCCGACGCCGCCATCCTCGCCGCACTCGCCGGCCTGTTGATCATCGCGACGCTGTTGGTCGGCGCTATGGCTGGGGTCACCTTCGTCGGGCCTGCCGAACTGACCCTGAACCAGACGGTTCTGGACCTTGGGCTCAGCCTCCACACGCCGCCCGCGAATGACCTGATGGCGGTATTGGGCCGCCTTGGCGATCCGGTCGTGATGCTGACTCTGGTCGTCGCCGTCTATCTCTATCTTCGCCACCGCCGCCATCGACGCCATGCCCGGTATTGGCTCGCCGCCGCCGGATTCGCGCTGGCTGCCGCTCCGATCCTGGGCCACCTCCTCCGGGTAGCGCGGCCCGATATCGGCCTGGGGGATCTCGGACCCTGGTCGTTTCCGAGCGTCCCGGTGCTCGGCGCAACCGTCGTTTATGGCTTCCTCGCGGTGGCGTTGGCCCGCGGCATCCCGCCGACCTGGCGGTGGATCCCTTACGTCACGGCCACCTCGCTGGTCACCGCGATCGTGACGAGCCGGCTTTACTTCGGCGCCGAATGGTTGAGCGACCTGATCGGCAGTGTTGCGCTGGGCCTCGCCTGGGTCGCCATCCTGGGACTGGCGTTCCGGCGCCATAGCCGCTTCGACCGACGTTGGCCCGGGCTAGCCTCGATCGCCTGCGCCACGCTCGCCGCCGCCGTCACCGTCCGCACCCTGACCAGCCACAGCGACGATTTGGCACGTCTGGCCCCGGCGCCGATCCCCATTACCGTCACCGAGACCGCCTGGTATCAGCAACATCGCTACGAGCTTCCGCGCCAGCGCCTCGACCTGTGGCAACGTCACCGACAACCGCTGAACCTCCAGTATGCCGGCCCACCGGCAGCCCTGACCGACAGGCTGACCGAGGTCGGCTGGCGCCCGGCCGAATTGCTGCAGTGGCGTAACGCGCTCCGTTTGCTGTCGCCGACCCTGCCACTGACCGACCTGCCGGTGATCCCTCATGTCCATGATGGACAGCACGAGGCCTTGGTGCTGGTCCATGACCTGGAAACGGCCGAACGGCGTTTCGTGCTGCGACTCTGGTCGAGTCAGTACGTGATCGACGAGATCGGACCCGTATGGATCGGCCACGTCACGAGCCAGCACAAGGAGGTGCTGCTCGGGCTCTTCGCCTTGCCGACGACCGACGAGGACGCGACTGCCGCTTGGCATCGCCTCAACGCCGACCTCGAGGGTCTCCGCCGCAAACCGGCCGACCTCGATCGGACCTCACCGCCGATCTGGCTCCTGGAACCCGAGTAAACTGAATCCCGCCGTCTCGACGAGTCATCGGACCAGAAACGATCGGCCGGGGCCGCGAGCTGGCCGGAGCCGTCGCTCACTCCCTGTGGTCTTCGGTCTCCATCGACCGATCACCCCAACGGCCGATCAGGTCATGGGGGATCGCCAAATGGTCGAGGATACGCGCCACGATGAAGTCGACGATCTCGGCCACCGTGGTCGGCTGGAGGTAGAAGCCAGGATTGGCCGGCATGATGACGGCGCCGGCGCGCGCCAACCGCAGCATGTTCTCGAGATGGATGCTCGTGAACGGGGTCTCGCGGACCACCAGGATCAGCCGCCGACCTTCCTTCAGGACCACATCGGCCGCGCGGTCGATCAGGTCCTCGCTCAGCCCGGCCGCGAGACTCGCCAGGGTGCCCGTGGTGCAGGGGCAAATGACCATCGCATCCGGTGGATTGGTGCCGCTCGCAACCGGTGCCGTCCACTGCTGGCGCCCGAATACTTGGAGCTGGCCCGGTCGCGCGCCGAACCGCGCACTCAGGAAGGCCTCGGCCTCCGCCGGGCGCGCCGGCACCGCCAGGTCGGCCTCCATTCTGAGCACGATCTGAGCCGCCTGCGAGATCAGCAGGTAGACCCGGACCTCGGCGCGCAACAGGCATTCCAACAGCCGCAACCCGTATTGGGCACCGGACGCACCGGTCCAGGCCAGCGCGATGGTCTTCGCCGAGGCACCCGTCGCAGCGGTCATGACGGCCGCGTGGCGTCCAGAGCAGACGCGCTGTCCCGCAGCGCGGCCAGCAGCCGCTCGTGGATGCCCTGAAAACCACCGTTGCTCATGATCAGCACCTGATCGCCGTCACGCCGCTCGGCGACGACCCGCGCAATGATGGTCTCGACCTGGTCCGCGACCGACAACCGGTCGTCGAGCCCGGCAAGCACGGCCGCGCCATCCCATCCCAGATCGGCCGGTGCGTACAGGTGAACTCGGTCGGCCGCAGCGAGAGCCGCGCCGAGGTCGCGATTGTGCACGCCAAGCCGCATCGTGTTCGACCGCGGCTCGAGGATCGCAACGATGCGCTGCGGGCCGACCCGCCGTCGCAGCCCATCGAGGGTCAGCGCAATCGCCGTCGGGTGATGGGCGAAGTCGTCATAGAGGGTCACGCCGGCGACCTCGCCACGCCGCTCCATCCGTCGTCTGACCCCACGGAAACGACTCAAGGCCTCGATCCCGACCTCCGGCGACACGCCAGCATGATGCGCCGCCGCCAGGACGGCCAGCGCGTTTCGCACATTGTGGCGGCCCGTCTGGTCCCACTGGACCTCGCCCAGCTCGCGGTCGCGCCAATGGACCCGGAAGCACGAGCCGTCGGGCACCGACAGGCGCGCGGACCAGTCGCCACCGTCGCCGAAGGTCTCGCATGGGGTCCAGCAGCCCATCGCCAGAACCTCGGCGAGCGCCGCGTCGCTGGATGGATGGATGATCAGGCCGCGGCCCGGAACAGTGCGCACCAAGTGGTGGAATTGGCGCTGGATCATCGCCAGGTCGTCAAAGATGTCCGCGTGATCGAACTCCAGATTGTTCAGGATCAGCGTACGGGGCCCGTAATGGACGAATTTCGAGCGCTTGTCGAAGAAGGCCGTGTCGTATTCATCGGCCTCGACGACGAAAAAGGGGCTCGACCCGAGACGCGCAGACTGGCCGAAATCGATCGGCACGCCGCCGATCAGGAAACCGGGATCCAGGCCCGCCGCCTCCAGCACCCAGGCCAGCATGCTCGCCGTCGTCGTCTTGCCGTGTGTCCCGGCGACCGCGAGCACCCAGCGCCCGCCGAGCAGGTGCTCGCGCAACCACTGGGGGCCCGAGACATAGGGCAAACCTCTGTCCAGCATTGCCTCGACGACGGGGATCCCGCGCTTCATCGCGTTACCCACGACGACCAGATCCGGCGCGGGCTCGAGGTGATCGGCCTCGTAGCCATCGAACAGGCCGATACCCGCTGCCTCGAGCTGGCTGCTCATCGGTGGGTAGACGTGCGCGTCGGAACCCGTGACGCGGTGGCCCAGCGCTCGAGCCAACAGCGCGACGCCACCCATGAAGGTGCCGCACGCACCCAAGATATGCAGATGCATATCAACCGCCGCCGGCGAGGAGGCCGCCGAGCAGCAGGAAGCTGAGCAGCTCGTAGAGGACGACGATCGCCGCCCCCTGCCCCAAGGTGACACCGAAGGTATGGCGCACGATATGGCCGGCGACGACGACGCTCCAGACGAAGATCCCCAGCAACACCAGCCCGGCCAGTGTCAGCTGATCGCCGGCAAAGTCGGCCGGCAAAAGCCCGATCGGAATCAGGGCCAGGAGGCCGAGCAGGGCGCCGGTGCCCAGCAGCGCCGTCGCCGTCTGCAAGAATCGGGGCCGCCGACCGAACAGATCCAATGCGACGAACAAGACGGCCAACAGCAGCAGTAGTTGCGCGAGACTCCGGATCACACCCGCCAACAGTGGTTGGCCGGCGATCACGCCGACCAGAACCCCGATCAGCAAACTCGTCGCCAACACCAGACGAAACAGCAGCTCCGACGCGGGAAGATCCTGCGGTGCACGACGCAGGAGGCACATCTCGAAGAAGAAATAGATCAGCGCCTGCAAAGGAAACCCCAATTCAACTGGCTAAAGGCTCATGATAACGGCAGCGCGAGCAACTGCCATAGCCTAATTGCGCCGCCGCAGGGACAAGACACCGCCGGCGAGCAGGAGTGCGGTAGCCAGGCCGATCGCCAGCGCGTTGCCCAGCGTGACGAACGGCGTAGCGCCGCTTCGTGGATGAATCTCGGCACTGAAGGCCCCGCGCTCGAACAAGGGCACCGCGCCGCCGAGCCTGCCCCGGTCATCGATGATCGCGGAGATGCCGGTGTTGGTGGCCCGCAGCAACGGACGGCCGGTCTCGAGCGCGCGCATCCGGGCGATCTCCAGATGCTGGTGCGGCGCCAGCGAGTCCCCGAACCAGGCATCGTTGCTCACGGTGATCAGGTACACGGCGTCGGGCAGGGCCTCGATGACTTCGGCCGGGAAGGCGATTTCGTAGCAGATCGACACACCGACCGATTGCCCATTGACCGACAACAAGGGGCGGACCATTTGGCCGGGGCTGAAATCGGACATCGGGACATCGAACCACTCGACGACGGGGCCGAGCCAGCGGCGGAACGGCAGGTACTCACCGAAGGGGACCAGATGCCTCTTGTGATAGACATCCTCGGAGCCGCCGATGCTGACCAGCGAATTATGGTAGCGCGGTTCGCCATCCTCGCTCGTCGTCGGGATCCCGAAGACGATTCCGATGCCACGCTCATTCGCAAGGGTCGACAGCGGGTCGATGATCGGCGCACGCAGTCGATGCAGGAAGTCCGGCAGCGCGGTTTCCGGCCAGACCAGCACATCGCTGTCGAGGTGATCGCGGGTCAGTTGCAGGTAGGCTTCGATGGTCGGCAGGCGCGCCGCCTCATCCCACTTGATCGACTGCGGGATGTTCGCCTGCAGCACGCTCGCGCGCAGCGGGGCGCCCGCGGGTCGCGTCCAGTCAAACTGCGCGAGCCCGGCACCGGCCAGAAAGACCCCGCCCAGCCCGAGCGCGGCGACGATCCGCGAGCGGCGCGTCCAGGCCATCAGCCCCCACAGCAGGCCGGCACCGATCGCGACGACCAGACTGACGCCATGGACACCCGCGACCGGTGCGAATCCGGCCAACGGCGAATCGATTTGCGAGTACCCGATCGTCAGCCAGGGGAAACCGGTGAACAGCCACCCCCGCAGCCATTCGACCAAGACCCAGACACCGGGCAATACCAACAGCGGACCAACCCAGACGGGGCCGCGGTCGAGGCGATGGATCAGCCAGCCGGCAATGCCATAGTAAAGCGCCATGGCGGCCACGAAGAGCGCGGTCAAGAGGTTCGCGATCCCGGGATCCATATTGCCGAACTCGTTCAGGCTGATGCGGACCCAGGAAACCCCGAACCCCATCAGGCCGAGCCCGAAGGCCCATCCGACGACGAAGGCCCCTCCCGGCGATCGGTCGCGCAGGGCCAGGTAGAACAAGGCCAACGCAAGAAAAGCGAGCGGGTACCAGGAGAAGGGCGCGAAGGCCAGGACGAGGGCCGCCCCAGCGACGAATGCCAGGACCAGACTGACCGCGATCGGCAAGGACGGAGGCAACGAGACCATAGCGTAAACCAAGCAAGCTCATCGGGACGCCGGAGCGCCGTCGGCGTCCGTCATTTTGCCTGGTATTCTAACTGGCCCGAGCCCAAACCGTAGCCGGTTCCCACGCCGTCAAGGACACCTGCGCCGCGTCCGTCCACCCCAACAGTTCCAACCGACCGTCGTGGTGTTCGACCAACGCTGTACAGCTCTCGACCCAATCGCCGCAGTTGCAGTACAGAATCCCGTCGATATCGCGCATCGCCGCCTTGTGGATATGACCGCAGATCATGCCATCGAAGGCATGCCGATGGGCTTCGGCGGCGATGGATCGCTCATAGCGCCCGATGTAATCGACCGCGTCCTTGACCTTGTGTTTCAGGTAGGCAGCCAGTGACCAGTAGGGGAGCCCGAGGAGGCGTCGCCCCAAGTTGACGAGTCGGTTCGCCACGAGCAGCAGATCATAGGCCCGAGAACCGATCCTGGCCAGCCAGCGGCCATTCTGCACGACGCCATCGAATCGATCACCGTGGGTTACGAGAAAACGCCGACCATCAGCCGTCGTATGGATAACCTCGTCGCGGACCGCGATCCGCGCGAAGTCGTGCCCGACGTGGGCACGGAAAAGCTCATCGTGATTCCCGGGGAGATAGACGACGCGCGTTCCGTTGCGGGCCTTGTCGAAGAGCGCCCCTACGACCCCGTTATGGGATGTTGGCCAGTGCAGGCTCCCGTGCATCGCCCAGACGTCGACGATATCACCGACCAAGTAGAGGTTCTGGGACTCGGTCGAGCGCAGGAAATCGAGCAGAAAGTCGGCTTGGCAGCCGCGACTGCCCAGATGGGTATCGGAGATCCAGATACTACGGTAGCGCAGTGAAGATGAGCGTTCGATCCGCGTCATGGTCGGGGTCCCTCGATGGACAGGATTCCTTATCTTCCCGAATCTTTGTTGCATCGCCGTTGTGGCTTCGTGAAGATGTCGTGAATCGACGGTCGCAGCCTGCCCGCTCGGGCACGCGAAGTGCCGTTGGCCGCGCCGCGGTCCGACTCCCGGCGGGGCGCTCGCCAGCCGCCCGACAGCGAAGAATCGAATCCGCGCACCCTGGTAACCTCGATCCATCACCCCATCTAGGAGCTGTCCGCGCGCTCAGGACTGGTTCGCCCGGCCCGTCTCGCCGGGCCGCAACGGCCGGTCCGCCGTCGTGCGAAGGCGGACTTCGAAGGTCGGCGGCAACGCCAATCGACCGAAGCATTCCCTGATCAGGCCAGAGCCAGAATTCGTCATGCCGCGCAACCCCTTCATACCGGACTTTGCCGACCTCCCAACCGAATTGCCGATCTTCCCGCTCGCCGGGGCCGTCGTGATGCCCGGCGTGCAGCTGCCGCTCAACATCTTCGAACCGCGGTACCTGAATATGGTCGAGGATGCATTGGCGAGCGACCGGTTGATCGGCATGATCCAACCGCGCCCCGACACGGGCGATCAGGATTCGCCCGAGCTGCATCGGGTCGGCTGCGCGGGCCGCATCACCTCGTATAGCGAGACCAATGACGGCCGGATCATCCTGGTGTTGACGGGGGTCTGTCGTTTCCTCGTCGACCGGGAACTCGAACCCCGTCGTGACTACCGGCGTGTGCGTCCGGATTGGGGGCCTTTCGCGATCGACTATCGCGAGCCGGAGACCGGTTGGTCCGATCAGGACGGGTTTCTCGCGTCGTTGCGCGCTTATTGTGATCTGCGCCGTGTCGAGATACCCTGGGACGACGTCAAACGGATGCCCGCCCAGGATCTCGTCAACCTCTTGTGCGCACATCTGCCCCTCGAGCCAGAGGACAAACAAGCCCTGATCGAGACGCTCGACCTCAAGGATCGTGCCCGCCTGATGCGGGGGTTGATGGACATGGCCGCGGCCTCGAGCATGGAGGCCGGCGAACACCGGCATTGACGGACCCGCGTGATTGAAATTCCGGCGCAGTGCGACCATGTCGGCACTTTGACGGCAACGTTAGCCAGACTGTGCGGAGGATAGGCAACATGGCGATAACTCTGACCGAAACGGCCGCCCGCCACGTAGCCAACATGATCGCGAGACGTGGTCAAGGGCTCGGGCTGCGAGTCGGCACCCGCAAATCCGGCTGCACCGGCTTCGCCTACGAGGTCGATTATGCCGATGCCGTCGCGGATGATGATGCCGTGTTCGAAAGCCACGGTATCAAGGTCGTCGTCGACCCGGTCAGTCTGACCCGCATCGACGGCATGGAGATCGATTTCGTCCGTTCGAGCCTGCTGAATCAGGGCTTCGAGTTCCGCAATCCAAACGTCAAGGATACCTGTGGCTGCGGTGAATCATTCAGCGTCGGATAGTGACGGGCTCGCGGAGATCGACGAGCTCGTCGCGGCCTTCGAGCTGCTCGGCGATTGGGATCAGCGTTACGAATATCTCGTCGAGCTCGGTGAGCGGCTGCCGCCGATGCCGGCGAGTGACAAACTCGATCGCAATCGCGTCCATGAATGTATGAGTCTGGTCCACATCGTCGCACGACCGATGGGTGCCGGCGACCCACGGCTGCGCTTCGACGGCGACTGCGATACCGCGATCATCAAGGGCGTCGTGGCCCTTTTGGTCGAGCTCTTCTCCGGCAAGACACCAAGCCAAGTCGAGCGACTGGACGTCGACCAACTGTTCAGCGGGCTGCGCCTCGAAGAGCATTTGAGTCCAAACCGGCACGTCGGCGTCTACGCGATCGTCGGTAAGATGAAAGACCAGGCCCGCGCATTCGCCGGCTGACGGCATCAGTGACGAAATCGCGCCAAATCCGAACGCGCACGCTACTCAGGACCCAATCAAACCACCGCGGGTCGGCATCCTTCAACCCCCACGGCGTTGGACGACCGATTGGCAATCGACCAGTGCAGGGTTCATCGCGCCGATCCGGACGATTGTGAGCTCGTGATCACAGCGAGATCCCCACGCCGCCCCCGACGCCGCGACCGCCGGACCCGATACCGATGCTGACCCAGGGTCTCACGCTCGATTGGCGTCGCCGATCTTCGGGCCAAAAATGCGGCTGATGACTTTCGACCAGCGGGAAGCGATAGGGCGCGTCCCCAATCTGGCCGTCACGGGAGCCTAGCAGAGGGCCGCTCACCGTGACTCGGCGCCCAGGCGCCAAATCGGCCGTTTCGAGGTAGCCCGGCCGGACGATGAGAAAACGGCCAACGGGCGCCTCGCTCACGCGCGGTCGGCCGCAGGGGTCGAGCGGATAGGCAAGCACTTCGAGCTCGGTGTGGTCCGAACGATGGCGCACATCGACGAGGATACCACCCCATTGCACCAGGCTATCGGCATGCATCGGATGATCGATCGCGGCGGCCTGCGCCGGTGTCGGATCGCGAGCACCGACCGTTGGTGCACACTGGGTCGTTGCGCAGCCGAGCGATGAGAGTAACGCGGCGGCCAGCAAGGCCACGCCGAGCCAACGCCACGAAACGAACCCGCGGGCACGGCGCGTCCCGACGAGATCCGTGCCGCCGCCGGTGCATCTTGTACCGATCACCATGGCCCGAACCACGGCCGGTGCGCGCGAAAGGTCCAGGGATCGTACCAGGGATGCCAAAGCGGACTCGGCGAGACCAGGACCGCCTCCACCGGCTCGGGCCACAGATGCGAGGCCTCGACGACGACGACCGGGAACTGGTAACGGAAGTCGCCCACGGCACCGGCCTCGAGCCGCGCCAAACGCCCGGTCACGGTCAACCGACGGCCTTCCGGATACTCGGCCGGATCGAGAAACCCGGCAAACTCAGCGACGAAGCGCCCTTCGCCGCCCGCCGCATCGCGGGGTTCGCCACTGCCGCGCAGCGGCCGCGCCAGAATCTCGATCTCGGTGGTCTCTGGACGATTGCGCACGGCCAGGATGGTGCCTCCCCAGCGCACCCGCTGGCCGAGAAAACCCGGGGCCGATCGCTGCACGTCGGCGACGGACGGAGACGCGCTCGGTGGTTCGCGAATCGCCTCGGGCACCGCGGTGGCACAGCCAGCGACCACGCCCGCCACCAGAATCAGGGCCCATCTCCAACGCATCATGTCACAATACCTCGGAACCTCGACCCGCCATCGGAGCGATCACCGGCCGCAGCGCACCATCGCCCCACCACGGATCCATGAACGAGAGACTGTTGCGCGTACCCATTCTGATCTGGATCGCCTTCGCGGCCACCGCGGTCCTGTTCCTCGGTTTCCCCGAAATCGATCTCTTCGTGTCAGGGCTATTCTACACGCCGGACGAAGGCTTCACCTTTCGCGGCACGCCGGTCGAGCGGTTCGTTTACCATTCGGCCGAATGGCTGACCCTGTGGGGCAGCTTGACCCTGGTGGCACTTTGGGGCCTGGGTTGGCTGCGCCGTCGACCTGTCTGGGGCGTGAGCGGCCGTCGGCTGGCCTTCCTGCTCCTCGTGCTAGCCCTCGGACCCGGCTTGGTCGTCAACGCGCTGCTCAAAGATCACTGGGGCCGCGCGCGACCAGCGAACATCGAACAGTTCGGCGGCACCAAAACCTTTACGCCGGCCTTCGTGATCTCAGACCAACAGGGGGGTTCCTTTAGTTCCGGCCACGCCGCCGCGGCCTTCTTTTGGATGGCCGCAGCGCTGCTCGCGTCGAGCTGGCGCAATCTGTGGCTCTTGGTGACGATTGGTTACGGGGGCTTGGTCGGCGTCGTCAGGATCGCTGGCGGGGGGCATTACCTGAGCGACGTCCTGGTGTCCTTCTTCATCGTCCTGATCCTGTCGTTGATCCTCAAGGACCTGCTCGACTCGCAGCCCGCCAGGGCGCGAAGCCCCGACGGCCGCGACTGAGTATGACCCCATCGCTCAGGTGTCTGCGGTCTCCAGTGCGATGCGGGTCCGCTCCGCCGGGGTACGACCCATGTGCTTGGCGAGCCATGGCGGGGGGTGATCGGCGAGGACCTGTTGCAGCGCGAGGACCCGCTCGACGGCCGGGCCACCCTCGGGAAACTGGATCGGATGGATGTCGGCCTTGACCACCTTGGCCGCGGCCGGGCCGCCGATCGACGCGACATAGAGCACCTGGCAGTCGCGGATCAGTTCGACCCGGTGGGCGTTCTTGTCCTCGCCCGGTGCCGGCTGGCCGACCTCGCGGGTCGCGACCAGCCGGTGGCCACCGGCCCAGACCTGGTAGATCAGGAAGCGGCGACAAGAGCCGAAGTGTCCATCGAGCGACGCCCCGCCATTCGAGGCACAGGCGACACGGATCGCGTCCGGCACCGCCTCCTCGGATTCAACCGGCGGCGGCGGGGCGCTGTTGGCCACCGCCTCGCCCTTGAGGTACGCAAGCGCGCCCTTCAACAGGGCCGGGTCGAGCTCACCGAGCTCGCCGTCGGCCGCCGTCTTCAACTGTTTCACGGTGAGCTGGGCAAGGCGCGCTTCGGTCGGCGGCAGGCCGATCGCATCGGCGAGCACATCGAGAAGCCGCGCCGGGTCCGTGTCGGGCAAGGCCCGTGCCGCGAGCGCGATGCGCAACGCGATGTCGGCCGAGATCTCGGGATAGGTCATGATCGGTTCCCCCTGGGGGCAGGATCAGCTCGGTCAGGCCGGTACGATGCAATCGTCCTCGGCGCAGGCGTCGAGACATTGCGGGACATCGGATTCGCCCTCGCACTCGTTGCAGGTGCTGGCCTCGATCCGGTACACCCCCTTGAAGGGGCTGATCGACTGAGTCGGGCATAGGGGTTCGCAATCGCCGCACGCGGTGCACAGATCGCGCATGATTTGCAGGGCCATGGTGGCGTCTCCTGTAGAACGAAATTCAACGAGTCGGCACCGCCGCACCCGGGACGCGACCATCGATGGGCCGTGTCCGCCGGGCCGACGGTGGGTCCGGGGTCCGGGTTCAGGCCTCGACCCGCTTGAAACGCAGCGTGGTCGGGAAGGCCGGCGGCGGGCTGATCGGGTCGATGTACCAGCGCGAGCCGTCGGTCAGCGCAACCTCGCCACCCCATTGCTCCGCGGTGTCGAGCTCGACCGAGGCAATCGTCTCCTCCATGTCCTTCTTGGCGACGTAGAAGAGCAGGCCTCCGGCCTCGTTCCGGCGGATCATCACATTCGGCATCGTGTCGTCTCCTGTCGCGACCCCGCCGACCGCTCGGCCGGCGGAGTCGGTCCGTGTCAGCGAACCAGGTCGTAGTTGAAGTCGGTGACGCCCATCTCGCGGGTCTCTTCGTCGAGCCGTTCGAGGACCGCATTGACCAGCGTCGTGAGCATGTACATCGCGCCCTCGTAGCCGAGCGTCGTCATCCGATGCAGGTGATGCCGATCGAAGATCGGGAAGCCCAACCGGATCAGCGGTACCTCGAAGGCTTTGCCCTTGTAGAGGGTGTCGCGCTGGATGAACTTGCCGTACGAGTTGCCGATCATGAAGTCCGGCTTGTCGGTGAACACCAGCGAGCGCATGTGCCAGAGGTCGGCCCCCATGTAGACCTTGCCATGCACACCATAGGGCGAGCTGGCGAGCAGCGCCTCGACCTCCTTCTTCCAGCGCTTGTTCGCATGGTGGCAGAGGATGTGCGTCGGCTCGGCGCCCAGTTCCAGCAGGAACTTGACGAGCCCGAGCACGAAGTCGGCATCGCCCCAGAGCGCGAACTTCTTGCCGTGCAGCCAGGTGTGACTATCGGTGATCATGTCGACGAGGCGGCCGCGCTCCTTGGCCAGCGACGCCGGGATCGGCTTGCCGGTCAAGTCCGAGACCTTCATCAGAAATTCATCGGTCCACTCGAGCCCCATCGGGATGTTGATCGCGCTCGCCGGCTGATTCCAGGTCGTCTGGACGAACTTCTTGGTCTTCGGTAGCTGCCAGGGCTGCAACAGCAGCGTGTCGATCGCGTTCGGCGCCTCCCTGACCTGCGGGATGCTGGTGCCGCCGTCGTACATCCGGTACTCGCCATCGGCTGGCGTATCCAAGATCTCGGTCGGGTCGCACAGCAGGCTATAGTCGACGCCCATCTCCTGCATCATGCGGTGCATGACGCGATAGTTGCCGAGGTAGGTCTCGAACCCGGGCACCAGGTTGATCTTGCCGCTCTTGCCGACCGCCTTGTCCTCCATCTCGTTCAGCGTGAAGTAGCGGATGATGCCTTCGAACATATTGTCCCAGCCGGTCGTGTGCGAGCCGACGAAGCTCGGCGTGTGCGCGAACGGAACCGGGAAGTCTTCGGGGATGTGTCCTTCCTTGCGCGCATTGCCGATGAAGGCGTTGAGATCGTCGCCGATGACCTCGGCCATGCAGGTCGTCGAGACGGCGATCATCTCCGGCTTATAGAGCGCGCGGGCGTTCTCCAGGCCATCGAACATGTTCTTCTGGCCACCGAACACCGCCGCATCCTCGGTCATCGAGTCGGACACACAGGCGATCGGCTCCTTGAAATGGCGGTTGAAATAGGTCCGAAAATAGGCGACGCAGCCCTGCGAGCCGTGGACATAGGGCAGGGTCTTCTCGAAGCCCAACGCGCACAGCACGGCCCCGAGCGGCTGACAGGCCTTGGCCGGGTTGATGGTCAGGGCCTCGCGTTGGAAGTTGAGATCCTGGTATTCCTGCGTCGTGCTCCACTGGAACACCTCCTCCATCTTGTCCAGGGGCGGGCGTTCCTCGAACTGCGATTGCTTGGCCCTGAAGCTCTCGGCATAGTCCTTGTCGAGGAAGAGTGGATAGCAGGGTTTGATCTTGTCGACGGTCTGGCTCATGGGTGTGCTCCCGGCTCGCTGCCAATTCGCAGACAAAAGCCGCAAAGGGGGATGGGAATCGGGTTCGTCGGCCGATCCCCGGCGGTCGAGCCGGGGATCGGCAGCGAGTTGATCAGGCGCTCGGTGCCGTGGTCTCGGTTGTCAGCCAAGGCGCCTTCATCTTGCTCCAGCACGGATTGTTCACGGTCATATCCATGTCGCGGGCGAAGATCGCGAAGCCGTCGTAGCCGTGATACGGACCCGAGTAATCCCACGAGTGCATCTGACGGAACGGGACGCCCATCTTCTGGAAGATGTACTTCTCCTTGATGCCCGAGCCGATCAGATCGGGCTTCACGCGCTTGACGAACTCCTCGAACTCGTAGCCGGTAACGTCGTCATAGAGCAGCGTCGCCTCGCCCATCTCCTTGATCGTCCGATCATAGTCATCGTTGTGTGCGAACTCGTAGCCGGTGCCGACGACCTCCATGCCGAGGTCTTCGTAGGCGCCGATGATGTGCCGCGGACGCAGACCCCCGACATAGAGCATGACCTTCTTGCCCTCGAGGCGCGGCCGGTACTTGGCGACCACGGCCTCGTACTCGGCCTGGTACTTGGCGATGACCCGTTCGGCGTTCTCCTGGATCGTCTCATCGAAGAAGGCCGCGATCTTGCGCAGCGACTCGGCGATCTTGGTCGGCCCGAACAGGTTGTACTCCATCCACGGGATACCGTACTTCTCCTCCATGTGCCGCGTGATGTAGTTGATCGAGCGGTAGCAATGGACGAGGTTCAGCTTGACCTTCGGCGTGAGCTCCATCTCGGCGATGGTCCCGTCGCCGGACCACATGGCCACGACGCGCAACCCCATTTCCTCGAGCAGGATCCGCGAGGACCAGGCATCGCCACCGATGTTGTAGTCACCGAGGATCGCGACATCGTAGGGCGTGCCCTCGAAGGCCTGGCCGTCGCGATTCGGCAGCACCCAGTCGCGGATCGCGTCGTTCGCGATGTGGTGACCGAGCGACTGCGAGACACCGCGGAAGCCTTCGCACCGGACCGGCACGATCGGCTTGTCGAGCTCCTTCGCCTTCTTCTTCGAGACGGCCTCGATGTCGTCGCCGATCAGGCCGATCGGACACTCGGATTGGACGCTGATCCCGCGGCTCAACGGGAACAGGGTCTCGATCTCGCTGATCAGCTTGTCGAGCTTCTTGTCGCCGCCGAAGACGATGTCCTTCTCCTGGAAATCGGACGTGAAGTTCATCGTGCCGAAGGTGTTGACCCCGGTCAGGCCCGAGTAGTAATTGCGGCGCCCAGCGCGCGAATACTGTCCGCACCCGACCGGACCGTGCGAGATGTGGATCATGTCCTTGATCGGACCCCAGACCACACCGCGGGAACCGGCGTAGGCGCAGCCGCGGATCGTCATGACCCCGGGCAGCGACTTGCGGTTCGAGATGATGCACTTCTTCGACTGCTCGATCGACTGATCGTTGACGGCCAGGTGCTTCGCGCGGTCCTTCTTGGCCTTTTCCGGATAGACCTCGAGGACCTCTTCGATCAGGGCCTGGGCCTCTTCGCGACTCAATGCTGCCATGATGGCGTTACCTCATTCCGGCGCCGCGGCCCATTCGCCGACGGTCGCACGTTGAACACCCATTCCACCCCTGACCGCGTTCGGCCGGGGCGACATACGACGCTGTTCCAGGATCGTCCGAAGCCTGGCTAGGCCGCGGCGGCACTCTTGCCGACGATGCTCTCGTCCTCGGGCGTGATGATGCCGAACTCGGTCAACAGCTCCTCGAGCTCGTCCATCGTGCAGGGTGTCGGGATCACGAACTTCTTGTTCTCGATGATCTTGTTGGCCAGCGCGCGGTACTGGTCGGCCTGGGCACACTTGGGGTCGTACTCGATGACCGTCATCCGGCGGATCTCGGCGTGCTGAACGACGTTGTCGCGCGGCACGAAATGGATCATCTGGGTTCCAAGTCGCGCGGCCAGGGCCTCGATCAGCTCGTCCTCGCGGTCGGTGTTGCGGCTGTTGCAGATCAGTCCGGCCAGGCGCACGCCGCCCGAGTTCGCATACTTGACGATACCCTTGGAGATGTTGTTCGCCGCGTACATGGCCATCATCTCACCGGAGACGACGATGTAGATCTCTTGCGCCTTGTTCTCGCGGATCGGCATCGCGAAGCCGCCGCAGACGACGTCACCGAGCACGTCGTAGAAGACGAAGTCGAGATCGGCCTCGTAGGCCCCTTCCTCTTCGAGGAAGTTGATCGCGGTGATGACACCGCGTCCGGCACAGCCGACGCCCGGTTCCGGACCGCCGGACTCGACGCACTTGATGCCGGCGTAGCCGACCGACAGCACGTCCTCGAGCTCGAGATCCTCGACGCTGCCGGCCTCGGCCGCGAGCTCCATGACCGAGTTCTGGGCCTTCGAGTGCAGGATCAGACGGGTCGAATCGGC
This sequence comes from Thioalkalicoccus limnaeus, assembly GCF_041197575.1. Lineage (NCBI taxonomy): Bacteria > Pseudomonadati > Pseudomonadota > Gammaproteobacteria > Chromatiales > Chromatiaceae > Thioalkalicoccus > Thioalkalicoccus limnaeus. The sequence continues at coordinate 81,513 of NZ_JBDKXB010000011.1, read as the reverse complement.
CTTCGGATCGCAGCCGACGATCATGACCTTCTTACCGGCCTCGGCGAGCCCCGCGACCAGGTTTTGCGTGGTCGTCGACTTGCCGATTCCGCCTTTGCCATAAATGGCGCATTGACGCAGTGCCATGGGATATCTCCTTCGTGTTCGCTGAAACAGCGGTGGACCAAATTGCCTCAACCAGCTTAAGCAAGCCACATGCCATGATTTAGGCGGGGCTCGCGTGGCGAGCCTCCAAAACCGAAAAAAGCGATAAAAAAAGATTTTTAATCAACGCATTGCAAGACCATGAAGGGATCCAGGCGAGCTCGATCGGGTCGGCCATCGCGGCAGCCAGGCTGGTTGGCCTCGGATCGTGCCGACGAGGGCAGTGGGGTCCTTGAAGGCTGCTGCATCAAGGGCTTCGGCGCGAAGATCCAGCTGGATCGGCACTGGTCGCAAAGCCGACAATGCCCTGTCGGCTGTCCGGACCGCGACAGACCCAGGCCCGGTCAGCCGGGGCTGGATGACAGCGAACGACGCGTTGCCGATCGACGGCACCTGATCGCGGCCGAGCGTCCATCACCGGCCCCGCCGCAGACGGGGTTCCGATCGGTTCGCCATTGGGGCATGATGGTGGTTTCGATACACACAGCCATCATCGCCACGCTCGATGACCAGCCCACCGCCCCGGCAACCCGTCCCCGAGATCCTCGCGCCTTCGCTGCCGGCCTCGGCCCGGCTCCCGCTGAACCGCTGCAACCTGCCCCCGGTCATCCTCGGCAGCTTGACCTATCAGGCCCATCCGGTGCCGCTCGAGATCGATGGCGTGCGCGCTTTCCACGCCAAGCTGTTCGACCAATTGGCCGAGGCGACCGATCACCGCGAACGCGCCGAGCGCTTCGGCCATTACATGACGGTGCATTTCTGTCTCGAGGCGCTCGAGGAGGCCGGTTTGACCCCCGGTCGGAAGAAGAAACGTGCGAATGCGAATTACCTGCGGCAGGTCCGCGGCTGGTCGTTCGACTCGGATGGACGCGAAGGCGCGGTGCTCAAGCATTGGGTCGAGACCCGCTTCGGGCTGCTCGCGCGCCATCACAATGGCTGTCTGCACAAACCCGGCAGCGACGCCTACCAGCGTTATCTCGCGGCCGGGGCCAGGGGTCTCTATGCGACCAATGCGCTCGAGGCCCAGTTGGATCTGCTCTACACTTATTGCCAATATGAGCTTTTCCGTCTCGACCCACCGCGCAAGCACTTGACCCTGTTCCGCGGCATCAACCGGATCGACGAGCACGAGATTCTCGGACGCGGCCCCGGAGGGCGCTATCGCGTCCTGCTGAACAATCTCAATTCGTTCACCAGCGATCGGGAACGGGCCGATGAGTTCGGCGACTACATTCTCGAGGCGCAGATCCCGTTGCCGAAGGTCTTTTTCTTCAACCGGCTGCTGCCTGGGCTTCTGAAGGGCGAAGACGAGTTCGTCGTCATCGGGGGCGTCTACGAGGTTGGCATCAGCACCCTGTAACGCCGGCGCGCGACGCGCCGAAGACGGTGATCCTGGAGGCTTGATTCAATGCGTAGATGGATGATCCTGTTTCTCGTGTTAGTCGTCCTGGCGGCGATTCCGCTGCTGATGGCGGCCTCCTGGGTCGTGACCCAATCCGCGTTGGACGCGACCTCCGGCGAGCCCTTCTGTGGTTCGTGCCACGTCATGGCCCCGTTGGTCGCGGCCTATCGCGAGGATGTCCATGGCGGCAACAACGATCAAGGGCTCGCCGCGCGCTGCACCGACTGCCATGTGCCGCACGACTCGGCGCGGAATCATCTGATCGGCAAGGTCGCGACGAGCCTGCACTCGGGCTGGGGACAAGTGACCTACAGCATCGGCCTGAACAAGATCGACTGGCAAGCCAAGCGCGAAGACCGTGCTCGATTCGTCTTCGATTCCGGTTGCCTGATGTGCCACGCCGAGCTCGATCGCGATACCAATCCGCATTACCCGATCCATAGCCTCTATTTCGCCGACCCCGAGGCCATGGCGTGCGTGACCTGTCATCCGAAGGTCGGTCACCATGACCTCGATAGCCGACTCGCCCCACCGACCCCATCCGGGTCCTGAGAGCCCTATCGACAGCCGAAACCGCTCGGCCGGGGCCGAGCGGTCCACGGCCTCGATCAGGACATCGGCGATGCCGAACGCGCCGGGCGGCAAGGCACCGATCCTCAGAGAGTCCGACCGCATTCAACAGGTAGGCCTGGTCGAAAAATCGTCATTTTCCTGCTGTAGGTCTAAAGAAACGTCCAGAAAGTTGGGGTATCCTCGCGCGGCCCGTTTCGGGCAATAACAACGAGAGTCACGACGGGAGGGGACCCTATGCCTGGCCAATCCTCGGTGGAGTGGATCGACATCGTCGTCATCCTGCTCTACCTGACCGCGACCGTTTACTTGGGCTGGATCGCCTATCGAGGCACCAAGTCGGGCGCGGATTTCCTGCTCGGTGGGCGGAATGCCCACCCGATCATCATGGCGCTATCGTACGGCGCGACCTTCATCTCGACCGCCGCCATCGTCGGCTTCGGCGGTGTCGCGGGTCTGTTCGGAATGAGCCTGTTGTGGCTCACCGTCATGAACGTCGGGATCGGCATCTTCATCGCCTTTACCGTGCTCGGCGAACCGACGCGGCGCATCGGCCATCACCTCGGTGCCCACACCTTTCCCGAACTGCTCGGTCTGCGCTATCAGAGCAAGGGCATCCAGCTCTTCGCCGGAGGCCTGATCTTTCTGTTCATCCCACTCTATGCCGCCGCGGTCCTGACCGGCGGTGCCGTCTTCGCCGCGGCCCAATTCGGCATCGAGTTCGAGGTCGCGCTGCTGGTCTTCGCCGTCATTACCGCGGCTTACGTGATACCGGGCGGCATCAAGGCGGTCATGTACACGGATGCGCTGCAGGGCGCGATCATGATCTTCGGCATGGCGGTGCTCGTCATCTTCACCTTCACGGTGTTGGGTGGCATCACCGAGGCGAACCAATCGCTGACCGACATGGCCGATATGGTACCGGCATCGCTGCAGGCGATCGGCCATCAGGGCTGGACCTCGATGCCGGCATTCGGCTGGGGTAGTACCACCTATGACATGTGGTGGACCGTGGTGACGGCGATCATCCTCGGCGTCGGTATCGGCGTCCTGGCCCAACCGCAGCTCGTCGTGCGCTTCATGACGGTCCGCAGCCGCCGCGAGCTCGACCGGGCGGTTCCGATCGGGGCGGTCTTCATCCTGCTGATGACCGGCGTCCCCTTCACGGTCGGCAGCCTCTCGAACGCCTGGTTCGCCCAGCATGGTACACCGCTGCACGGCCAGGTCATCGAGATCCTGAACGAGGACAAGGATCGCGCGCTCGTCGAGTTGATGCGTCCCACGCCACAGGGCGGCTGGGAGACCGTGATCAGCGCGACGACCGGCCAGCCGGCCAGCGCACCACTGCAGATCGCCGAGAGGCAGATCGCAACCGATGCGAACGGCGAGGTCTTCGAGCTGGTCAGCGGCCGTGCCCCAGCAATCGTCTATGCCCGCGGCGAGCCCGACAAGATCATCCCGACCTATATCACCGAAGCCTTGCCGCGCTGGTTCGGGGTGCTCTTCTTCATGACGCTCTTGTCGGCCGGCATGAGCACCCTATCGAGCCAGTTCCACACGATGGGCACGAGCGCCGGACGCGACCTCTACGAACGCCTCTCCGGCAAACCCTCCGGCAGCCAGCCTAGCCTCCTCGTGATGCGCCTGGCGATCGTGCTCGGGCTGATCGTCGCCGTGACCATCAGCTACAACATCCGCGAGGACTATGTGATCGCCCGGTTCACGGCCATCTTCTTCGGGCTGTGCGCGGCCTCGTTCCTGCCGGCCTACGTCGCCGGGCTCTTCTTCCGACGCGTGACCCGGACTGCGGCCCTGGCTTCGATGTTCGTCGGCGCCATCACCTCGCTGTTCTGGCTGGCCTTCATCAAGGCCCGCGAGGCGGGCGCGATCGGTCTCGTCCAGCGTTTCACGGACGGCAAGACCAGTTTGCTCGCCGATTACCCGAACTGGCCATCGGTCGACCCGGTGCTGGTCGCGCTGCCGCTGTCGGCCTTGACCCTGATCCTCGTCACCGCCGTGACCCGACCACCCGAGACGAGTCACTTGGATCGGTGCTTTCCGGAACGGGCCAAGCGCTGAGTCATCGCCTCGATATCAGGAGAACATCCATGTTTGGCATCGACGACCCCTGGGTCCTGCTCGCCTATCTCGGCTGCTTCGTCATGACGGCCGTCAGCCTGGTCTATGGCCTGATCCGCCGCAACGCGGCCCCGGACGAATTGACGGTCGAGGATCGTGTGTGGGCACTGGAAGAGAAGAGGATCGAAGATGAACGCTAAGTACCCTTTCATGCTGTGCGGGGCGCTGACCGCGGCGCTCGGTCTGACCTCCGTCGCGGCCAAACCAGCCGGCGATGGCCTCGACTGGGGTGCCGATCTGCGGCTGCGCCAGATCTACATCGACAACGTCGGTCTGAATGCGAACAGCCCGACGGCTGACCGCAATTTCCAGCGCTACCGGGCGCGTCTGTGGGGCCAGGCCGCGCCGAACGACTGGTTCGAGGCCAGCGCGCGCTTGATGTGGGAGGGTCGTCACTATGGCCAGCCCGCAGCCTTCGACGACTGGTACAGCGGCGGGATCCTGTTCGATCAGCTATTGGTGAACTTCAAGCAGATCGGCGGTTCGCCGCTGTCGGTCAAGGCCGGGCGCCAGGACATCATCCTCGGAAACGGCTGGCTGGTGCTGGATGGTTCGCCGATCGACGGCTCCCGAACCATCTACTTCGATGCGATCCGTGCGACCTATCGCGCCGAATCCCTCGGCACCACGGTGGAGCTGATCTACCTGGATCAGAGCGCCGACACCGGCCGTTTCCCCCAGGCCTTGAACGGCGAGGTCGAGGATCAGACCGAACAGGACGAGCGGGGCCTGATCCTCTATCTGCGCAACGACACCCTAGTCCCGGAGTCGCAATTCGACCTGTATTTCATCCAAAAACGCAATGACCCGAACCGGACCCCTGGCAATATCCGCGTCAACAACGGCGCACCCTTCCCGTCACCACCGGACGACGGCACCGTCAACACGATCGGCGCGCGCGTGAACAGCGATCTTGCGCCGAACTGGACAGTCCGAGCCGAGGCGGCGGGCCAATGGGGTGACCGCAATGATCGGGACGTCTCGGCCTTCGGGTTCAACGGCCGTGCGACCTATGCCTTCGCCGATCCGCTGGCCAACCGGCTACATTTGGGGTACGAGTATCTCTCCGGGGACAAGCCCGGCACCCGCGACAACGAGGCCTTCGATCCATTGTGGGGCCGCTGGCCTCAATGGAGCGAGCTGATGATCTATCAATGGCCGCTCGAGACTCGGGTCGGCGAGGCGACCAACCTGCATCGGCTCAATGTCGGTTGGGCGATCAAACCCCACGCGACGACCGAGGTCACAATCGATTACAACGCCCTTTGGGCCGACCAGGAATCGACGCGAACCGCCGCTCAGTTGGCGAACCTGAGCCAGGACGGAACCTTCCGCGGTCATCTGTGGGCCGCTTGGGCCAAGACCCGATTGAACCGACATCTGTCGGGCCACTTGGTGGCCGAGTACTTCGCGCCGGGCGATTATTACGCCGCCCATCGGCGCGATGACAGCCTGTTCCTCCGCGCCGAGGTGATGCTGGCCTGGTGACCGATGCGCCGGGTCGCGGCGCTCCACCGTCGCGGCCCACGCCCGCTCGTGCTATGGTCGGGGCCGAGCTCGTTTTCGGCCAAATGGTGCCACAACGAGCGGAGGACACAACGGCCGGCTTCACGCTGCCCAACCCGAAGATGGACGACCAGATCGCACGACCTGTTTTGAATCCTTCCTTATCGTCAGGAGATGATTCGATCATGAAGCTCCAACAGCTTTCCCTGTTTCTCGAGAATCGTCCCGGCCGCCTCGGGGCGCCGCTCGAGGCGATCGCCGCCGCGGGGATCAATATCTTGACCCTGTCGCTCGCCGACACGGCCCAGTTCGGAATCCTGCGCCTGATCGTTCAGGAATGGGACCAGGCCAAACGGGTCCTCGAGCAGGCCGGCTGGGTCGTCAGCCTGACCGAGGTCGTCGCGGTCGACGTCCAGGACCGCCCCGGCGGCTTGGCCGAGGTCCTGAAGGTCCTAGAAGGCGCCGATCTGAATGTCGAGTACATGTATGCCTTCTCGGTGCGACGCGGCGACGAGGCGATGCTGATCTTCCGTTTCGAGGATCCGGATCGGGCGATCCAGGTCCTGAAAAACGCAGGCCTCAAGGTGGTTAATGGCGATGAGTTGTTTCGCTTCGTCTCCTGAGGGCACGCGGCCGATCGCGCGCCAGCGGCGGGAGGACTGGCGATGACCACCGAGGCCGAGCTCCTCGCCGAGCGGCGTATCTGGGATCCGATCGAGACACGGCCACCGGAGGCGCTGCGCGCCCTGCAGCTGGAGCGGCTCCGGGCCTTGGTCGAACGGGTCTCCCGGGTTCCCTTCTATCGTGACCAGTTCCAACGTCACGAGATCACACCGCAACGGATCCGCTCGCTCGACGACATCAGGCGCCTGCCGATCACGACCAAGGAGGATCTCCGCCGCCACCAACCGCTCGGCTTCCTCGCCGTTGCGCGGCGCGAGCTCGCGCGGATCCATGGCTCGTCCGGCACGACCGGGCGTCCGACCTTCGTCGCCTACACCGCCGGCGATCTGAAGACCTGGTCGGACCTGTGCGCGCGCTTCCTGGTAGCCGGCGGCCTTCGCCCCGAGCACACCGCGCAGGTCGCTTTCGGTTACGGCCTGTTCACCGGCGGCTTCGGTCTCCACTATGGGATCGAACGGGTCGGGGCCGCCGTGATCCCGGCCGCGTCCGGCAATACGCGCCGCCAGATCGACATCATGCGCGAGCTGGATCCGGAGGTCCTGATCTGCACACCGAGTTACGCGCTGACGATCGCCGACACGGCCCGTGAGCTCGGCATCGATCCGCGTTCGTTGCCGATCCGCTACGGCCACTTCGGCGGCGAACCCTGGACCGAGGACATGCGCCATCAGATCGAGGCCGAACTCGGGATCCTGGCCTTCAACAACTACGGACTGTCCGAGGTCATCGGCCCTGGCGTCAGTGGCGAGTGTCCGGCCCGGACCGGCATGCACCTGCAGGAAGACCACTTCCTCGTCGAGTGCCTGGATCCCGAGACCCTGGAACCCGTGCCGGAAGGCCAGCCCGGTGAACTCGTGATCACGACGCTGACGCGCGAGGCGATGCCGCTGGTGCGCTATCGCACCCGTGATATCGCCCGTATCGAGCGATCCCCCTGTCGCTGCGGGCGCCAGACGGCGCGGATGAGCCGCGTGACGGGCCGCACCGACGACATGCTGATCATCCGCGGCGTCAATGTCTTCCCGTCGCAGATCGAAGAGGCCCTGCTGCGGGTCGAGGGCACGACGCCCCACTACGTCATCGAGGTCGACCGCCCGGAACGACTCGACATCCTGACGGTGAAGGTCGAGATCCATCCGGAGATCTTCTCCGACCGCATGGATCGAATGCAGTCGCTGCGCGAGCGGATCGGGTCGGAGATCCAATCGGTCGCCGGCATCCGCGCCCATGTCGAGCTCGTCGAGCCGCGCAGCATCGAGCGCTTCGTCGGCAAGGCGAAGCGGGTGCTCGATCGGCGCGGCCTGCACGAGGGTTGACCCCCCCAAACACCGGAGCACGCAACGCATGGACCTCGATCCCCAGTGGCTGTGGGCCGCCGGCCTCGGTCTCTATGTTTTAGCCGTTCTGTGGCTGACCAAGATCCCGTACGACCGGATGGTCGCGCGGGGTATGGAGCCGATCCGGGCCGTCTATTACAACCGCAAGATCGTCCACATGGCGGCCGGCGGCGTCGGTTCGCTGATGGTGCCTTTGGTGTTCACGGATTTGTGGTTTCCGTTGGTCGCCGGCATCCTGTTCAGCCTGTTGACCTACGCCGCCCATGCGACGGGCCTGCGAATGTTCTGGTTTCAGACCGATGACAACCGCAACGATGTCAAGTTCGCGCTCAGTTGGCTCGCGTCGGTGTCCTTGCTCTGGTGGCTGCTCGGCAATCCATGGCTTGCGATCCTGCCGGCCCTATTCATGGCCTTCGGCGATGGCGTCACCGGCATCGCGCGCAACCTGGTGGTGCGCAAACGCTCGAAGAGCCCGATCGGTAACGTCTTCATGTTCCTCGTCTGCGCGCCGATGGGCTGGATCATCGGCGGCCTGGCCGATCCAGGCATCCCCGAATGGGGCCTGCTCGCCGCGCTGGTCGCGACCCTCGTCGAGCGCTACGAGTTCGGCGCGATCGACGACAACATCCTGATCACGGCCGCAGCCTCGGCCGTGTTGCTGCTCGGCGTCGCGGTCGGTCCGGTGCTGTAGCGACTCGGGCGGGGACGGGCCGCCTCGCGATCAGCACACGAGGATCCTGAGGTACAGGTTGCGGCGACGGCGGTCACCGAGGGCAAAGACTCGGCACCACTGTGGATCTGTCGCAGGGGAACCCCAATTTAGCCCTGACTGATGACTTGCCCAGTCGGAGGCCGCGATGTCTGCCTGCGCCAAACCCTACAGCGCCGCGAGCGACGAAAACAAGGAACCGATCCTGGCCGTGATCCAGCCCTTGTTCAGTCAGGCGCGGCGCCTGCTCGAGATCGGGAGCGGCACCGGCCAACACGCCATCTACTTCAGTGCCGCGATGCCGCACCTGATTTGGCAGGCGAGCGAGCTGCCCGATCAGTTGCCAGGATTGCATGCCTGGCTCGACGAGGCCACGCGCCCGAATCTGCCGTCTCCGCTGGCCCTCGATGTGCTAGGGACTTGGCCGGGCGACTCCTTCGATGCCGTCTTCAGCGCCAATACCGCGCACATCATGACCGTCGAGGCCGTGGCGGCGATGGTTCGCGGCGTCGGGGCCGTACTGGCGCCGGGTGGCTACTTCGCGCTCTATGGTCCTTTCAACGAGAGCGGCCGGTACACGAGCGACAGCAATCGTCGCTTCGATGCCTGGCTGAAGAGCCAGGATCCGCGGATGGGTCTGCGCGATCTCGGCGACTTGCAAGCGCTGGCGGATCGCCATGGGCTCGATTTCGTGCGCAGCGAACCGATGCCGGTCAACAACCTCACCCTGATTTGGTGCCGCCGGGGTTGTCGAGTCGCTGATTGACGAGATACGGAGCGTCGCGATCCAGGCTCGAGGATCGGGCCGTGATCCCCGGTCAACTTTTCGACCCCGGACTGGTCTCTATGAGCGATACCCGGCCAGCGTGACGCTGTCGCGAGGCCCTTGGTCTACATTGATCGACTATGGAACAGATGCATGCACGCTGTCTTACGACGAAGCCGACTCTTTATTGTCGCTGCTGTCTTGACCTTGATCCTCGCGGCCGGTTGCACGCGCGTTCAACTGGCCTACAACACCGCCGATTTCTTCATCGAACGCTACGCCAATGGGTATCTGGCGCTCGACAGCGTGCAGCTCGCGGGTTGGCGGCCGACGCTGAACGAGACGCTGAACCAGCATCGGAACGAGGAACTGCCGTATCTCGCCGCGTTCTTCGACATGGCGTGGCGCGGGGTCCGCGATGGCCTGACCGAAGCCACCGTCGACTGTCTGTTCGATCGGTTCGAGGAGATCTACGGTCGCCACTCGCTGCTGGCGGTCGATTTGGCCACGCCGCTCTTCGCCAACGCATCTCCGCGCCAGGTTCGTCAGCTGGACGAGCGGTTCCGCGAAGATGCGGCGAAAGCGGAACGCGACCGTCAGCGTACCGAGCGCAGCGCCGACAAGCGGGCGGAACGTTATGCCGAGTCGGCGGCTTGGTGGATCGGCCCGCTCAGCGCTGAGCAACGCCGAATCGTCGCCGATGTGACCGCCCGGATCCCGGACACCAGTGGCCTGTGGGAACCCTACCGCACCACCAAACAACGAGAGCTACTTCGCTTGATGCAAGGCGGCGCCGGCGAGGACGAGATACGACGGTTCTTGCACCACTGGCTCGTCGAATACCGCGATGCGCCGGCGGAGCTGCAGCAGGCCGCCGCCGGCATCCGCACCGGCGTCGCCGAGCTCTTCCTCCGCCTCGATGCCACCTTGAGTCCGGCGCAACGGGAGCGATTCGCCGACCGGCTCAAGACCTTCCGCGACGACTTCATGAAGCTGCAGCAGCGCCGACCGCAGATGGTGCCGCTGCATTGCGCCTGATGCGGGATACGGGTGGGCGCTGTTCATGCGCGTTCGGCACATGACCGAGTGGCCTCGATCGCGGGTCGGGCGTGCCTGACGAACCGATGGCGGGGTCGGGGTCGAATCGACGCGTCACAGGCGAAAGCCACCACCGGGCGGCAAGCCACCGCCCGGGAGAAGCCCTGGAAACCGACCCTGCAGGCCGCGCATCATGTTGGCCATGCCACCACCCTTCATCTTCTTCATCATCTTCTGCATCGTCACGAACTGCTTGAGCAGTTTGTTGATGTCTTGGACCTGGGTGCCGGAACCCCGCGCGATGCGTCGCTTTCGCGACCCTTTGACGATCGCCGGGTGGGCGCGCTCCTGCGGCGTCATCGAGTTGATGATCGCGAGCAGCTTGACCAATTCGCGGTCGTTGACCTGATCCTTGAGATGTGGCGGCAACTTGTCCATGCCTGGCAGTTTGTCCATCATCCCGGCCATGCCGCCGAGCTTCGTCATCTGCTCGATCTGTTCTTTGAAATCCGAGAGATCGAACCCCTTGCCCTTGTTGAGCTTCTTGACCAACCGCTCGGCCTTGTCGCGGTCGACCTTGGCCTGGACCTCCTCGACCAAGGATACGACATCGCCCATGCCCAGGATCCGCGAGGCCACGCGCTCCGGGTAAAAGGGTTCGAGGGCCGTGGTCTTCTCCCCGGTGCCCAGGAACTTGATCGGTTTACCGGTGATCTGACGAATCGACAGCGCCGCGCCGCCCCGGGCATCGCCATCGGTCTTCGTCAGGATGACACCGGTCAGCGGCAGCGCATCGCCGAAGGCCTTGGCCGTATTCGCCGCGTCCTGACCCGTCATCGCATCGACGACGAACAGGGTCTCGACCGGCTCGACCGCCGTATGCAGCGCCTTGATCTCGTTCATCATGTCGACATCGACGTGCAACCGGCCTGCGGTATCGACGATCAGGACGTCTTTGTAACCCTTGCGAGCGGCTTCGAGCGCGTGGCGCGCGATCTCGATCGGGGCCTGATCGGGACGGCTGGGGAAGACGTCGGCGCCGACCTCGGTGGCGACGGTGCGCAACTGGTCGATGGCGGCGGGGCGGTAGACGTCGCAGCTGACGACCATCACCGATTTCTTGTGCCGCTCCTTGAGCAGGCGGGCCAGCTTCGCGACGCTAGTCGTCTTGCCCGAACCCTGGAGTCCCGCCATCAGCACGACGGCCGGCGCCGGCACCGACAAGTCGAGCCCGGCGTTCGCGTCCCCCATCAGCTTGATCAATTCGTCGTTGACGATCTTGATCAGGACTTGACCAGGGGTCAGGCTCTTGACGACGGCCTCGCCCAAGGCCTTCTCCCGAACCTCATCGATGAACCGACGGACCACCGGCAACGCGACATCGGCCTCCAGCAACGCCATGCGAACATCGCGCAACGTGTCCTTGATGTTGTCCTCGGTCAGCCGCGCCTGACCGCGAAGATTGTGCAACACGCTGCCGAAACGATCCTGGAGATTCTCGAACATGTCTTACCTCAGAGCCAAACGCGCGCGATCCCGAGCCGGCGCCGCAAAGCCGTGATTATATACGTGTCGCACATGGATTTTCCGCCGCGATGCACGAACCTCGCACGCGATACCAGTGCTGCGTCTCCTCGCAACCGAGCCAGCCTATACTGGTCATCGCGCCTTGCTCGCGGGCTCGATCGACGAAGCTCGCTTACCCAAGAAGCCACGCGCGACGAGTATCGGCAAAGTTCGGCCGGCATACCGAAGCGATTGGAACTGGCCGTTTTCTCGGTCTGGCCTTTGTGCGATGATTCCATGCCATGATCAAGACCTATCTCGCCTTGGCTGTTGTCCTGTTCTACGTCGCGAGCGCGGCCCTCGTCACGCTGCGGCTTTTCCGCCGCGATCAGGAGCGAGTGCCGAACCGCAACCTGGCGCTGACCCTCGGGTTCGCCGGCGTCTTGCTGCATGGCTGGGTGCTGTTCGACACCATCTTCCGCGTTCCGGGATTGAACCTCGCGTTCTTCAATGCGCTGTCGCTGACCTCCTGGACCGTCGTCACGCTCTTGATGGTCTCGAGCCTGAGCAAGCCCGTCGAGAATCTGGGCATCGTGCTCCTGCCGCTGGCCGCAATCACGGTCGCGCTCGAACTCGCCTACCCATCCATCAGCCTGATGCAGCAGACGGCTGGCTGGGCGCTGAAGCTGCACGTGCTCTTCTCGATGCTGGCGTACAGCCTTTTGACGCTGGCCAGCGTGCAAGCGATCCTGCTGGCAGTGCAGGACCATCATCTTCACAGCCGCCAGCCGGGGGGCTTCGTTCGTGCGCTGCCGCCGCTGCAAACGATGGAGAGCCTGCTATTCGAGATGATCGGTGCCGGCTTCATCCTGCTCACGTTGTCGCTGTTGAGCGGTTTCGCTTTCCTCGAGAACATGTTCGCGCAGCACCTGGTTCACAAGACGGTCCTGTCGACGCTCGCCTGGGTCGTCTTCGGTGCGCTGCTGCTAGGCCGTTATCGCTATGGATGGCGTGGTCGGACCGCGATCATCTGGACCTTGAGCGGTTTCGTGATGCTGATCCTCGCCTACTTCGGCAGCAAGGCGGTGCTGGAGTTGATCCTCTATCGGTGATCCCGGTCACGGACAGGCTGGCGAGCCAGCACGCGCGAGGTCCTCGGGGCGGTCCAGATCCCACAGGGTCGCCAGCTCGGTCCAGCGCCAGCCGAGATCGGCCATCCTGGTCCGGGTGATCGCGGCGACCTCATCGGTGCCCCACGGCATGTCCTCGAACAGCCGCATCGCCAATCGCCGCAAACCCAACAGCACGTAACCACCGTCCTCGGCCGGGCCCAATACGGCATCGGCTCCGTCGGCGAGCGCGATCAGCGACCTCTGGAGGTAAGACCGGTCGAGCCCTGGGCAATCGGCACCGATCAGGATCGCGAACCGCGTCTCGCCCATCGAGGTCTGCGCGGCACGGTACATGCGCTCGCCCAGGTCGCGGCCGCGTTGCCGATGACGCATCAAGCCATACTTCGCGGCCAAATCAACGAACAGAGGATGCTCGTCATCGGGGGCGCACCACAGCTCGATCGGTGCCGGCGGCTGCGGTCCGATCCGAGCCAACAGATCGCGGAGCATGCGCCCGTGCAACGCGGCCGCGGCCGCGGCCCCCACCGCCGGGATCAGCCGCGTCTTGACCTGTCCCGGGATCGGCGCCTTGGCAAAAATCAGGATACGGGCCCGGTCATCGAACATGTCGCGGTCTCCTGTCGTGACAAGGGGCAAGTAAGACTGGCAGAGTAACCGCCTATGATGGTCGTTCGGCGACATGGCTCACCAAGGCGCGATCAGCGCCGGGCTCCACTGCATCGATGTTCAAGTCCGCGATACCAATGAGTCCATCTGAAGCCGCGCGCCTGACCGCGCTCGCCGAGCAGTTTATGCTCGCCGCCCCCGTGCGCAGGGTCGAACCCTTCGGGACGGGCTTGATCAATCGAACCTATCTGGTGACGACGAGTGGCCCGCGTTATGTGCTGCAACGCCTCAACGACCAGGTGTTCCCAGAACCGGCGGCGATCCTCGCCAACCTGGCACGGCTCACTGCCCATCGGCTCAGGCACCCGGCGGCGGGGCTCCGTCTGCCGCGTTTGATACCGGGCCGTTGCGGCCGTCTCGGCATCGACGACGAGGCCGGCGCCCTGTGGCGGATGCTCGACTTCCTTGGCGACACCGAGGTCGTCACGCACCTTGCGACGATGGAGCAGGCCTTCACGGTCGGGACCCTCGTCGGCCGTTTTCATCGCCTGTGTTCCGACCTCGACCCGAGCGACTTTGCGATCGCACTCCCGGACTTTCATGCCACGCCCCTGTATATGGCTCGCCTCGAACAGGTCGTGGCAGACATCGACCCGACCACGCAGCCGGCGACGGTCCAGTCGGCGTTGAGCTTCGTCGCCGAGCGACGAGCGCTGGCCGACGCGCTGGAGGGACCTCGCGCGGCCGGTCGCGTCCCGATGCGGATCGTCCATGGCGATCCGAAACTCGACAACCTGCTGTTCGACCAGCGTGGCCAGCGTGCGATCGGCCTCGTCGATCTGGATACGCTGCAGCCTGGTCTGATCCCTCATGATATCGGGGACCTGCTCCGTTCGGTATGCAATCCGCGCCGCGAATCGGATCGGGAGGCGCGATTCGACATCGATCTCTGTGCGGCCGTGCTCGACGCCTACGCCGCCGAGACCAAGCCCTTTCTCGCGGAGGCCGAGATCGCGCTGATCGCCCCGGCCATTCGTTTGCTTCCCTTGGAGCTCGGTGTCCGTTTTCTGACCGACCACCTCGAGGGCGATCGGTACTTCCGAGTGCGTCGACCGGGCGACAACCTCGACCGAGCGATGGCCCAATTCTCGCTGGTTGCCGACATCGAAACAAAGGCCGCGACCCTTCGCCGAGTCATCGCAGCCGCCTTTGGCGTCGGCGGGTGATCCGCATGTGCGAGAGCTTCGTGATCGCTGTCGAACCCAGTGCGAGGATCAAGGCCGTCATGGCGACGGATCCCGCCCGACTGCCACAGTACTTGGCAGCCTTGGGACTGGTGACCCGGCGAGCGGTTCTGGTGCTGGTCGGCGGGGCAGGCGGGCTCGATGCCCGGATCGGCGATGCGCTGATGCGTCTTTTCACCGCGCTCGGGGGCGAACTCGACGCGCGCGGTATCGCCGTCATCGACGGCGGCACCGATGCCGGCGTGATGGCGCGGATGGGGCTCGCGCGCAGCCGGCGGCAGGCCCGTTTCCCACTGATCGGCATCGCGGCGCGTGGCACCGTCCACTGGCCAGGGGTCCCCGCCAGAGCGGACAGCGCCGCGCTGGAACCGCATCACAGCCACCTGCTCTTGGTCCCCGGCGAGTGCTGGGGCGACGAATCGGCTTGGATACGCGACAGCGCCACCGCGCTCGCCGCCGGTGCGCCGACGATGACACTCGCCGCTGGCGGGGGCCGGATCACCGACCAGGATATCGCTCTGAGCCTCGCCGCAGGCCGTCGGACGCTGCTGCTGGCCGACACCGGCGGCGCAACCGATCATTGGGCCAGGAATCCGCACCACCAGGGGCTCGCGGATGGTGTCGCCGAGGTGCTCACCCTGAGCGCCGCGCTCGCGAACCCTACGCAGGTCCTGGCGACTCTGGATAGCTCCGCATGACCGGCCCTCGGCGATCGGGCCTGATCGATTGGCTACGGCGCGAGCGCATCCTGTTGATTGGGAATGGACCCTTGGCCGATGAGATCACCAACGCCTTCGAACGTGCCGGTCGCCCGCTGTATCGAAACGCCGAGCAGCACCTCACCAGGCGCGGCCGCGACATCGGCGCGACGCTGATCCTGACCGATCTCAGCGCTCGAGCCCTAACGCTGATCCGGGGCTTGGCCCCACGCCGTGTCATCCTCGTCGCCGACGGGCGCGAGCCACCGGCGGTCCCGAGCGGGCTTGCTGATCTGCCGTGCGCGACCGTCGCGATCGAGTCGACCGCAGCCCGCGCGCTGCTGCTGAGGTGGCCCCTGCACGAAGGGTTCGATCGGGCGTTCGGCCAGATCCCTCACCTGGTCGTCGCCGGGCGCGACGCCCCTGCCGACGCCCTGATCGGGCAAGCACTCCGATTGATGCATTACGGTGGAGAACGACCGTGGCTGACGCTGGTCAGCAATGATCCGGCGGGCTATCGGTCCGCCTTGCTGGCGGCCTATCCGTCAGTCAACCGCATCGCGCAGCTGCGCTTTGCCGAACTGGCGCGGCCTTGCGAACCGACCGACCCACCGGTCACCGCGATGTTCGTCTGTCTGAGGCCGGCGGCCAGGGCCCTCGCTGTTGCCGAACGGTTACGGGACGCGGTCCAAGCGGGACAATCCGTCTCACCGCCGATCCAGGTCGAGATCGGTGCCGCCGAGCCCGGTGGGACCATCGATGATTGGGACGGTCAGATTCGACCTTTTTCCTATCGCCGCATGGCTTGTTGCCCGACGGCGCTACTCGATCAGCGTGACGATGATCTAGCGCAGATCGTTCATGATCACTATCGCGACACCATCGCCGCGCAAGGACGAGACCCCAATCAGGCGCCGGCGGGACGACCATGGGAGCAACTGGACGACTCCTACCGCCGTGCTTCGCGCCAGCAGGCCGATCACCTCTGGGCAAAGCTAGCCCTATGCGACACCGCCGCGCGGCCGGAAGAACAGGTCGAATCCTTTCGTTTCGCACCACTTGAAGTGGAACGGCTCGCCGAGATCGAGCACAGTCGGTGGGCAGCCGATCGCTATCTCGATGGCTGGACTCATGGCACGATCCGGGATAACCAACGCCGGCATCACCCGCAGCTGGTCCCCTATGCCGAGCTCAGCGGACCGATGAAGGATCTCGATCGCTTCGCGGTCCGACTCACTCCGGTTCTGCTGGCCCGGTTCGGCCGGGCGATGGCCCGGATGCTGATCATCGGCGTGCCGGACGCCGATATCGATCCCGGTGACCGATGGGATCAGGTGTCAGATCGCGTGCTGGCTCGGCTGGCCGAGCGTTATCCCGATCGCGCACTGGTCCTCGCCGGCCCGTTCACGACGACGGCGGCCCAGACCCTCGCTCGGCTGGGCCGCGCGCATTACGACGCTAGCCTGTTTCTCGTAGCGCCGGTACCCGTTGCCGAGACCCTGGCCGCGCAGAGGGATCGCGAGACGCGACGAGCATGGTTAGAGCTCGTGGCCCAGGTCGACCGACGCATCACGGTGCCTGGCCAATCGGCCCTCGCCGAATGGTTCGCCCGCCGCGCACAGATCCTGATCCGGATCGGCGTCAAGGGAACCAGCGTCGCCCGAGCGGACGGGCTCAAACAGGTGTGGATCGATCCGGCCACGGGAACAGCCGAATGGGGCTTCGAATATTAGGCGTTGCTAATCGAAAAGGGCCTCGAATGCCGGCGTCGCCCAGCTTTCGAAGTCATCGTCGTCGCCGCGCAGGATGAAGTAAGCCGCGATACCCTCCGCCTCGGCCAGCGCCGGACCGCGCTCGTCGCCCAGCACCATCAGAGCCGTCGCGAGGCCATCGACCGATGTCGCCGATTCGCCGACGACGGTCACAGAAGCGACACGATGAAAGACCGGCTCGCCCGTTCGCGGATCGATTTGATGCGAGTACCGGCGATCCTCGTGTTCGAAATAGTTGCGGTAGTCTCCGGAGGTCGACAGGGCCCCGTCGCCGATCTGGATAATGCGGTGAACGGCTCGGTAGCCGGGTGTCGGTTCCTCGATCGCGATGGCCCATGGCGTGCCGCGGGTATTCAGGCCCTTGACGCGCAATGTCCCGGCCACGGCAACCAGATAGTGGTCCAGACCGCGCGACTCGAGGAAATCCGCAATCAGATCGGCGCCATAGCCCTCACCGAGTGACGACAGGTCGAGATAGAGATCCGGGCGAGCCTTGCGCAGCGCAGGCGGCTCTGCGCGCCACGCGAGCTGGTCGAAACCAACGCGCTCGGCCGCGGCGGCGACGGCCGCCGCCGTCGGTGGTTCCGCGACGCGCCCTTGCGCACCGAAACCCCAGAGATTGACCAATGGCCCGATCGTCGGATCGTAGGTTCCATCGGTCAACCGGCTCAGTTCGAGCGACTCGGCGACGATCTCGACGAGATTCGCCGAAACGGGGACCCAGTCTGTCGAACGGTTCTGATTGAAACGAGAAAGCTCCGACTCCGGCTCGTAGGTCGAGATCTCGGCGATGACCCGATCGAGGATCGTCTCGACGGCCTGTTTCAATTCGTGCGCCGTCAAGCCGGCCGGCGGGTCTGCCACCTGCACGACGTAGTAGGTGCCCATCGTCGGACCGGAGATCTGGATCGACTCCTGATCCGTTGGCGGACCACAGCCGATCAGCGCGACCACGATCAGAAGCCAGCTTCCGAGCAGCGCGGCAGACCCCGGTCGGCGGCGGGTCGAGGTCATCGAGACCAAGGTGCGGCCCGCCACAACCCGTCGACCGGGAGGCGCAGACCCCGGCGGTTCCAGGAGCGATGTGGATGCTCGATGAACGTCATCATTCGGTCAAGATTACCTCGTCGAGTGGTCGTCGTAAGCTGAATGGCGCCTTTGGGCCATGGCCGAAGCGCACCATCAGCAGCGCGCGCTCCCCCTTCAACTGCAGCCAGCTTTCGAACTGACCGCGCAGCGAACGCGCTTCGATCGGTTGGTTGATGAAGGCGGTGCGGATGTTCAACGCCGCCGCCTGGAGCAGAAAGCGCTGGCAGGTCCGCCCGACCTCGACCCACGATGCCTTGTCGTGCTCGGCCGAGACGAAAACGGCTACGCCGGCGGCGGTGCGGATCTGCTTCCTGTCGCGCGCGGATTGCCGTTCGGGATCGAGCAACGGCTTCGACAGCAGCCGAGCCGGCCATGATGGCAACGGCAGACGCCGGTTGGCTCGGGCCGAGAGACCGTCGCCGTGGCGCAGGGCCTCGCGGCTGTTGAACCGAATCCACGAGGCCAGTTCGCGCCGGTAGGCGCGGTCCGTTAGTTGCAAAGCATTGCCCTGAGTCACGAAGTCGACGACCGCCTCCTTCGCCGCGTCCGTGACCAGCATCACTGTTTGCGCGCGGCTACCGCCGCGTCCGGCCTGCGTCAGCTTGTCGAGTTCGGCTCGCCCGAGAGGCCGTCCGTTGTAGGGTCGGCGGACGCATTGGCGCTGCGCGATCGCTGGGTAGAGTTCGTTGGCCCGAGCCCAGTCCGATCGCTCGAGGTCGACGACGACGGCATCGAGCGACTGGCTGTACGAGGCCTGCGCATCGAAACCCTGGGCGGCCGCGGCGACGACCAGGTTCTCGGCCGCGCAACCAAGGCTCTCGAACAGGTGACTGTCGTCCGGATCGACGACGGGGCAGCGGCGCCGATAATCCGGCAGGATCGTGATCCGATCGCGGGCAATGCGAAACCGCCATGGCTGCGAGTTATGGCTCGAGGCAGCCAGGGTCGCCAACCGAACCAGGCTTCGCGTGTCCAGTAGACCATGCCGGGAAGCCGGGGGCAGGTAGCGAATCGCGGCCGCTGCCTGATCGTATACTTTTGCCGAGCGCATCATGTCAATCCAAACAAGCAAGGGGGCCACGACAGGCGACGGGTTCCGATTCTAACCCAGGCCTGGAAGGAATAAACTCTCTGAAAGGATGCCCGAAGGAATCAACGGGTCCGCGAGGGTTCGTTGAGCCTCCTCGAATCGCAACGCCAGAATCGTCGCGTTGGCACGGCAACGCCATCGGGCGATAAGGGCGCCGGATTGAATCGCGAGCGACTCGACCCCAGTCTTTTGCAACAAACGGAGGCCAAGATGTCACAAGATCGGAACAAAGAGAGTCCGGATCACCTGGTCGAAGCGTACGACCGGATGCTCCAGCAGACCCATGACCAAATCGAGGAGGTAAGGCAAGGAACCATACCGCGGTTGACCGACCTGCTTGGCCGGGTCCGTGACCAGATGGTCGAACTCGGCGAATTGACACGCGAAGAGGCGAACAGGGTCTCGGAGTACATCGAGCGCGATATCAAGGACGCCGCCCACTATATCGCTGAAACCGGGGAAGATCTGCGCAATTGGTGGCGTTTCGATCTCGAGTTGATGGAACAGCGGATGCTCGAGATGTTCGCGCGGGTGGCTGATCAGACCAGCTTGAATCTGGCGCAGTGGGCCGAGAACGCCAGGCTGATGAGCCTTTATCAGGCCGGCGAGATCACCGGTCCGGGAACACTTATCTGCGATCGATGTGGCGCGGAGACCCACTTGGTCCGAACCGGCCGTGTCCCGCTGTGTGCCGACTGCGGCAGCACGCTCTTTCGCCGTCGCACGGAGGGTTCCTCGCAAGACTGAGCTGGCCGACAGCCAGGGCCGACGCACCTTGAATCGGTCCTGCTCGGAGCCGCCGGGTTCGAGTTTATTTTCCGATACAGAAACTCGAAAAGATCCGCTCCAACAGGTCTTCCGAGGACACTTGGCCGGTGATTTCGCCGAATCGCCGTTGCGCCTGGCGGAGGTCCTCGGCAACCATCTCTGGCGCAAGGTGATTCAGAAGGGCCTCTCGCGCGGTCTCGAGGTGGGCGAGCGCGCCTTCTAGGGCAGTGATATGACGCCGCCGTGCGAGGAATACGCCTTCGGCGTCAGATGCGTCGCCGGCCATTCCGCGAAGATGCTCGTGCAAATGCGGCAGGCCCTGACCGGTCGAGGCGGATAATGCGATCTCTTGTCCGAAGGGCGTCGCGTATGACCCGGGCGGGTGCCCCGTCAGATCGATCTTGTTACGTAGCCAGGTGACCGCGATCCCGGTCGGTAACTCCTGTCGCCACCTCGAGTAGTCGATGTCCTGTTCCGTGCCATCGAAGACCCAGAGCACGAGATCGGCAGCACTCAGTTGTGTCCGGGCGCGCTCCATGCCGACCACCTCGATCGGATCATCCGATGGACGCAATCCCGCCGTATCGATCAATTGAACCGGAAGGCCGTCGATCTGAATGCGTTCCCGCAGCAGATCGCGGGTGGTGCCGGGGATCGGAGTGACGATGGCCGTTTCGGCGTTCGTCAAGGCGTTCATCAGACTCGATTTACCAGCGTTCGGCGGACCCGCGATCACGACCACCAGGCCATCCCTGAACAGACGCCCCTGATGGGCACCCGCGAGCAGCTTCTGGGTCTCCGCAATCAAGCGCACGAGCCCTTGTCCGATCGTGTCCGCACCGAGGAGGTCCAACTCCTCGTCGGGAAAATCGAGCGCCGCCTCGATCTCGACACGCATATCGACCAGCCGTTCGACGAGATCCTGAATTTTCCTCGACAGCTCGCCCTCGAGCGTCCGGACCGCCGAACGGGCCGTCGCTACGGTGCTCGATTCGATCAGGTCGGCAATTGCTTCGGCTTGGGCCAAGTCGAGCTTGCCATTCAGAAAGGCCCGCTCGGTGAATTCCCCTGGCCGCGCAAGCCGTGCCCCGCAACGAAGGAGGGCCGCGAGGAGCAGATCCAGAACGACCGGTCCCCCATGCGCGTGCAGCTCCAAGACATCCTCGCCGGTGAAGGAGCGCGGCGCTGGAAACAAAATCGCCAGCCCGTGATCTATCGTGACGCCATCTGGATCGCGAAATCGCGAATAGGTGGCGTACCTCGGATCAAGAGTCCGGCCAAGGAGCGACTGACAGACCGTTGCGACCAGGGGACCAGAGACGCGCAGGATACCAACGCCACCGACCCCGTTTGGGGTCGCGATGGCGGCGATGGTGTCGATTGGAGTCATGTGTCGCTGGTCAAAGGATCATCACCGCAGCCGCATTCGCCTGTGAAGAGAGAGGCCAGCCAACGGTCACGAAATGCGATCCTGTCAGACCTGGACCGTTCCGGACCGGCTATTTCTTCTTCTCCTGTTTCTCCATCTGATGCGTGATATACCACTGTTGCGCTATCGAAAGGATATTGTTCACGGTCCAATAGAGCACCAAGCCCGCCGGGAAGAAAGCGAAGAAGACCGTAAACACGAAGGGCAGGCTGATCATGATCTTCGCTTGAATTGGATCCGGTGGCGTCGGATTCAGCTTCGTCTGCAAGAACATCGAGGCTCCCATGATCAACGGCAACACATAGTAGGGATCCGGAGCCGAAAGATTGTTCAGCCAGAAGATGAACGAGGCGTGACGCAACTCGACGCTTTCGATCAATACCCAGTACAAAGCAATGAAAACTGGTATCTGGATCAGGATCGGTAGGCATCCACCAAGCGGGTTGATCTTCTCCTTCTTGTACAACTCCATCATTGCCTGGTTCAGACGTTCTTTGTCGTCGCCGTAGCGATCCTTCAACGCCTGCAATCGCGGTGTCAGCTTACGCATCCCCGCCATCGACTTGTAACTGGTCTCCGAAAGCTTGTAGAACAGGAGCTTGATCAAGACGGTCAGGATAACGATCGCCCAGCCCCAGTTGCCGACGAGGCCGTAGATCTTGTTCAGCAGCCAGAAGATCGGTTGGGCCAGGATCGTCAACCAACCGTAATCGACGGCAAGCCGCAGACCAGGCGCGACATCGACCAGCACTTCCTGGAGTTTCGGGCCAACGAACAATCGGTCCTCGAAACTTTGCACCATGCCGGGCGGGATCGCGATCGCCGGTGAGTACATGCCGATGATATATCGGTCGTTGCCAATGACGTTCGTATAGAAGTTGTACTGGGTGTCCGACGGAGGTATCCAGGCCGCCAGGAAGTAATGCTGGATCATGGCGATCCAGCCATCGATCACCGGCTTATCGAGCGGCCGGTTTTGCATGTTCGAGAAGGAAACCCTATTGTATTTGTCCTCAGGACTGTAGAAGACACCGCCCGTGTAGGTGTGCAAGAACCACGAAGCGTCCGGATCGTAGAGTTCGGTGCGCTGAAGCTGGCTATAACGGCGAACCGCGATACTCTCTGCTGTGTTGTTGCGGACTTCATGGGATACATGGACCAGATAGCTGCCGCGTTCGATGCGGTAGCGCTTGATGACCTCGACGCCATCGTTGCTTTCCCAGAGAAGCTCGATGACGAGCTCGTCGGCGTCTCCGAGTTCGTAATGGCTACGGGACGCGCGGAAAAGGGCTTCGTGGTTGGGTGCCTGATCCGGGGTCGCGCTCAGGAGACCGGCCTGGGCGAGAAAGAGATTGGGTGGCTGGGGCTTGAGCAAACGCACCTTCTCTTCAGGCCGATCCGGGTGGACTTCGTAGTCCTTCAACCAGGCACTGATGATGGTGCCGCCCTTAGGTGAGATCTCGAGACGCAGGACATCGGTATCGACGGTAATCGGGGCGTGCGCGGAACTGAGGTCCGTAGCCTGCTCAGAGTCGGCCGACACGGTCGGGCGCGCGGTATCGGGGACGGTCGCCGCCATCGGCACGCCTTCGGGCGCGGCCGTCGGCGTGGGCTCTGGATCGCCGATTGAATCGATGAGGGTCAGTTCTTCGCTTGGTGGCGAGGCAATCTGACCGTAGTCTTTGACCCAGGCTTGGTAGATCATGAAGAGTACCAAGCCGAGAGAAAGGATGAGGATGAGCCGATAGTTATCCATGGGAACGGTTTTCCGTCTTGGTCGGGACCGGATCGAAGCCACCTTCATACCATGGGTGGCAACGCGAGAGGCGACGCAGGGCGAGCCAAACGCCGAGCACGACGCCATGCCTCTCGATGGCCACAATGGCATACTGAGAACAGGTCGGGTGGAAGCGGCAATGGGGGCCGAGGAGTGGACTGATCAGGTATTGATAGACACGAATCGGCACGATCAGGAACTGTCGCATTGAACCTCCCGCAGGGATTCCCAATGGAACCGCAGGGCGGCGCGTAGCCTCGCGTTCGACGCCTGCACAGCACGAGGCCGGCCGATCACGAGGATGTCGATCGGCGGGATCGATTGCCGGTGCCGTCGAAAACTCTCCCGGACGATGCGTTTGATCCGGTTGCGATCGACGGCACGGCGTGCGCACTTGCGCGACACGGCCAAACCGATGCGCGGTTGGCAACGAGTGTTCGGGCAAGCCATCACGGTGAAGAAGGCGTCGTGGAAGGTGATCGGCTGCGCGAGGATCCGACGAAAGGCGGCCGGCCGGTCTAGGCGCGTGGAGCGTGGCAGGGTAGCGCGTTGGTCGGCCGTCGAACGGCGTCGTTCCTGTTCTAGGGTATCAATCTCTTGCGCCCTTTTGCACGTCGGGCATTCAACACCGCACGGCCTTTTTGCGTCGCCATCCGGGCGCGGAATCCATGCGTTCGGGCACGCTTGATGCGGCTCGGTTGGAAAGTTCGTTTCATGGCAAGGGACCCTAGACTCTGCTGTGCGAAATACAACGCGGGAAACGAGCGGCGGTGCACCTCGAAGCACACGGGCTAAACGCTCGATAAAGAGGCGGAATATTAGGTTATTGGTGCTGGACGGTCAATAGGGGGAGCGAGGCTGGACCTGTGGATAAGTTGCGGTCGAGGGGGTAGACTGGGTCGTCGAATGCGGCTCGGACAGCGCATCGTGGCGGAACGGGTGGCAAAGAGGGAGCGTTGTTGACAGTGATGATACCGGGAGACGAGGTCAGGTGAGTATTTGGGACCAATGTGTGGCCTTTTTGAAGGGCGAACTGACGACGGCGGAGTTCAACACCTGGATCATGCCGCTCCAAGCGGAAGAAGAAACGAACCGTCTGAATTTGTTCGCCCCGAATCGTTTCGTCATGCAATGGGTGGAGGATCACTATCGGGACCGATTGCTCGATCTGTGTAAATTGTATGGCGACGGGCGGATCACTGAAGTGCGGCTCGTCGTCGGGAGTCGTCAAACAACGAGGGGCGAGCCGAAACGAACATCTGGCACGGCAGCGGTCGATCCGCCGTCGCGTGCCACCAGCAGCGACCGGTCAACGGTCGAAGAATCGTCGTTGAACGCCGATTTCACGTTCGACACATTCGTGGAAGGGAAGTCGAATCAGTTCGCACGGGCGGCGTCCGTGCAGATCGCTGCAAACCCAGGGGGGGCTTACAACCCGTTGTTCATTTACGGAGGAGTCGGGCTTGGCAAGACGCACCTGATGCACGCGGTCGGAAACATGATGGTGGCAACGAACCCCGGGGCACGGGTTGTTTATTTGCACTCGGAGCGCTTCGTCGGCGAGATGGTACGTGCCTTGCAGCGCAATCAGATGCCCGATTTCAAACGTCGCTACCGGAGCGTGAATGCCCTCTTGATCGATGACGTCCAGTTCTTCGCCGGAAAGGAACGAAGCCAGGAGGAATTTTTTCACACATTCAACGCGCTTTTCGAATCGCGTCAACAAATCATCCTGACGAGCGATCGCTTTCCCAAGGAGGTTTCGGGCCTCGAGGAACGGTTAAAGTCCCGGTTTGGATGGGGTTTGACGGTGGCGATCGACCCTCCTGACCTGGAGACGAGGGTTGCGATACTCCAGAGCAAAGCGCACCTGATGGATGTGCTTTTTCCGGAGGATGTGGCCTTTTTTGTCGCGAAGCGGATTCGGTCGAACATTCGGGAACTCGAAGGGGCGCTGAGACGACTCGTTGCCAACGCGCAATTCACTGGGAGGTCGATCACGGTCGATTTCGCGCGCGAGGCCTTGCGCGACATGCTCGTGGCCCAGGACAAACAGGTGACGATCGAAAATATCCAGAAGGTGGTGGCCGAGTATTATCGGATTCGGACGACGGATCTCGTATCGGCGAAGCGGACTCGCTCCGTGGCGCGGCCGAGGCAAGTCGCGATGGCATTGGCGAAGGAGTTCACGAAGCTCAGCCTGCCCGAGATCGGGCTGGCTTTCGGTGGGCGGGATCACACGACGGTGTTGCATGCCACGCGCAAGATCAAGGAACTGCGAGAGGGTGATGCCGTCATCGAGGAGGATTACAAGAACTTGATGCGGATCCTGTCAGGATGATGTGGATAACGACTGGAAGGTTTTCAGGTCCGGAATTATCCACAGGAATCACCGGCTTTCCAACAGCCTTAGGCACGGGTAGAAATACAAAAAAGAATTTATTAAACGGTTAGTTAGGTCAGATAAGACGGATATCAACAGCCTCTAACATAACAGAAAAGATTTATATTCAGGGTATTTATATGGAGTTTCGCGCCAATCGTAGAGCCTTGATGAAAGGGCTCGGGCAGGTAATCGGGGTAATCGAAAGACGCCAGACGCTGCCGATGCTAAGCAACCTGCTATGTGAGGCGGGGGACGGAATACTGACATTGACGGGAACCGATCTGGAGGTGGAGATCACCGCACAGGTGCCGATCGATTCAATCGAGGAAGGCACTTGCACGGTCCCGGGAAGGAAGTTTTTCGACATTTGTCGCGCGTTGCCAGACGATGCGAACGTGAAGCTTCGGGCCACAGAGGAAAAGGCTTTATTGTCGTCGGGACGGGGACGCTATGTCCTGATGACGATGAATGCATCCGCCTATCCGCGGATGACGATGGATTCGCAGCAATGGACGTTGCGACCAACAATCGACGTCTGGCGACGCTTGCTCGACAAGACTGCCTTCGCAATGGCGCACCAGGATGTCCGGTATTACCTGAACGGGATCCTGTTGGTATTTGGCGAGAAACAGCTATCGGCCGTTGCCACCGATGGACACCGGCTAGCGAAAGTGGACGTGGATCATAACGAGTTAACGGGGGAGGCGACGCAGATCATCCTGCCAGCAAAAACAGTTCAGGAGTTGAAGCGGATCATTGCGAACGAAGACGCGGACCAGATCGTTTCAACCTCGGTCAGTGAACGCATGGCGTGCATTGAGTTTGCGGAGACTCGTCTGATCTCGAAGCTCGTCGACGGGCGCTACCCTGACTATGAACGGGTGATTCCCGTCGGGCTGCGCGAGGAGGCGCGAATCGAGGTCGATGCATTGCGGTCGGGTCTGCTGAGGGCGGCGGTCTTGTCGAATGAAAAATATAAAGGCGTGCGGTTCGAGTTCAAAAAGGAGCGCCTGCGCCTAGTCGCGAACAACCCTGAACAAGAGGAGGCCGAAGAGGAGATCGAGATCGATTACGACGGTCCGGAGATAGTGATCGGCTTCAATGTCGGCTATGTGCTAGATGTGTTGTCGGCGGTGAGCGAGGCAACCGTGCGAATCGGTTTCAGTGATGGGAACAGTAGTTCGGTCTGGCAGGGCGTCGGCGGGGAACGGGAGATTTTCGTGATCATGCCGATGCGACTTTAGGAAAACTCAGTTTGGAGCGAGCCGATGGCTCGCGGCGATGACGCCCCGATGTTCCACGTGAAACATTACTCATATCTGCCGTTCGAGGCCACAGCATGTCCTACGATTCCTCCAACATCACCGTACTTCGTGGCCTCGATGCCGTCCGCAAACGCCCCGGCATGTACATCGGCGACACGGACGACGGGACCGGCTTGCATCACATGGTCTTCGAGGTCGTGGATAACTCGATCGACGAAGCCCTAGCGGGATACTGCACCGAAATTCGCGTCATCCTTCACGCCGACGGAGCCGTTACCGTTGCCGACAATGGCCGTGGTATCCCGGTCGATTTGCACACCGAGGAGCAGCGTTCGGCCGCCGAGGTCATCATGACCGTCCTGCACGCCGGTGGTAAGTTCGACCAGAACTCCTACAAGGTCTCCGGTGGTCTTCACGGTGTCGGCGTCTCTGTCGTAAACGCCCTGTCGGAACACCTCGACCTCGTTATTCGCCGCAATGGCCAAATCCACCGCCAAGAGTTTTGCCTTGGAGAGCCCCAGTATCCACTCCGGGTCATCGGCGACACCGCCGATAGTGGTACCGAAATTCGTTTCCGGCCATCCCCGGCCATCTTTTCCGATGTTCAGTTTCACTACGATATCCTCGCTAAACGATTACGCGAACTGTCCTTCTTGAATTCAGGCGTGCGGATCCATCTGTCCGACGAAATCTCCGGGAAGGAAGATTGCTTCGAATACCAAGGGGGTATTCGCGCTTTCGTAAAGCACCTGAATAAGAACAAAGTTCCCGTTCACCCGACCGTCTTCCATTTCTGTGCCGACCGTGCTGACATGCAGCTCGAGTTGGCGATGCAGTGGAATGAGTCCTATCAGGAAAATATCTTCTGCTACACGAACAACATCCCGCAACGAGATGGCGGTACGCATCTCGCTGGTTTCCGCGCGGGCCTGACCCGCACGCTGAACCAATACATCGAACGTATCGGGCTCGATAAGACTCAGAAAATCCGAGCCACCGGTGATGACGCCCGCGAGGGCTTGACGGCCGTCGTATCCGTCAAGGTGGCCGATCCGAAGTTCTCGTCTCAAACGAAGGACAAGCTCGTCTCGTCGGACGTCAAGACGGTGGTTGAATCTCTACTTGTCGAACACTTTGGCGAGTTCTTGGAAGAGCAGCCCGCCGAGGCCAAAACGATTGCCAATAAGATGCTCGAGGCTGCGCGGGCGCGCGACGCCGCTCGCAAGGCACGTGAAATGACCCGTCGGAAAGGAGTTCTCGACGTTGCGGGCTTGCCCGGAAAGTTGGCGGACTGCCAGGAGAAGGATCCCGCCCATTCCGAGTTGTATCTCGTGGAAGGCGATTCCGCCGGTGGTTCGGCCAAACAGGGCCGTGATCGAAGGTTTCAGGCCATCCTGCCCCTAAAGGGCAAAATCTTGAATGTCGAGAAGGCCCGATTCGATAAGATGCTTTCCTCGGTCGAGGTCGGTACCCTGATTACGGCCCTCGGGTGCGGCATAGGACGCGAGGAATACGACCCCGGAAAGCTCCGTTACCATCGAATCATCATCATGACCGATGCCGACGTCGATGGTGCCCATATCCGAACCCTGTTGCTGACTTTCTTTTATCGTCAGATGCCGGAGTTGGTCGAACGAGGCCACATCTATATCGCACAACCCCCCTTGTACAAGCTGAAGAAGGGCAAGCAGGAGGAATACCTTCTTGATGAGAGCCGGCTGGCCATGTCCTTGCTCCAAACCGCCCTCGAGGGTGCTCAGTTGCGTGTCGCCGCCGATGCGCCCGCATTGAGCGCGACGGCGCTCGATGAGTTGGCGCGAGACTATCTCGTCGTCCGACAAGTCACACAGCGACTCGCGCAACGCTACGACACCAGGTGGCTACGCCACCTCCAGTCCATGCCGCGCCTGCAACCGACCCACTTCGAGCAAGGTACCCTGTCGAGCGACTGGATCAACGAAATAACTCGTCGCTTGAATCAAGATCTACCATCCACCTTATCCTATCGCCTGCTCGTTGCCGAACCGGGCGGGCTACAATCGTCCGTGTTCATCTTGGTACGTTCGATACACGGCATACCTGAGGAGACACATATCCCGGCCGAGTTTTTCCGTAGCGCGGATTACGCTCGTTTGGTCAGCTTCGGGGACAAAGTCGCCGATCTCCTCGGCCCCGGTGCAACCATCCAGCGCGGTGACCGCGTTCGCCCCATCCATGCCTTCTCCGATGCCATCGATTGGCTCATGGAGGAGGCGCGCAAAGGCTATTTCATTCAGAGATACAAAGGTTTGGGAGAGATGAACCCAGATCAACTGTGGGAAACCACGATGAATCCCGAGTCGCGCCGGCTGTTACAGGTGACGATCGAAGATGCGGTGGCAGCAGATCAAATCTTCACGACCTTGATGGGAGACCAGGTCGAGCCTCGCCGTGAGTTCATCGAAGTAAACGCCCTGTCGGCGGAAAACATCGATATCTGATCATGATATGTCGCGCGGCTCACCGTGCGCCATCGCGCGCGAGTCGACCGAGCTGATGGCCTAGGCCTCCAGCCGTTAGACCCCTGCGAGGCGTCATCCGCCATCAGGGGACCTCTTGCGAGCAATGCGGGTGAACTCCGGATGATCCGCCGACGTGTCCCGCCAGCGTTATCCAGCGACGAACGACAAGCACTGATAGCCGGCGATGCGCTGGCCTTTGTCGGCTGACCTTGCTTCAGCGGGCCGTCGGCAAACCGGCGACCGTTTGCTCGATCCATTCCTCGGCCGCCTCATTCAGTTCCGCCGCCGACCGACCTTCTGTTCGAATGACGGGTCCGATGACGACATCGATCACCCCTGGGTGTTTTCGAATCGACCGCCGCGGCCAGAAGACGCCGGCATTATGCGCGATAGGGACGATAGGGACGCCAGACCGCTCGGCCAACAAAGCGCCACCCAGACCATAACGGCCCCGTTGCCCAGGTGCGACGCGTGTTCCTTCCGGAAAGACGATGATCCATCGTTCTCGACCAAGCCAGAACTTGCCTTGTTCGAGAAGTTGCTTGATCGCTTTCCGTCCGGACTTTCGATTGATTGCAATCGGTTGATACGGAGCCAGTGCCCAGCCGAAAAAGGGAATCCACAAGAGCTCCCGTTTCAGGACCCACCCTTGGTCGACCGGCAGAATGGCGCGCAGCGCGATTGTCTCCCACGCCGACTGGTGTTTACAAAGCACAACGCATGCTTCGTTCGGTAACGGCTGTTGTTGGCTGACCCGATAATCGAGTCCACAGATGTGACGTAACCCCCATAGGTTCAACTGCCCCCAACTACGCCCGATTCGCCCGAGCGCCGCCTTACCGATAAACCAGCCGGTCAGGGACAGTGGTAACGCGTATAAGACCACCGTCAACGCGAGAAACCCCAAAAACAATAATGAGCGCAGGGTCGTAAGCACGGTCAGCTACCCGCCTCGAGTATCTTGTCCACAGCGGTCGACAGGTCCGGAAACACGGCAACCGCCTCCAAGTCTTCGCGATGCACGGTCAGGGTGCGACGTCCTTTGCCGGTCTCGACCAAGATGGGTCGTGCGCCAACGGCCCGGGCCGCCAAGACATCGCTCCATGAATCACCGACGAAAGGCACACCTTGGAGCGACATTTGAAATCGCCGCCCGAGTTCATCCAACAACCCTGTCGACGGTTTGCGGCATAGGCATTGGTCGCCGGGTGCATGCGGGCAAAACAAAATGAGGTCGATCCGACCACCGATCTGCTTCAATAGATGATGCAGGTGCTGATGGATCTCGTTCAGGTCGTCGATGCTCAGGAGTCCACGCGCCAGACCGGATTGATTCGAAACGATAGCCACCCGGAACTCGTTTTGCGTTAAACGGGCTATCGCCTCGATGCTTCCTGGGATTGGCCGCCATTCATCGAGCCCTTTTATGTAGGCATCAGAATCCTCGTTGATGACGCCATCACGGTCCAGAATAACCAGCCGTTGCCCGCTCATGGCTGCAGCCGTGACACATCCGCCACGTTCCCGAAAAGCCGTTGGATTCGTCGCAAAAGCCTCAATCGGTTCAAGCGCACCTGTGGGTCATCCGCCATGACCAGGACCTGATCGAAAAAGGCATCGATTTCGGGCCGGAGCGACGCCAGTTCATCCAAGACACCAGCGTAGTCGCAGCGAGCCATCATGGGCTCGATTCGTCCCTCCAGTTCGGTGATCCGTTCACTCAGTGCCGCCTCCGCTGGCTCGACCATCAGCGAGCCAAGTGCTGGGCTATCGGTGTCCTCATCGCATTTGCGCAGGATGTTGCCGATTCGCTTGTTGGCGGTGGCCAAAGCCGCCGCCTCTGGCCGGCGACGAAAAAGCTCGACTGCCCGGATTCGTTGGTCGAGATCGGCGAGCCGTCCGGCTCCCACAGCAACACCTGCTTCGACCGTATCCACCGGGATCCCGCGATCCTGATAGTAGCCAGGTAACCGCTCGACAAGATACTGATATACGTCCTCTCCGATCCCGGTAGTGTCGAGTCCGGCCGGAACACCAGCCACGGCCCGCGCGATCAGCTCCCGAATATCCAGGTCCAACGGTGTCTCGATCACCAGGCGTACGACCCCGATCGCGGCGCGGCGCAAGCCATAGGGATCCTTGACCCCGGATGGACGCTCGCCAGCCGCAAAGATCCCGACCAGCGAATCGACTCGATCAGCGAGCGATAAGGCGAGGCCCAGATCCCCCGATGGCAACCGATCACCAGCCTGGGCCGGGAGATACTGCTCTTCGATCGCTTGTGCGACGATCGCAGGCTCGCCAGACGCTTGTGCGTAATAGCGGCCCATAGTCCCTTGCAACCGAGGGAACTCGAAGACCATTTGTGTGACGAGATCGCATTTCGCCAATCGTGCCGCCCGCTCTATCTCACGGCGATCCTGTCCAAGCTGCTCGCCGATCCAGGCCCCGATACGCGCGATGCGTTCCGCTTTGTCCGCGAGGCTTCCGAGCTTTTCGTGAAACAAGACTTCGCCGAGCATCGGGTAGCGTTCGTCCAAAGGCTGCTTCCGATCCTGATGCCAGAAGAAGGCGGCGTCGGCAAAACGCGGCCGAATCACCCGTTCATTGCCGGCCCGAATTTGGCCCGGATCGTGACTCTCGATGTTGGCTACTGTGATGAAATGGGGCAACAAGGCGCCGGAGCGGTCGTAAACCGGAAAATATCGCTGATTTTCCTGCATGGTTTCGACCAGGACCTCCGGGGGGACCTCGAGATAGCCTGGGTCGAACTGCCCAATCAGGGCACAAGGCCACTCGCACAAGGCCGTAACCTCATCGAGCAGCCGGGGTGGCAAGGGCACGCTCGCGCCGAGCGTCTCGGCGAACGATTGGACCTGGTTCTCGATCCAGGCACGGCGGCGGGCGAAGCTCGGTTCCACATAGCCGCGCTCCCGCAGCACGGCGGGGTAATCGGCCGCCGCTTCGAGCAGGATGGGCTCCGGATGATGAAATCGGTGACCCCGCGTCGCGCGACCGAAGTCGACCCCATACAGACGACCCTCGATCTGTCGCGAACCCAGGAGTGCACAGATCCAGTGGACCGGCCGAACGAATTCATCGTCGAGATCACCCCAGCGCATCCGCTTCGCGATCGGAAGCCCCGCGAGGGCGTGCCGAAGGATCGCAGGGACCAGTTCCGTGGTCGACTGGCCCGATTCGACGCGCCGCGCGACCAGTACCTTGCCCTTCTCCGTGTCCTCCGTTTCGAGTTCATCGACCGCCACGCCGCACGAGCGCGCAAAGCCCAGAGCCGCTTTGGTCGGTTGTCCATCACCGCCGTACGCCGCAGCCAACGCGGGCCCGCGCCGGACGATCTGCCGGTCCGGTTGCTCCGATTCGATCTGTCGCACCAGACAGGCCAAGCGACGCGGGGTGGCGAACGACTCGATCGCCCCGTGGCCTAGATCCAATTCCGCGAGACCGCGCTCGATGTTGTCTTGGAACGCGGACGACAAGGCGTTCAACGAGGTCGGGGGTAGCTCCTCGGTCCCGATCTCGATCAGTAGATCTTCGACTTCTTGCACAAATGACCTCTAACGGCGGTTCAATAATGGGAATCCAAGGGCTTCGCGGCGCTCGTAATAGGCCTGCGCAACCGCCCGCGCCAACGCTCTCACCCGGAGAATGTAGCGTTGCCGTTCGGTCACGCCGATAGCACGCCGCGCATCGAGCAGGTTGAAGGTATGGGAAGCCTTCAACACCTGCTCGTAGCCCGGCAGCGGGAGACCGAGTCCCACCAGGTGCTGCGCGATGCGTTCACAGGTGTCAAACTGCTCGAACAGCGACCGGGTGTCCGCGTGTTCAAAATTGAAAGCCGACTGTTCGACTTCGTTCTGATGATAGACGTCGCCGTAGGTGACCGCGCCGAATGGTGTCCGTGACCACACCAGATCAAAGACGCTCTCGACGGCCTGCAGGTACATGGCTAGGCGTTCCAGACCATAGGTGATCTCGCCGGTCACAGGCCGGCAATCCAGTCCTCCGACCTGTTGGAAATAGGTAAACTGGGTCACCTCCATGCCATTGAGCCACACCTCCCAGCCGAGGCCCCAGGCGCCCAAGGTCGGCGATTCCCAATTATCTTCGACGAAGCGAATGTCATGGACCAACGGATCGATTCCGATCGCCTTCAACGAAGCCAGGTAGAGCTCCTGGATATCGATCGGTGATGGCTTTAGAACAACCTGAAATTGATAATAGTGTTGCAAACGATTGGGGTTTTCTCCATAACGACCATCGGTTGGCCGTCGCGACGGCTGCACATAGGCACTTCGCCACGGCTCTGGGCCGATCGACCGGAGGAAGGTAGCTGGATGGAAAGTCCCGGCCCCGACCTCCATGTCCAAAGGCTGAAGGATCACGCAACCGTGACGTGCCCAGAATCGTTCGAGCGTAAAGATCAGCCCTTGAAAGGTTTCAAGGTCCAGCGAATCACAATTCAATGCCGGCTCCCGGGGTTAGTAATGGTCTTGAATAAAACAGCTAGTATATCGGCAAGGATTCGACGCTGGCCACGTCCAGCGTCTGTCTCGATGATCTAATCGTTTGTGGGGTAATCCAATGGATGCGGCAACGCGTGAGCGACGCTATCGGGCGATCACTCGGACTTCGGTCGTTGCCGGCGTAGCGAACCTCTTTCTGGGGATCTTCAAGATCGGCGCAGGGATCGTGGGTCAGTCCTATGCGCTGATCGTCGACGGGATCCATTCCCTGTCGGACCTGCTCTCTGATTTCGTCGTCTGGTTCGTCGGTCGCAAGGCGACCCGTGCCCCCGATCTCGAACACCCGTACGGCCATGCGCGTTACGAGACCGTCGTCACGCTGGTCTTGGGCATTGCATTGGCCGTGGTCGCGATCAGCATCACCTACGATGCGGTTCGACGCCTGTTCGAACCGGACACGCTGTTGATCCCAGGCGTCATCGCATTGTGGGCTGCCGCACTGTCGATCCTAATCAAAGAAGCCCTGTATTGGTATACGCTGAAGGCGGGAGAAAAAGTCGGCTCGACGATGTTGCGCGCAAACGCCTGGCACCATCGAACCGACGCGATTTCGTCGGTCGTGGTCCTGGTCGGCGTCGCTGGCTCGATCGCCGGCCTGAACTACCTCGATGCGGTCTCTGCGATCCTGGTAGCCTTGATGATCGCGAAGATCGCGTGGGACCTCGTTTGGGAGGCGATTCGCGAGCTCGTCGACACGGGCCTGAGCCGCGAGCGGTTGGCGAAGGTGCAGGATACGATCCGGGCCGTGCCAGGCGTCCGCGACGTGCATATGTTGCGCACGCGCAAACTCGGCGGCCAAGCGGCAGCGGATGTCCACGTCCTCGTCGATCCGCGCCTCAGTGTCTCCGAGGGCCATATGATCAGCCAGATCGTCGAGGACCGTTTGAAGGCGCGGATCGACGAGATCATCGATGTCACAGTCCACATCGACCCGGAAGATGACGAGGATGGATCACGCTCGGTCGGATTGCCCCCACGCGCGGAAGCCTTGGATCATCTCGCCCGACGCTGGGCCTCGATCCCCGCTGCGGCGAGCCGCCAACGCATCGTCCTGCATTACCTCGACGGACGGATACAGGTCGAGGTCTACTTTCCGCTGAGCGCCTACAGCGGGCGTGAAACCGATGCGCAGCGACTCGCCGACGACTTGTCACGGGCGCTGATCAGCGAACCGGTTTTCGAGCGCGTCACGATCTACTTTGGAGGTGACGCACACTAATGGGGCGTTTCCTCGACGCCTTGCACCACTTTAGTGACGGATCTCGGCGAGCCCGCGGCCAATCAAGGTCGTCGTGCCGCGTACCCGAGCCCTTTCCAAGCCGGCGCTGACGTGATCCCATATCCCCAAGCGTAGCGGTTCAGCGCGCAGGCTCGCCGAAGCAGCCTTGACGATGTCTCGTCTTGCATTGAACCCGGCGCTGATCGATAGGCCAGCCAGTCTCGGTTCATACTGGCATTTTTCATGCATAATTGGCCGCATCGTCCATGCCGTTTTGCGGTAAAGGACCGATCCCGGCTGTGCACAGCGGCTCTTTCCCAACACGACCCAATTTGGAGTGACCTCGATGTCTGGAAACGTCATAAAGATGATCAAGGAAAAGGAAGTCAAATTCGTTGATCTGCGGTTTACCGATACCCGCGGCAAGGAGCAGCACGTATCCCTGCCCAGCAGTCAGATCGATGACGACTTCTTCAAGGAAGGCAAGATGTTCGACGGCTCGTCGATCGCCGGGTGGAAGGGCATCCAGGAGTCCGACATGGTGTTGATGCCCGAGGCTGAGACGGCCGTTCTCGACCCTTTTTCGGATGAAGCGACCCTGATCCTGCGTTGCGACATCCTGGAACCTTCGACGATGCAAGGCTACGAACGGGATCCGCGCTCGCTGGCCAAGCGTGCGGAGGCCTTCCTGAAGTCCACCGGTATCGCCGATTCCGCCTTTTTCGGACCCGAGCCCGAGTTCTTCGTGCTCGACGATGTCCGCTGGGGTGCCGACATCAGTGGCTGCTTCTACAAGATCGATTCCCAGGAGGCCGATTGGAATTCCGCGAAGGTCTTCGAAGACGGCAACATGGGGCACCGGCCGAATGTCAAGGGTGGCTATTTCCCCGTGCCGCCAGTCGATTCGCTGAATGATCTACGCGCAGCCATGTGCCTTGCGCTCGAAGAGATGGGGGTGCCCGTCGAGGTGCATCACCACGAGGTGGCAACCGCCGGCCAGTGCGAGATCGGAACGCGCTTCGCGACCCTGGTCCACCGGGCGGACATGAATCAGATTCTCAAGTATTGCGTCCACAATGTCGCGCATGCCTACGGTAAGACAGCGACCTTCATGCCCAAGCCGCTGGTCGGTGATAACGGCAACGGGATGCACGTGCACCAATCCCTCGCGAAGGACGGAAAGAATCTGTTCGCGGGTGACAAATACGGCGGCTTGTCGGAGACCGCGCTCTACTACATCGGTGGGATCATAAAGCACGCCCGTGCGTTGAATGCCTTCACCAACGCCTCGACCAACTCCTACAAACGCCTCGTCCCCGGCTTCGAAGCGCCGGTCATGCTGGCCTACTCGGCGCGAAACCGTTCGGCGTCGATCCGCATCCCGCATGTCCCGAGTCCCAAGGCGCGCCGCATCGAGGTCCGTTTCCCCGATTCGATGGGCAACCCCTATCTGTCGTTCGCAGCGATGATGCTCGCGGGCATCGACGGGATCCTGAACAAGATCCATCCGGGTGATCCGATGGACAAGGATCTTTACGACTTGCCGCCGGAAGAGGAAAAGTCCATTCCCACGGTTTGCTTCTCGCTCGATCAGGCGCTCGGCGCGCTCGATAAGGACCGTGAATTCCTGACCAGCGGCGGAGTCTTCACGGACGACCTGATCGACGGATATATCGCGCTGAAGATGCAAGAGGTCACGCAGCTGCGGATGACGACCCATCCGATCGAGTTCGACCTCTATTACAGTCTCTGACGATGCGCTGATCGATTCAGCGTTCGGCGCGGTGCAGTGCGTGCCGCGCCGGGCACGGGACGGGGAGCCGGGACACACCAGCGGGTTCCGGCTCCATACCTGACGATGCCCGATCGCCCCGAAACGGTTGGCTCCTGACCCCAACCTGCACTATCCTCTCGTGCCATGGGCTACCTGATCGTTTCACTTCTGGCCATCCTGGCGTCACCGCTCGCCGCCGACGTCTATCGCCATGTCGATGAACAGGGTCGGGTCACCTTCTCCGATCGGGCCGTGCCAGGTTCCGTTTTGGTGGAGAGTCGCGGCAGCGGGCCGCCGCCTGCGGCGCGCCCCTTTGATACGGTGGCCCCAGACGAACCGACCGGCGATCCGGGCCCGTTCGAGGCCTTCGAGATCCTCGAGCCGGCGGATGGCGACATCGTTCCGCACAATGAGGATCCGGTCGCGATCCGACTCTTGCTGATCCCTTCGCTGATGCCCGAGCAACGGCTTCAGCTGCGTGTCAACGGCCAACTGGTTCCCGGTGACTTGCGCGAGACCCAGACGGCTTTGCAAGGGCTAGCGCCCGGGTCGCATCGTCTCCAGGCAGTGATACGCGATGGCGACGACGTCATCGCGACCACGGATCCGATTGTCTTCCATCGGCGGCCCGGCTTGGATCCGACCGGGCCGGCACCGTGATTTAGCCAAAGTTCTACTGCGTCACCCTCCGAGGAGCGATCACCGGTCTCGGGACGCCGATATACCCCCCTATCTTGTTCCATGAATGGTCTGGTTCTTGCTTGATTAGAGCCGTTGGGTGTTCCCCTTCGATGCGGACCCCGGAGCCATCCCAGACGATTCGCCTCTCGCCTCGATCATTGCCGGTCTCATGCACCATGGTCTCGACACCGACGACGAATCTGGAACGCACCATCCTGGACAATCTGAGTACCGCCGTGCTCCTATTCGGCGCAGACCTTCGTCTGAGATACCTGAATCCTGCCAGCGAAATGCTGCTGGCGGTCAGCGCTCGCTATGTCCTCGGACACCCGGTCGGGGAGATCGTCGCATGTCCCGAGGGCGATCTGGAAGCGCGCCTGGAGGAGGCCTTGACCACAAAACACCCATTCACCGAGCGCGAACGGAATCTGCTATTGCTCGATGGTCGGTCGATCACGGTCAATTGCACGGTGCTGCCGCTGCACCAAGTCAATGCCGCGGGCGAGATCCTGATCGAATTGCATCAGGTCGATCGCCAATTGCGGATCACGCGGGAGGAGCAGCTGATCACTCAGCACCAGGCGAGTCAGGCACTGATTCGCGGCCTCGCACACGAGATCAAGAATCCTCTGGGAGGCTTGCGCGGGGCCGCGCAACTCCTCGAAGACGAGTTGCCGGACAAATCGCTTCGTGAATACACGCGCATCATCATCGAGGAGGCGGATCGTCTCCAGACTTTGATGAACCAAATGCTCGGTCCGAACCGGATGCCGCAGCGACGACAGGTCAATATCCATTCGGTCCTCGAGCATGTGCGAGGCTTGTTGATCGCCGAATCACCCGATGGGCCGGCGATCCAGCGGGACTATGATCCGAGCATCCCGGAGATCGACGCCGATCAGGATCAGCTGATCCAGGCCGTGCTGAACATTGCACGCAATGCCGTCGCAGCAGCGGGCCGTTGCGGCCATGTGGTGCTGCGCTCGCGCGTCCTGCGACAGTTCACGATCGGCAGCAAACGCCACCGGCTGGTCGTCTGCATCGAGGTCGAGGATAACGGCCCGGGCATCCCCGATGAGCTCAGGGATCGGATCTTCTTCCCAATGGTCACAGGCCAGCCTGGCGGCACCGGCCTAGGCTTGCCGATCGCACAGGAATTGATCAATCAGCACGGCGGCCTCATCGAATGCGAGAGCCGCCCCGGCCGGACCCTGTTCAACATCTATCTACCACTGGAGCGGTCTTGATGAGCAAAGAACCCAAGGTATGGGTTATCGATGACGATCGATCGATTCGCTGGGTCCTGGAGCGCGCGCTGCGGAAGGCCGAGATGGACGTCACGAGCTTCTCCAATGGTGTCGGCATCATGGAAGCCTTGCAACGCGAACAGCCAAACGTGATCCTGTCCGACATTCGGATGCCGGGCATCGATGGCCTGGACCTCTTGCGGCAGATCACCGCACGTTACCCCCATCTGCCAGTGATCATCATGACCGCGCATTCGGATCTCGAGAGCGCGGTATCGGCCTTCCACAGCGGCGCCTTCGAATACCTGCCCAAGCCTTTCGATCTCGATGAGGCGGTCGCGCAGGTTCAGCGCGCCTGTCGTCGCAACGCCGGTGCCACGCCGATCGAAGAGCTGCCAGTGCCGGGCCCCGACATCATCGGCGAGGCACCGGCGATGCAGGAGGTGTTCCGCGCGATCGGCCGGCTCGCGCGTTCGACCATCACGGTCCTGATCAATGGCGAATCCGGAACCGGAAAAGAGTTGGTCGCGCATGCCCTGCACCGTCATAGCCCAAGGTCGGATCAACCCTTCATCGCACTGAACATGGCGGCGATACCCCGGGATCTGCTCGAATCGGAGTTATTCGGTCATGAACGGGGTGCGTTCACTGGCGCCCAGACGCGACGCGAGGGTCGCTTCGAGCAGGCCGACGGTGGCACCCTCTTTCTCGATGAGATCGGTGATATGCCCGCCGAATTGCAGACGCGGTTGCTGCGGGTGCTGGCCGATGGCGAATTCTACCGGGTCGGGGGCGTCGCACCGATCAAGGTCAATGTTCGGATCATCGCCGCGACCCACCAGCATTTGGAGGACCTGGTTCGGCAGGGCCGTTTTCGCGAAGACCTCTTCCACCGGCTCAACGTCATCCGTATTCATCTCCCGGCCCTGCGCGAACGGTGTGAGGATATCCCATTGTTGATGCGCCATTTTTTGATCCAGGTGGCGAAGGAGTTGGGCTGCGAAAGCAAGATCCTGATGCCGAGCGCGAGTGATAAACTCAAGCGCTTGCCGTGGCCGGGCAACGTGCGGCAGCTCGAAAACACCGCTCGCTGGGTCACGGTGATGGCATCGACGAAGGAAATTCACGCCGAGGACTTGCCGCCGGAACTGAACGAGCTGGCCGGCGACGATCAGGACGACGAGGATTGGGAGATGGCGTTGCGCCGCTGGACCTGTGTTCAACTACAGCGCGGTCGCTCAGCGCTGCTCGACGAGGTGCTGCCGACCTTCGAACGGATCCTGATTCAATGTGCCCTCGACCACACCGGCGGGCGCCGCCTCGAGGCGGCGCGCCTTCTGGGGTGGGGGCGGAACACCTTGACGAGAAAGATCAAGGATTTACGGCTTGACATCGAATGCGCTTCCGACGTCGACGAATTCGATGAGCAGTCATCGGAACGTGACTGAACGAGACCCTCGAAGAGGGTCGTCACGGCGATTCTTCGAAGACTGCGAGTGACAGCGTCTCCCCATCTGTCTGGTTCAACGATCGAGATCGAGTGCGCGTTGCCCATCGATTCGGCGCGTACGCGTTTGCCCTTTGCTCAGGAGAAAGACGTGGATACGAGCCATATCGAATTGCCAGGGTCCGTGGTCGACAGGATCGACTTGGCCGAGGGGGTCCTGCGCATCCGATTCGCCCGGGCGTACATCATCAAGACGATGACGGGATCGGTCGAGGCGACGCGCTGGTGGCAGGCCGGCACCCTGATTCTCGAGGAAGCCGAAGCGGAAGGACCCATCGGTCAAGGTCCGTTGACCTGCGACGGAGGCGAGATCGACGAGAACGTCTATACCTATCGCGATATGATCCCGATCCCCTTTCAGAGTCGCGGCCGTATCGGCTGCCAATTCGTTTTTCGCGACAGCGAGGGACCGCTGATCGCTCGTGGCGAGAGGGTGATCCTCGAGATGCTCGATGTGCCGAAATACATCGAGCACATCCGACCTCGATCAGAAGGGATTTGAAAAGGAGCGGCCGAACTCGACCCTTGGAAAGGGGGCTGGGCAGCGCCAACCCGGCCTCGAGGTACGCCGGTTGTTTCTCGACCCTCGTCAGACCGCGCAGGGGATACGCAGGATTCCAGTGACGTATCCCATGCGATAGCCCGACCAGGTCACAGGCGCGATGAACCGACGATCTGATGGGCCAGATCGACGACCCGATTGGCCATGTCCATGTACTCCTGGCGATAACTGGAAAGGAAGCCATCCCCCGATGCCCAGTAGTCCTTGCCGGACACGCCATGCTGATGCTCGTACTCGATGAACTGCTTCTGCATGACGAGCATCTTGTCGATCAGTGCCTGCTTCTCTTGTTTCAACGCCTCGATATCACTCATAAATGCTCTCCAATCACCATTCGCATGCGCCTGATCATTGGCGTTATTTAGTTTATCCATGATCGCTAATATAGATGGCTTGACTGTAGCCGGTCAAGCATCGTCCGTCGCGAGCGACCCCGTGAGCTCGCCGACGTGGGTGAGCCCATGCCGCGTCAGGTAATCGCCCAAGGTGGCGTTGACGCGCGAGCAGATCAAGGGGTCGTAAAAGAGCGCGGTGCCGAGACCGACGGCCGTGGCTCCGGCGATCAGAAACTCGATCGCGTCGCGGCCGTCCTGGATCCCGCCTTGACCGATGATCGGGACCCGATGGGCTCGGCATACCTGATAGACCTGATGGACCTTGAGCAGCGCGATCGGTTTGATCGCCGGACCGGACAAGCCACCCTGCCGGTTGCCAAGCACCGCGCGGCGGCGCTCGCTGTCGATGGCCATACCCATCAGTGTATTGATGACCGAGAAGGCATCGGCACCGGCTTCGAGGCATCCGCGGGCATTCAACGCGATGTCGGTTTGGTTCGGGGACAACTTCACGATCAGCGGTTTGCTCGTCGCCCGCCGACAGGCGCGGACGACGTCCGCCGACATCCGCGGGTCGTTGCCGAATGTCACGCCGCCTTCCTTGACATTCGGGCAAGAGATGTTGACCTCGATCGCGTCGATCGGCGAGTCATCGAAGCGTCGCGTGACCTCGTGGTATTCCTCGACCGTCGAGCCGGAGACATTGGCGATGAATCGCGTCTCGGAGAAGTCGAGAGTCGGTAGGATCTTTCGGATTACCTGATCCACGCCAGGGTTCTGCAGCCCGATCGCGTTGAGCATGCCACTCGGTGTCTCGCAGACCCGATGCGGCTCGTTGCCAAGCCGTGCTTCGAGCGTCGTCCCTTTGAGACAGACGGCCCCGACATCGCGATTCGAAAAGCCGCGAACCCGGGTGTATTCTTCGCCGAAGCCGACGCATCCTGAGAGCAGGACCAGCGGCGAGCTGAACCTCAGCCCACAGAAATCGATGGCGAGACGCGGATCAATCAGTGATGCAGACATAGACCTCGATCCAGGGAGACGCGAAACGAAGGACCGCCTTGGCCGGGGTGCCTCTCCCGGCATGACGGCTCGAGGAGGCCGGTTGAACACGGGAGGACAAAGCCTTGTTCGATGTCGTACTGCATGAACCCGAGATTCCGCCGAATACCGGCAATCTGATTCGTCTCTGCGCGAATGTCGGGGCCTCGTTGCATCTGATCGAACCCTTGGGTTTTGCGGTCGACGATCGGCGGCTGCGCCGCGCCGGTCTCGATTACCACGAGTTCGCGACGATGCGGGTTCACGCGAACCTCGAAGCCTTCTGGCGCGATCGGTCGGCAGCGCGCTGCCTGGCCTGCAGCACTCGCGGCGAGACCCCGTACACGGAAATTCGCTTCTTGCCCGGTGATGTCCTGTTGTTCGGCTCGGAATCGCGCGGCTTGCCGGCCGAGCTGCTCGGTACGGTGCCACACGGGCAACGGTTGCGGATCCCGATGCGTCCAGGCAACCGCAGCCTGAACTTGTCGAACGCGGTGGCCATCGTGTTGTTCGAAGCCTGGCGACAAAACGGGTTTGCCGGGGCCGCGCCGATTCCCGCCTAGGCTATTCAGCGCCGGTCAATCCAGCTCGGCGCGCAAATCACGCTCCAACAGCGCATCCGTTGCCTGTTGCGGGGTCACGCCCTGATACAGGACGCGGTAGACCTGTTCACTGATCGGCATCTCGATACCGAGCCGCTGCGCGGCCGCGTGAACGGAGCGTGCGGTCAGGATCCCTTCGACCTCTTGACCGATCTCGCGCTTGACCTCGTCGATGCCGCGCCCCTTGGCCAAGGCCAAACCCATTCGCCGGTTGCGCGACTGGTCATCGGTGCAAGTCAGCACCAGGTCGCCAAGCCCCGCGAGGCCCATGAAGGTCTCGCGGCGGCCGCCGAGGGCGACACCGAGTCGGATCAATTCAGCAAGCCCGCGGGTGATCAAGGCAGCACGCGTATTGGCGCCGAAACCGAGCCCATCGGCGATCCCCGTGGCGATCGCAAGCACGTTCTTGGCTGCACCGCCGACCTCGACCCCAACCAGGTCATCATGGGTGTAAGCGCGGAACCGTTCGCTATGCAGCAGCGCAGCAATGTGCTGCGCGAAGGCCGGGGTGTTGGCAGCGACCGTCACCGCGGTGGGTAGGCCGCGGGCGACTTCGGCGGCGAAGCTTGGGCCGGAGACGACGGCCATCGGACGCTCGCCGAGTCGTTCGGCTGCAACCTGATGCAAGAGGCGGTCGCCATCGGGCGCGAAGCCCTTCGTGGCCCAGGCGATCCCTAGATCATCCGGCAATCGCGTCGCCAGTTCGGCCGCGACCTCGGCAAAGGCATGGCTGGGTACGACGACCAGCACAGCGACGATGCCGGCGAGGGCCTCGTCGAGGTCGACGACCGGCAGAAGAGGCTCGGGCAGCGGTACGCCCGGCAGGAACCGTTTGTTTTCGCGGTCGCGGCACAGGGCTTCGATCTGATCGGGATCGTTTCCCCACAGACGGACGTGTTGATCGTTCCGACAGAGCTGAATCGCGAGCGCGGTACCCCAGGATCCAGGGCCGAGCACCGCGATCGTCCGGGGTGCGCTCGCCATAGCGGCTGTCCCTAGTGTTCGCGGGTGGCGCCGTCGCCACCCTCACGCTGGACCGCGGCCTGTTGCTGATGCTGCGCGAACAAGGCGTCGAAGTTGACCGGTTGCAGCACCAATTGCGGAAAACTGCCTTTGGTGACCAGATCGGACACGACCTCGCGGGCATAAGGGAACAGGATATTCGGACAGTAGGCACCGAGCAACGGTCCAAGCTCGTTCTCGGCGAACCCGGCGACCGAAAAGATGCCGGCCTGCTGCG
The DNA here is from genome assembly GCF_041197575.1 of Thioalkalicoccus limnaeus. Classification (NCBI taxonomy): domain Bacteria; kingdom Pseudomonadati; phylum Pseudomonadota; class Gammaproteobacteria; order Chromatiales; family Chromatiaceae; genus Thioalkalicoccus; species Thioalkalicoccus limnaeus. Next base: position 37,202 of record NZ_JBDKXB010000011.1, on the reverse strand, counting down.
CCTCGACCAAAAAGGCGGTCATATCCCCGATCTTGGTCGTGACCGTGACCGCCAAAACGACCTCGAAGGTGTCGTCGGCGAGTTTGTTGACCCGGGTGTTGAGATTCAAATCGTGCGTGGGCTTCCATTCTTGGCGGAAGACAGCGGGCGAATTCGGAGTCTCGAACGAGATGTCCTTCGTGTAGATCCGTTGCACGATGAATTGTCGGGCATTTTCCTGGGGCGCTTGCTCGGCCATGGTGTCGTCGTCCATCGTTGAGGGTGGGGGCTGGTCGTCAACGCTTCTTGCGTGACAAAGGCAAACCGGCATTCTGCCACGCCATCAGACCGCCGCGAAGATTGTGGACCTGCGTGAAACCGTCCTTGCGCAGATGCCGGCAGGCCAGCGTCGACTGGGACCCGGATCGACAATTGACGACGATCGGCCGCTCCCGGTACTTATGGAGTGTGCCCATCTGATTCTGAAAGCCGTTGATCGGGATGTTGATCGCGTGGATGATGTGGCCCTTCGCGAAATCAGCGGCCGGACGGACATCGACGACGACGGCGTCTTTATGGTTGATCAGGTCGGTCGCGTCGAGCGGATCGACGACACCCTTGTTGCCGACGATCAGATTGTGCGTCAGGAGCCCAAGGATCACCGCGAGCGCAAGAAACAGAAGCCAGTTGTTGACGATAAACTCGATGATCATCGTGAAGCCTGTGGTCTTGAGGTGGCCCCGTCGGCGATCAGGTTCGCCGGGTGCTGGGCAGCCGCCTATTATAGGACTCAGGCACGGCGGCGTCACCTCAGCCGACTTTCATCGGACATGCGGGCAAAAGACTTCACGCATCATGCCGATCAGGCGCAAGGTACGAGCGTCGCTGACCCGGTAGTAGACGCGGTTGGCATCCTTGCGGGCGGCGAGGATTCCCTTGTCGCGAAGGATGGCCAAATGCTGCGAGATGTTGCTCTGCGAGGTTCCGACCTGATCGACGATGTCCTGCACGCTCACCTCCTGATCGCCGAGCGTGCACAGGATTTTGAGTCGCAACGGGTGAGACATGGCCTTCAGCGACCGCGACGCGCGCTCGATGTCGGCATCATTCGCGAACAGATCGGCGGCACCCGATCGATCGGCAGGGTCATTCAGGACAGGGTGTTCGGTGTGTTCGATCGGGCCGACCATGGGGGTACTCGTCAGCGGTTCCATAAGCACGGATGTTAGTCCTTTTCGGCCCCGGTGCGAAGCTCCACTCCCCAACCGACCCCATTGATCACGATGAGTTGTCTGAGGATACCGCTCGTTTTATCGATAAGCCTGCTGGCGTCATCCGTGCTGGCCGACGACAGCGTTCTCGAACGTCAACGCCGCGATCTCGAAACGATCGAGCGCGAAGTCGAGACGGTGCGCCGCGACTTGGCGACGCAGCGGGCGGCCCGCGCCGAGCTGGCGCGCGAGTTGCAGCAAGCCGAGCGCGACGTGGCGTCGCTGGCCCGTGCCGGGCACCAACTCGCGATCGAGATCGCGGATCAGGAATCCGTGATCGAACGCTTGCGCCGCGCACTCGCTGACGAGCAACAGGCGCTCGCGCGCGAGCAGCGGGCGCTGGCCGATTTACTGCGCGCCGTTTACGCGGCGGGGCCCGCGGACCGTCTGAAGTTGATACTGAACCAGGAGGACGGTCATCGGCTGACCCGCCTCTTGAGCTATTACGATTACATCAACCGGCAACGACGGGAGCGGATCCTCGGCACCCAAGCGCGCGCCACGCGTCTCGTCGAGCTGGCGGCGGCCGCCGACGAGGAGGTCGATCGCCTGCGGCGGCTCGCCGAACACCAGGGGCGATCACAGCAAAAACTCGAAGAGGCGCAAACTCGCCGCCGTGCGCTGCTCGCCGAGCTCGAGCAGACGATCGCGGGACGTGGGGAGCGTGTCGCGCAACTCGAGGCCGATGCCGAAACGCTCCGGAGGCTGATCACGAGTCTCGAGCAGCGCGAGCAGATCGACGCCGAGGCCGACGTCCAATTGGTGCCGATCGCGCAGCGGCGAGGTCAGCTCGGGTGGCCGGTACCCGGCCGGCTGGTTACCCGCTTCGGTGCCCCGAAAGACGGGGGGCCAATGACCTGGGACGGCATCGTCTTGGCCGTCCCGGAGGGTGTGCCGGTCCGCGCGGTGCATCCGGGGCGAGTCGTCTATGCCGACTGGCTGCGCGGGCTCGGCCTCCTGCTGATCATCGATCATGATGATGGCTTCCTGACGCTCTACGGGCATAATCAAGCCCTATTGAAGGAGGCCGGCGAATGGGTCGTGGCCGGGGAGACCATCGCGCTGAGCGGGACCACCGGCGGTCGCGATGCCGTTGGCCTGTATTTCGCGTTACGCCATCAAGGCCGGCCGGTGAATCCGGAGCAGTGGCTTGCAGCTCGCGCCCACTGAAGGAAGCCCTGATCGATCGGGTGGCGCGTCCGCAACGCCAGCCTGGCGACTCACGCGGGGCGTTCGGCGGGGTCGGGTCGTCGACGCCGCGTCGAAGGCCCGACGACCCAGAGGCCTTGGGTGCTCGTCGTCGCGGAACGTCGCCTTGAATTTGTGCTCAAATACTGCGATCGCGGGCCCGGGCTCCATTGCTGATCCGGCCGCGGCGCGGTGCCAAACCCAATGCCGTGTTACGGGAACCAGATATCATGAAAACGCGCCTCCCCGTCCTCTACGGGATGCTGTTCGGGTTGTTGCTCGGTCTGTTCGGCACGCAGATCGGCCCCGTTCTCGCCGAGCGTGACGAGGCCTCGGCCCATCTGCCGCTCGAGGAGCTTAGGACCTTTGCCGAGGTCCTCGGACGCATCAAGAAGGACTACGTCGAGGAGGTCGACGACGAGGACCTGCTCGAGGGTGCGATCCGCGGCATGCTGTCAAGCCTCGACCCGCATTCCGCCTATCTCAATCGCGACGAATACCGCGAACTGCAGGTAGGTACCAGTGGCGAGTTCGGTGGGCTCGGCATCGAAGTCGGCATGGAGAACGGCTTCATCAAGGTCATCGCGCCGATCGACGATACGCCGGCCGCGCGGGCTGGGATCCAGGCCGGCGACCTCATCGTGCGGATCGACGACAAGCCGGTCAAGGGTATGAGCCTCAACGATGCGATCAATCAGATGCGCGGCAAGCCAGGCAGCCGCATCTCGCTGACGATTATCCGCGAGGGCAGCGACCCTCTGACCCTCGAGATCGAGCGTGCGGTCATCCAGGTCGCGAGCGTTCGCAGCCGGTCGCTCGAACCGGGCTTCGGGTATGTTCGGATCTCACACTTCCAGGCGCGCACGCCGGACGACCTGCGCCGCGCGATCGGCGATCTCGAACAGGAGAACGACGGTCGTCTCAAAGGCTTGATCCTGGATCTGCGCAACAACCCGGGCGGGATGCTCAATAGCGCGGTTAAGGTCGCGGACGCCTTCCTCGACGAAGGTTTGGTCGTCTACACCGAGGGTCGTGATCAGGCCTCGCGTCTGGATTTTTCCGCGAATCCCGATGAGCTGCTCGGCGGTGCGCCCTTGGTCGTGCTCGTCAACGCCGGCAGCGCATCGGCGTCGGAGATCGTGGCCGGGGCCTTGCAGGATCATCGTCGGGCGATCATCATGGGTACCCAGACCTTCGGCAAGGGGTCGGTGCAGACGGTCGTCCCGATCGATGAGTCCCGTGGTTTGAAGCTGACGACCGCCCGCTACTTTACACCGGATGGACGTTCGATTCAGGCCCACGGCATCGTGCCCGACATCACGGTGGCGCAGGGCGAATTGATCCTGGCGCGGCCGGCGGAAAACGCGGTAAAGGAAGCCGATCTGATCCGCGGTCTCGATGACGCCGACCCGGCGGAGACGGAATCCGACGGCCCCGTCGATCGACCCCTGGCGCTCGAGGACTACCAGTTGAGCGAGGCGCTGAACGTGCTCAAGGGTGTTGTGCTCTTTCAGAGCGACAGGGCCGGCTGAAGGCATGATTCCCCCGGTGGCGCGGACGCGCGCGATTGATCGTTACGAACGACGGAGGATTTGATGCTGCGTGTTCTGATACCGCTCGCCGAGGGTTTCGAGGAACTCGAAGCTGTCACGCTCATCGACCTGTTGCGCCGGGCCGCGATCGAGGTCGTCACGGCCGGTATGGTCGCCGGTCCGGTGACCGCCAGCCGAGGGACTGTCTTGGTTCCGGACACCGAACTGGCCGCGGTCGCCGACCAATCGTTCGACATGATCCTTCTACCCGGTGGGCTGCCCGGCGCCGATCATCTCGACCAGGATCCGCGCGTCCGCGAGCTGCTGACCCGACACCGGTCGATGGATCGCTACACGGCGGCCATCTGTGCTGCGCCGAAGGTGTTGGCAAACGCCGGGCTGCTCGACGGACGCGCGGCGACCTGGTATCCGGGGGCGCTCGATCCGGCCGCCTACCCGTCGGTTCGCCATCGGAGTGACGCCGTTGTCGTAGACGGCAAGCTCGTCACATCGCGCGGTCCGGGAACCGCGATGGATTTCGCGTTGACGCTGATCGAGCTGCTGGTCGGGCAGGATCGTCGATCGGAGGTCGAGAACCAACTGCAACGCGAGGTTTGAACCCGATCGACATGGGTGCCGTGGAGTCGACGAGCGCGCGACATGCTGGATGACGCTTCGGTCGTGGTGGGCGCCGCAGCGACGGCCTTCGCGTTGGCGGCAGCCGGTTCGTACGCTATGAGTCGCGGCCGGATACCCTGGTTGCAGATGCTCGACCAGCCGAATACGCGATCGCTGCATCTCCATCCCGTTCCGCGCGGGGGCGGGCTCGCGATCCTGGTCGCTGTCGCGATCGCGCTGCTTTTCGCCGCGCCGGTCCTCGGCGCGCGCGCCGAGTTGCTGTGGATCGCGGCCTCGGTGCTGCCGGTCGCGATCGTGTCCCTGTTCGACGACCGCGGCCATGTCCGGCCGCCCGTGCGTTTGATGATCCACGTCTTCTCGGCGGTGGTGCTGCTCGTGGGCGGCATCGGCTGGTGGCAGATCCTATGGCCGGGTGGCCACTGGCTACCGCCGGCGCCGCTGGCGATGCTGCTGACGGTGCTGTTCGTCGTCTGGATGACCAACCTCTACAATTTCATGGATGGCTTGGATGGTTTGGCCGGCGGCATGGCCACGGTGGGTTTCGGCGTCTTGGCCGCGCTCGGGTGGCAGGGCGGCGATCCCTTGTTCGCGGCGGTGGCAGCGACCATCGCCGCCGCGGCCGCGGGCTTTCTGACCCAGAACCTTCCCCGCGCGCGGCTCTTCATGGGCGATGTCGGATCGTCGAGCCTCGGCTTCTTGGCTGCCGCCTTGGCCCTGTGGGGCAGCGGGAGCGGACTCTTCCCGCTGTGGGTCGCGTGGCTGGCCTTCGCGCCCTTCATCGTCGATGCTACCTGGACCCTGCTGCGACGGCTCGTGGCTGGCGAACCAGTCTGGCAAGCGCACCGTTCGCACCATTATCAGCGCCTCGTAGGGGCCGGTTGGAGCCATCGTCAGACGCTGATCTGGGCCTATCTGCTGTTTGCGGCGACCGGTGCGTCGGCCTGGATGGCCCCGGCCATGGTTCCATCGGAACAATGGTTTCTGCTGGCGGCCTGGGCTGCGATCCTCGTGTTGATCCACTTGAAGATTGGCCTTTTGGAGAGGAAACATGATCGCGGCTGACGGGATCGCCGAGCGCATCGAGCCGACGTGGAACGGCGATCCCGACGCGGATCGACCCCTCGCGGAGCCGGCGACCGATCCGAGCGATCCAGCTTCGCGGATCATCGCGGCGCTGCACAAACGCGGCAAGCTCGCGACGGCCGATCTGCATCGCGCCCGTCGGGTGACCGACGACAGCGGTGATCCGTTGTTGCGGATGCTGGTCCGCCTGGGGTTGGTCTCGGAGCGCGACATGGCGATGGCCTTTGCCGAGGTGTTGGGCCTGCCGCTTGCCGACAAGAGCCGTTTTCCGACGGAGGCGGTCGCCGAAGGCTTGGTCAGCCTTCGTTTCCTCAAGGATGCCGGGATCCTGCCGCTGCGCGACGACGATGAGGCCCTCGAGGCCGCGTTTGCCGATCCAGCGGATCCGTACTTCCGTGACGCGTTGGCGCTGGCGGTCGCCAAGCCCGTGCGCGTTATGGTCGGCCTGCCATCGGAGATCGAGGCCGCGATCGAACAGCTCTACGAGCATCCGGTGGAGCCGGACCAAAACGACCTGGACTCGGCGCTCGGGGCGATCGACGAAGACGATATCGAGCACCTGAAGGATCTCGCCAGCGAGGCACCGGTCATTCGGCTCGTGAACCAACTGATCCAGCGGGCCGTCGAGAATCGTGCATCCGATATCCACATCGAGCCCTTCGCGGATCAGCTCAAGGTTCGCTATCGGATCGATGGCATCCTCAGGGAGGTCGAGGCCCCGCCGGTGCGATCGCAGGCCGCCGTGGTGTCGCGGGTCAAGATCATGGCCAAGCTCAACATCGCGGAGCGACGGCTGCCGCAGGATGGCCGCATCCCGATCCGTGTTCAGGGCCGCGAGCTCGACCTGCGCGTATCGACGGTCCCGACCATGTTCGGCGAAAGCGTCGTGATGCGGTTGCTGGACAAGGAGAGCGTGCGCTTCGACTTCGAGGCGCTAGGCTTCGATGGCTCGCCGCGCGAGCGGCTGCTCAGGATCCTCGAACAGCCTTACGGCATCCTGTTGGTCACGGGGCCGACTGGCAGCGGCAAGAGTACCACCCTGTACACGGCATTGAGCCGTCTCAACACAGAGGAACGCAAGATCATCACGGTCGAGGATCCGGTCGAATATCAGCTCCAGGGCATCAATCAGATCCAGGTCAAGGCGTCGATCGGCATGACCTTCGCCGGTGCGCTCCGCGCGATCGTCCGCCAGGATCCGGACGTGATCATGGTCGGCGAGATGCGCGATCTCGAAACGGCACGGATTGCCGTGCAATCGGCGCTGACCGGTCACGTGGTCCTCTCGACCCTCCACACGAACGACGCGGCGAGTGCCGTCACCCGGCTCCTCGAGATGGGGGTCGATGACTACCTGTTGACCTCGACCGTCAATGGGATCCTCGCGCAGCGCCTGGTGCGCCGCTTGTGTCCGGATTGTCGCGTCCCGGTCGAACCACAGCCGGCGTTGCGGGACAAGCTCGAACGGCTCGCCGATGGGGCCGCCGTGCGTCTGTATCGTCCCGTCGGCTGTCCGCAATGCAACCAGATGGGTTACCACGGCCGCCTGGTGATCGCCGAGGTCCTGCTGGTGACCGATGGGATCCGCCGCGCGGTGCTCGATCATGCGACCGCGACCGAGATCCAACGTGTCGCGATCGCCGAAGGCATGATGACCATGTACGACGATGGGCTGCGGAAGGCCCTCCAAGGTCGGACCACCGTCGAGGAGGTCCTGCGCGTGGCCGAGGAGGCGTGACGATGCTGCGTTACGAATACCGCGCGGTCAAGCCTGACGGTGAGTTGGTCGAAGGCGAGCTCGAGGCGCTCGATGAGGCCAATGCGGTTCGACAGATCCAGTCCTTGGGGTTGATACCGATCCAGACGCGCTCGGCCGGCGGTTTGCGCGCGCGCTTGACGCGCCGGGCCGATCGGCGCTTGAGCCAGAAGGAGATCGGGGCCATCACGCGGCAACTGGCGACCTTGCTCGAGTCCGGGCTGACGCTCGACCGTTCGCTGCAGATCCTGATCGATCTGACTACCGAGCCCCATCGCGCGAGTGTCCTTGCGGACTTGCAGAACCGCGTCCGCGGCGGGGCAGCCTTCTCCAGTGCGCTCGAGGCGCAGGATGGCCAGTTCCCGCGCCTGTACGTCAACATGGTCCGCGCCGGCGAGGCCAGCGGGGCGCTCGATGCGGTTCTCGCCCGGCTCGCCGATTATCTGGAGCGGACCGCCGAGTTGCGCGGCAGCATCACCTCGGCACTGGTCTACCCGATGATCCTGCTGGGGGTCGCTGGGCTCTCGGTCATCGCGCTGCTGGTCTGGGTCGTGCCGCAGTTCACGCTGCTGTTCGAGGACATGGGCGAGGCCCTGCCGCTGCCCACGCAGATCGTCGTCGCCGCCGGCGACCTGTTCCGGCATTATTGGTGGGCGATGTTGGTCGCGGTCGCGATCGCCGCCGCCGTCATCGAGCGCTGGCTCAAGGATCCGGTCGTGCGGACCCGCCTCGACCATCGGGTTCTGGACGTGCCACTGTTCGGCGACCTGTTATGGAAACTCGAAACGGCGCGATTTTGTCATACGTTGGCGACCCTGCTCGCGAATGGGCTGCCGTTGCTCAATGCGCTGAACCTGTCGCGCGAGGTCGTCGGCAACCGGAAGCTGGCGGGGCTCCTAGGGGAGGCCGGGGAGGATCTCAAGCGCGGCCGCGGCCTCGCCGAACCGCTCGGGCGCCGCGCGATCCTGCCGCAACTGGCACTGCAGATGATCCGGGTCGGCGAGGAGTCGGGCAGCCTGGAGGCCATGCTCGGCAAGGTGGCGCGCGTCTATGACCAGGAGACGAGGGCCAGCGTCCAGCGCCTCTTGACCTTGCTCGAACCGGTGCTGATCATCGGCCTCGGCATCGTCGTTGCCGGCATCATCGTCTCGATCCTGATGGCGATCCTCGGGGCCAACGAGCTCGTGTTCTAGAACCCAAGACGACGCCGACCGCCCGGCCATCCGAAGGCGGGTGTGGTCGGCGGGCGTTACTTCACGTCCAACTGAATCAAGGTGTTGATCTCAATGAATGCAAAGCTACGCGAGACCAGGCGCCGTCGCGCTGCGACCGGTTTCACCCTGGTCGAGCTGCTTGTCGTGCTGGCCATCCTCGGCCTGTTGGCCGGCCTCGTCGGGCCTCAGGTGATGAAGTTTTTGGGCAGCTCCAAGAGCCAGACCGCGAGGATCCAGATCGCGGACCTCGGCGCGACGCTCGATCTGTACCGGCTCGAGGTCGGCCGCTACCCGACGACCGAGGAGGGTCTGCGTGCACTCGTCGAGAATCCGGGCAATGTTTCGAACTGGAACGGGCCCTATCTAAGGCGCGGCGAGTTGCCGAAGGATCCTTGGGGTAACGAGTATAATTATCGTTATCCAGGGCAGCACGGTGCCTTCGACATCTGGTCTTACGGCGCCGATGGCCGCGAAGGTGGCGAAGGCGAGAATGCCGATATCACGAGTTGGGAGTGACGGGGCGGGTCGCCCCGTCGCGCGGGCGGTTGGCTTCACGCTGATCGAACTGCTCGTAGTCCTGGCGCTGATGGGCCTGATCCTGTCGATCGTCCCGCCGTTGGTCAGCGCCGCCTTTCCCGGCGTCGAGCTCAAATCTGCGGCGCGCACGACGGTAGCCAGCCTGAGACAGGCCCGAGAGGAGGCGATCCGCACCGGACGGGACGCGGCCTTGGCGGTCGATCTCGTCGAGCGGTCGTTGAAGATCGATGGCGGTTACCGGCCCGTCCGGCTGCCGAGCCGGATGCGGATCCGGCTCGAGACCGCCGAGACCGAGATGCAGGATGAACGGACTGGCGCGATTCGTTTCTTTCCCGATGGCAGCTCGACCGGCGGCGTGATCCTGCTGGAACGGGGCAACCAGGGTTATCAGGTTGGCGTCAACTGGTTGACCGGGCAGGTCCGGATGGCGCCTCGGGATGATCCATGAAACGAGTTGGCTTCGGTCAATGGGTCGACTCGCGCCAGGCCGGATTCTCGCTGCTGGAGGTCCTGGTCGCGTTCGCGATCCTCGCGTTGAGCCTCGGTGTGCTGTTGCAGATCTTCTCGCAGGCGCTCCGGGTCACCGCCGCCGGGGTCGACTACGGTCGCGCCGCGACGCTGGCCGAGTCCCGATTACAGGCCGTCGGCTTCGAGATCCCGCTCGAGCTCGGCTACCATCGGGGCGAAGACGATGACGGTCTTACCTGGTCGGTCGCGATCGAGCCCTTCGCGCTGGAAGCCGAGTTTCCTGGCGAGCCGCTCGCGATCCCGTACCTGGTCAGGATCGAAGTCGTCTGGCCCGATGCGGGTCGCAGCGAGCGGCAGTTGACCCTCACCAGCCTGCGGCTGGGCGCGCTGCCGTGAGTCGCGCGCGCGGGATCCCGAGGGGTCGCCGAGGTGGCTTTACCTTGGTCGAGCTGTTGATCGCGCTGAGCCTGATCGCGCTGATCAACCTCTTGCTTTTCTCAGGCTTGAGGCTCGGTTCGCGGGCCTGGGATACGGTCGAGACGCAGGCCGACCGCCACGGTGAACTGCGCATCGCGCGCGGTTTCGTCGACCGTGCATTGCGGCAAGCGCGAGCGATCGCGATGCCCTACCAGGATCGCCAGTGGTGGGGCCTGTCGGGTGATACCCAATGGATCGAGTTCGTCGCGCCCCTGTCCGATCGCGTCGGGACGGGCGGCCTTTACCTTCTGCGCTTGACCCTCGAGGAGCAGAGGGATCAGCGATCCTTGGTCTTGACGCACTGGCTGCTGCACCCGGATGTGTTGGCGGGTCGTGTGGAGCTCCGAATCCCGGCCTGGGAGGCACTCGTCGCGGATTCAACGGGCGTCCTCGCCGATCGAGATGTCGATCAGGATGCCGCCGCTGGGGTCTTCGGTCGGACGGTCCTGCTCGACGATGTCGATGAATGGGGGATTGCCTACTTCGGAGGCCGTGACGGCCAGGCCGAGAGCGATTGGTTCGATGACTGGCTCGATCAGCCGATGTTGCCGCAACGGGTACGGATCAGGCTGACGCGGCCTGGCGAGGCCTGGCCGGACATCCTGATCCCGCTGCCCGATGGAGCCTCTTGGTGAGCGAGCAGGGACCCGGCGATGGCTGACCGCGCCCGGTCCGGCAGGATTCGCGGCATCGCGCTCGTGTTGGTGCTCTGGGTCATCGCGCTGTTGACGGTGATGGCCCTCGGCTTGACCGCGACCCAGCGCACCGAGACGAGCCTGACGCGTAATCACGTCGATACCGTGCGATTTCGCGCGCTGGCCGAGGCCGCGGTCCATTATGCTTTGCTCCATCTGTCGGCGCCGGTGCCGGTCGAATGGCGTCAGTCCAGCGAGATCTGGGCTGCCGACGGCTGGCCGCGGACTTGGATCTTCGCCGGCGAGACGCTGGAGGTCCGAGTCTTCCACGAGGCCTCGCGGATCGATCTCAATCACGCGAGCGGCGAGCGGCTCGAGGCCCTGCTGCATGCGTTGGATATACCGCCGGACGAGGCGACGGCTTTGGCCAACCGCATCCTCGACTGGCGTGATCCCGATGATCTGCGGCGGCTCGATGGCGCTGAGGACAGCGATTACGAAGCCGCCGGCCGGCCCTATGGATCGAAGGATGGTCCCTTCTCGAGTGTCGCCGAGCTGCAACAGATCCTCGGCATGACGCCGCCGCTGTACCGTGCGATCGAGCCGGCCGTGACAGTCGATATCGGCTCCGATCAGGTCGACGAGGAATTGGCCTCGGCGTTGGTGTTGGCGGCGTTGCAAGGGCTGAGCCTCGAGGAGGCCGAAGAGCGGCTCCGCCTCCGTGACGAGCAGCTGTTGGGCGAGGCCGAGACCCTGGGTGCCGTTGCACGCGGTGGGCCCCTCTTGCGGATTCGGGTCGATTGGATTCGCGACGGACGTGGTACACAGGCGATGGAGACCTTGGTCATGGCGCAACCGGGTGCCTCGCCCCCGTTCCGCACCCGCTGGCAGCGCTATGGGCTCGCGGCGCGGCCCGACCAACCGTGATGGGCCGCCGTGCTGCGTCGCCGCGGCTGGCGATGACCCCGGCTCGAGGGTGCGTAGGGTTCCGGCGGAGCGGTCATCGGCGCCTGGGTCCTCGCGCAGCCGTTTGACAGGCAGCGGTCAATCCGCGCAAGCTAAACGAAACGCCGAGGACCTTAGGGCATCTTAGAAGCGTTGCTTGCAGCGTATGTGAGGAGCGTGGGCGAGCTTTGCCCTCGGCGGGCGCGGCAGACTGCTTTCAATAGCCTATCGCAACTCCGGCGAGATAAAATACCATGTGGTCGGGTTGGGTGCGCCAACTCGGAACCTGCGCTTCCCGGTATGGCGCTCGATGCGCGCCGTAACCCGACATCGCCGCAGTCAACCTGATTTCCGTGGGCTTGCCCATGGTCCCGGCTGCGGCGACTTGGCGCCGAACGACCGGCTCAGGTCGGCAGAGGATTATGAGGGTCATCGAACAGCTGAAAGGGATCCGGTCGGCGGGTCTCCGGTTCGACCGGGATACACTCGCAGAATGGTGGGCCGCCTATGGTGTCTGTTTGCCCGGTGCCTGGCGGCGCTGGTTTCTCGCCCGTGACCGACGGCTATTGGTCATCGACCGAGGTGGGCGCGCCGACCTCTTCATCGCGACGGGCGATGACCGCAGCCCGGTCGGCGAACTCGACAAGGCCGGCACGAGCGTCCTGCCGCCGATAGCCGGGGCCAGCACCGAGCGGACGGTTTTGGTCATCGGAGCGGAGCAGGTCCTGCGCCGGACCCTGTCGCTGCCGTTACAGGTGCGAGAGAACCTCGCGCAGGTCATGCGCTACGAGATCGATCGCTTTTCGCCGTTCGCGGCCGATCAGGTCTATATGTCGTTCGCGGCTCGTCCCAGCCGCCAGGCGGAACGGCTCGAGGTGGATCTGGCAATCTGCCGCCGTGCGCCGATCCAGCCGTGGCTCGAGCGCCTGCGCGGGGTCGGTCGACCTGTCGACCAGCTGACCTGGGAAGGGGCGTGGCCGCGAGCGAATCTGCTCGACCCGGCGGACCGTCCGCCGCACAAGATTCAGCTCGTGACGTCGGGGCGACTCTTCGCGCTCGCGGTCTTCGCGCTGCTGGTCGCGATCCTGATCTCCCCCTTGTGGCAGCGCACACAATTTGTGGAAGAGATCGAACGAGACCTGCGCCGTGTCCGCGTCGAGGCCATCCAGGTCGATGAGGTGCGTCAGTCCCTCGATCAGGCGCGCGAGGGAAGCCAGGCGTTGCTACGCCAAAAGGCGCAGCAGCCACTGATGGCCGATCTCTTGCGCGAGCTGACCCTTCACCTGCCGGACGATACCTGGATCCAGAATCTCGACGTGCAGGGGCAGGAGGTACAATTGCGGGGCGAATCGGCGCGTGCGACGGCGCTGATCGAGCGGTTGGAGCGCGTGCCCGGCTTCGAAGGGGTGGCCTTTCGGTCACCGGTCACGCAGGTCGCGCAAACCGGAATGGAACGCTTCCATCTGATGTTCCGCTATGGACTCGCTGCACAGCCATGATCTCGACCGGTTCCAAGCGTCCGTCGAATCGATGTCTGATCCTCTGGGCGGGGTTGCCGTTGATCCCACTCCTGTTGATCGGGTCGCTCGGCTGGTCTTGGTTCGAACGCCTCCGCACGCTGGACGATCAGGTCGCCGTTGCGACCGATCAACTCCACCGCTATCAGCGCTTGCTCCAGTCCTTGCCAAGGCTACGCGCCGAGCTCGAACAGGTCAGCGCCAACCAGGAATTTCGCTCCTTCTACATCGACGCACCGACACCCGCGTTGGCTGGGGCCGAACTCCAGACACGGCTGCAAGACCTGGTGCGTAACGCGAACGGTCGACTGATCAGCACCCAGGTCCTGCCGACGCCGACCCAGGAAGGCCCACCGCTGGTTCGGGTCCGCGCCCAACTGCAAGGGACGACCGAGACCCTGTTGGATATCTTGCTGGAGGTCGAGCAGGCTCGGCCTTTCTTGTTCGTCGATCAACTGTCGGTGCGCTCGATGTCCAGGTCCGTGGTACCGGGGCAGCGCGCACGCCAGATCCCCGGACAGCAGGATGGCCAGTTGACGGTGCGCCTCGATGTCTTTGGCTACGTCCTCGGGGGATCCCCGTGAAAGGCATCTGGACCCTGATCCTGGTCGGACTGATCGCGATCCTCTGGGCTCAGTGGCACGATTGGCCAATGAGCCCCGATCCGCTGCCACCGGCCGACGACGCAGCGCCTCAGGTAGCCGACGTTCTAACGCCCACCGCCGACCTTCTGGCGCGGCTCGATCGGCTCGACGACCGTTTGGCGTACGCCGAGGTCACGGAACGGCCGTTGTTCCACCCGGAACGCCGCCCGGTGCGAACGGAGGCGAGTGACGAAGCCGAGATCCCGGTGGCCGAGGCGACCGAGTTGGCCGGCCTGGATCTGACCGCGATCATCATGACCCCGGAGCTGACCGTGGCCTGGGTCCAATCACGGCAATCCCCACAAGCGTTGATCCGGGTCCGTCCTGGGGACGATTTGCTGGGCTGGGTCGTGCGGGAGATCCGTGCGGATCACCTGCTCCTGGAAGGACATGGCCGGACCGATCGGCTACCATTGCGTGATTACTCGGCCGCGACGCCGGCCCCCGCCTCGGTACTCCGCAACCGGGGGCCGCAGGCCGAGCGCCGCCCGCCGCGCCCAAGCCATGTCGCCGGTTCGCCACCGGCCGCACCGATCCAACCCTCTAGACCAACAGGCCCGTGATGATGAATGGCCAGGTCCTGCCGTTCCGCCGCAATCCATTTTCCCTGCGTCTTTGGCTGATCGTGTTCCTGCTGTCGGTGGCCCTGATCCTGGTGACCGGGTGCGAACGCGGCGACTGGGACCCTACGGTGCGGGTCGGCGACCCGCGCGGGCATGTCGTGGGGCCGACGTCTGAGGCCGCCCCGGTCGCAACGACCCAGCCGTTGGAGGCTGACGGGATCGCGTTCGGCCGCGCGGCCGAGGCGCCGGGAGTCGAAAGCTATGTCGAGCGCGGCACCGGCGCCTTCGTCGGTCGCATCGAACGGCCCGAGGTCGATACGACGCCCGGCGACGTGACGCTCAATTTCGATGGCACGGATATCCGCGAGGTCGTCAAGGTGATCCTCGGCGATCTGTTGCAGGTCAACTATGTCCTGCATCCGGCCGTGCAGGGCACCGTCGCATTGCAAACCGGCCGGCCGCTGCGTCGCGAACACCTGCTGCCGACGCTCGAGACGCTGTTGCGGATGAACAACGCCGCGTTGCTCCACACGAACGGCGGCTACGAGGTCGTGCCGTTGACCAACGCACTGCAGGGTCAGGTCACGCCCCAGCTTGGCGAGACGACGCGCGCGCTCCCCGAGGGTTACAGCATCCAGATCGTTCCGTTGCGCTACATCGGTGCCGACGAGATGAGCCGGATCTTGCGGCCGCTGGTCCCGGAAGGGAGCATCGTGCGCGTCGACACCCTACGCAACCTGCTGATCATTGCAGCGACGAGCCCGCAAATGGGCAATGTGCTCGATACCATTCGGGTCTTCGACGTCGACTGGATGGCGGGCCTGTCGGTCGGCTTCTTCACGCTCGAATACGCGCGCGCGAGCGATGTCGGGCAGCAGCTCGAAGGCCTCTTGGCCGACGAGGACGGTAACCCGTTCAAGGGACTGTTCCGTTTCATGCCAATCGAGAGCGCGAACAGCCTGCTGGTCGTCTCGGCACGGCCCGAGTATTTGTCCCAGGTCAAGGGCTGGATCGAGCGACTCGACGTGGCCGAGGCCGCGGCCGACGGCGTCCAGCGACTTTATGTGTACCGCGTTCGGCACAGTAACGCCGAGCTTCTCGCGGACGTCCTGAGCCAGTTGTTCACCGGTGACGGCACGGCGGCCCGCTCGGTTGGTGGTGTCGCGCCCGGTTTGCGTCCGGCCACACTCGATACCGACGGCGGCGGAAATGACGGTGGGTCCACCACGGCATCACGCCAGGCGCGCGCGAGCGAGATCGACCTGGGCTCGGGGGTCAGCATCGTCGCCGATACCGTCAACAACTCCTTGTTGATCCGCGCCAGCCCCCGCGATTACAAGAGCCTGCTCGATGCGTTGAAGCAGCTCGATATCGTCCCGCTGCAGGTCCTGGTCGAGGCAACGATCGTCGAGATCTCGCTGACCGGTAACCTTCAGTACGGCGTTCAATGGCAGATCTTCGGCAACGTCGAGGGTTATCGCCAGGATTTTTCGCTCGACGGCACGCTCGACAGCACTACGAGCTCAGGCATCAGCAAAGTGTTTCCCGGTTTCAACTGGGCGGTCATCGCGAGCCCGAATCAGATCCGCGCGACTTTGAGTGCGTTGGCGTCCGACAATCTGGTCAACGTCCTGTCGTCACCGTCGGTGATGGTCATGGACAATCAGACGGCGAAGATCCAGGTCGGGCAACAGGTGCCGATCGTGACGACCCAACAGCAGGGCACGACCGATATCGACCGGATCATCAATCAGATTCAATATCGGGATACCGGTGTCATGCTGTCGGTGAAGCCGCGGGTCACGCCGGGCGGCCTAGTGCAGATGGAGATCGAACAGGAGGTCAGCACGGTCGCGAGCCCGACCTCGCCAGGTGGCGTCAATTCCCCGACCTTCTCGACCCGCAATATCACGAGTTCGGTCGCGGTTCGCTCGAATCAGGCCGTGGTCCTCGGGGGGCTAATCCAGGATCTGCGCGAAGACGGCAAGCAGGGCGTGCCGGGGCTTTACAGAGCGCGGGGGCTCGGCGCCCTGTTCGGCGAGACCCGTCGCTCGGCGGATCGTACCGAGCTCGTCGTCATCCTGACGCCGCGCGTGATCGCCAGCGATCAGGACATCGAGTCGGTAACGAGTGAGTTTCGCGAGAAGCTCAAAGGCCTGGACATGCGCGGCCTCTAGCGACAGGCCTTGGCCGTCCGGGTCGTGGGCTGGCCGGACCCGCGGGGGCGACGGGCCGGCTGATGCTGGATCAGGATCGCCTCCGTCAGGGCTCGGCCGTGCACTGGCCGGTTTGCAGCAAGTCGCGATAAATCGCCAGCGTCGACGCGAGAATATGGTGACTGGCGAAGCGCCGTTCGGCCAGTTCCCGCGAACGCTGACCGAACCTCGCCCTGAGTGCCGGGTCAGCGACGAGCTTGGCCAGCGCGCTGGCCAAGGCCTCCGGATCCCTGGCCGGCACCAACAGCCCGTTCCGACCCGGTTCGACGACCTCGCGACAACCGGGGCCGTCGGTGGTCACGAGCGGCAAGCCGCTGGCCGCGGCCTCGATCAAGAACTTCGGCAGTCCTTCGCGGTAATACGACGGGAGGCAAGCGATATGGGCCTGGTCGAACACCGCCGGCATGTCGTTCCGATAGCCCCACCATTCGATCAGGCCACTGGCTTGCCAGGCTTGCAACTGAGACACGTCGACCGTACCCGGATTACCCGGGTCCGGACGGCCGACCAACACGAATCGCGCGGTCACGCCCTGGTCCCGCAGCAACCGCGCAGCCGCAACGAACTCGCCAAGGCCCTTGTCCCACAAAAGGCGCGCTGCGAGCACGATGGTCACGGGCGGAGCCGGCCGGGTCGGCGTCGGGCGGAAGCGATTCAGGTCGACGCCGGATCCAGGTATCAGGCGCGACTCGATGCCGGCGACTTGCCGCAGTTGTTCGCGGTCATCCGGATTCTGCACCGTGACGCAACTGCCAGGCCGGAGAAGCAGCCGTCGGTAGCCGATGCTGACCAACTGGCGCGCGAGCCGCGCTCGCCAATGGCGAGCCGTGAACAGATAGCCCATCCCAGGCAGACTGTTGACGACGGTGCGCACGCCACTCAGCCGCGCCGCCAACGAACCATAGAGGACCGGCTTCTGCGCGATGTTGTGCAACAGGTCGGGACGGGTCGCGCGCAACAGGCGTGCGAGGCGATGCACGGTTAAAAGCTCGCGACCCGGATTCAGGCCGCGCCGACAGATCGATAAAGGCACCAGCGTGAGTCCCGCGGCGCGGATCCGTTCGCCCTGATCCTCGACCTTGGTGATCACGAAGACGTCGTAGCCTGCGTCGCGCGCGGCGCAGGCGAGATCCAGGTAGTGCTGGCAAAAGTACCAGTCCACCGTGAGAAAGAAAGCAATCCTGGGTTTCATGCGTCCCGCGGCCCTCGATTCGGTGCGGCCGCAAGCCAGGCCTGGAACATCAGCAGATCCCACAGCTGATAGGACCAGTTGCGCGTGCCCGATAGATGCTCGTGCCAGGCACGACGGATGGGCTCGGGTTGCAGATAGCCTTCGTCGCGCAAGCGACGCTCGTCGAGCAAGGCCTCGGCCCAATCGCGCAAAGGACCGCGCAGCCAATGGTCGATCGGTACCCCGAACCCCATCTTCGGCCGTTCGATCAGCTCCTTGGGTACATGGCGCTCGACGATCGCTCGCAGTGGTCGCTTGCCGATGGTCCCGGTCAGCTTCCAGGCCAGCGGCAGGCGCCAGGCGAATTCGTAGACGCGATGATCGAGCAAGGGCACACGTGCCTCCAACCCAATGCCTTGGGTCGCCCGGTCGACCTTGACGAGGATATTGTCGGGGAGATAGCCGACGCTATCGAGGTACATCATCAACGCCCGAAAGTCACCGAGGTTCGGCCAGCGTCTGGGGTCGGTCAAGGCCGTGATCGGTTCGGTGGCGCCGTGCACCAGTGCTTCCGGGTGCTTCCAGTGCGACAGGAAACGGCGGTAAAGCGCCACCGGCGTATCCGCGATCAGCACCTCGCTCGCCTTGTGCAGCCGATCGCCCGGGTGGTGAATCGCGAGCGGCCCGGGCAGCCACCGCGCCACCGGTCGCAACACGCCGTTCCAAACGTGGGGACTCACGCGTTGGATCCCGCTCGCAAGCGCGTGCCGCGCCGACAGTGGGACCCAGCCGATCGCCTTCCAGGTCCGTGCCGCCCACAGATAGCGGGTGTAGCCGCCAAACAGCTCGTCGCCGCCGTCGCCGGAAAGGCAAACGGTCACGTCTCGCCGGGCCAGCGTCGCGACCAGATGGGTCGGAATCTGCGAAGGGTCGGCAAAGGGTTCGTCCCAGAGATCGGGCAATCGCGGGATCACCGCGAGCGCTTCTTCTGGGGTGACATAGTGCTCGGTGTGGTCGGTGCCGAGATGATGGGCCACGGCGCGCGCGCGCGGGGCCTCGTCATAGCCCGCCTCGGCGAACCCGATCGAATAGGTCCGCACGGCCTGGCGCGATTGCGCCTGCATCAGCGCAACGATGGTACTGGAGTCGATGCCTCCCGACAGGAAGGCCCCGATGGGGACATCGGCCTGCATCCGCAATGCGACCGCGTCGCGCAATAACTCCTCCAGAGTTTTGATCGCCTCGTGCCGGTCGCCGTCGAAAGCCTCGTGCTGGCCACGTTCGGCGATGGCCGCCGCGGACCAATAGCAGGTCAACGCCGGATCCCGACTGGGATCCGTGATGGTCGCGAAGGTGCCGGGGCCGAGTTGACGGATGCCGCGGTGGATGCTGTAGGGTGCCGGCACGTGCCCCAGGCGCAGGAAGAGCGCCAACACATCGCGGTCGACATCGCCGGACCAGTCGGGATGGGCGCGCAAGGCCTTCAATTCCGATCCGAACAAGAAGTGCCGACCCGCCCAACCGTAATACAAGGGCTTTTCGCCGAGCCGGTCGCGAGCCAAGACCAAGGTCCGGTCGCGGCGATCCCACAGGGCGAACGCGAACATCCCGTTCAAGCGTTCCAGGGCGCGCGGCACGCCCCAATGGGCCAGCGCCGCGAGCAGGACCTCGGTGTCCGAGTGGCCGCGCCAGGAGGTGTCGGACGGCAAGGCCGCCCGCAACGACCGGTGGTTGTAGATCTCGCCGTTGAAGGTCAACAGGTAGCGGCCGTCGGCCGAGACCATCGGCTGATGGCCATGAGGCGAGAGGTCCAGGACCGCCAATCGCCGATGTCCGAAGGCGATGCCGGCTGCGGCATCGACCCAGGTCCCGGTGCCGTCGGGCCCGCGATGCGCGAGCGTCGCGGTCATCGAGGCGATCCGCGCCCGTAAAGCGGCAGCATCGCCTCCGCCGGGTTGCCACAGGCCGCATACGCCGCACATCAGCGCAGGACCCCATTCGCGAGAGACTCGTAAAGGCGGGTGTATTGGTCGGCGATCGCGGGCAGCGCGAACTGCTCCGCGACGCGCTGCCGCGCTCGGGCGCCGAGCTCGACCAGGCACGGCCGGCCACAGGCCAGCAATCGGCCTATCGCCGCGGCCAACGCGGCTGGATCGCGCGGCGCGACGACGGCTCCGGTGTCGGCTACGATGGCAGCCGAGTCGCCGACGTCGGTGACCACGCAGGGGATGCCGCAGGCCATGGCCTCGCCGACGATGTTGGGAAAGCCCTCGCCGTAGGCCGAGGCCGAGACCAACAGATCACAGCCAGCGAGGATCCGCGGCATGTCGCGCCGCAGACCGAGCAGGTGGGTGCGGTCAGCGAGTCGCAGCTCGGCAAGCCAGGCCGCGAGCAGCGGGTTGGTCGCTTCGAGCTGTGATCCGCATAGGACCAGGTGCAGCAGCGGGGCCTGCTCGCGCAGCCGCGCCATCGCCACGAGCAGGGTCCGAAAGTCCTTTTGTGGGTCGAAGCGCGCGGCGCCGCAGATCAAAGGCGTGCCGGGGGTGAGGCCGAGCTCGTCGCGAAGCCGAACGCGCGCGCTCGGATCCGGCCGAAAAAGATCCAGATCGAACCCGTTCGGGATCACGCTCATGATGTCAGCGCGATAACCGAGCGCGCGGTGCACGCGCCGGGTCTGCTCCGAGCAGCACAGGATGTGACTCGGCGCGGCCCGCGATAGTGCGGCGCACAGCCGTACTGTCCATCGGGTAGTGCGCTTGGAGGTGACCGGGTCGAGATCGCTTTGCCGCAGGTTCCACAGCAGTGGCACCGCCCCGAGCCAAGGACGGGCCAGCGCACCGACCAGGTCGGCGTGGTACATCCAGGTCTGCACCAGATCCGGCGACCAGGCGCGCACGCGTCGGATGAATCCCGCCAACGCGGTCGGGTTCGGCCGGCCGCGCCGCAAACCGAGATCGGCAACGGGCCATCCCAAATCGCGAATCGGCTCGGCCAGGTCGCCGCCTGTCACCAGGGAGATCACGCGAGCCGACACCCGATTCGGGTCGGATGCGGACAACAGCTTGTAGAGCATCATCTGCGCGCCACCGGTATCGAGGGCCGTGATCAGATGCAGCACGCGCATCGGGCGCTGGTACCCGGCCGCTCCGATGGTCCGCGCAGCGGCCATCGAAGTCATCCGGATCCCTCGAGCAGCGCGAGATAAAGGTCCGTGATGGGTTCCAACGCGAAGTCGGCGGCACGCGCGATCAGCGGGGCGCGAGCGGGTGGCGCGGTCAGGGTCGCGAGGATCGCGTCGGCGAGCGCAAGGCTGTCGCCAACCGGCACCAAGCGTCCCAGTCGGCCATCCTCGAGGATCTCGCGCGGTCCGTCGCGACAATCGGTGCTGACCACCGGGGTGCCGCAGGCGAGCGCCTGGATCAGCACGCCCGGAAGTCCCTCCCAGGCCGACGAGCACACGACCAGGGCGGCGCTGCGAAAGAAGCCGAAGGGGTTCGGTTGGAAACCCGGCAGGTCGACATCGGTCGCGACGCCGAGCTCGTGGGTCAGACGCTCGAGGCTCCGCCGCTCGGGGCCTTCGCCGAGGATCACGAGGCGTGCGGGGTGGTGCGCGCGCACCCGTGCGAAGGCCCGGATCAGGGTCGGAAAATCCTTCTGCGCGACCAGGCGGCCGGCGGCGAGCAGCACCGGGCGACAGGCGTCTTCGGCGAACCAGCGATGCGGCGGCGCGGCGGCGGCCATCGTCGGCAGATCCGGGGTCACGACCGGGTTGTGTATCACGTGCAGACGGGATGGCTCGATGCGGAGATGCCGGCCCAGGTCCGCCGCGACGCCGCGCGATACGGCGACGACGGCCTCCGCGCGACGATAGAAGGTCCGCGCCAATCGCGGCATCGCGCGCGCCGCGAGCCCGCGTCCATTAAGGGTTTCAGCCGACAGGTTGCTGCGTACGCTGACCAGGCAGCGGGTCCCGGTGCCGGCCAGATCCCTGGCCCAGAGCGCCACGATGTTGGCGTGGTCCATCGCCGCGAGCAAGGCCCGCGGCCGCGTGTGCCGTAGATAAAAGGTCAGCCTCGCCAATGCCGCCAGGACCCGGCCGCGGTCGAGGTCGACGACGCGGACGCCGGATGGAACCTGATCCAGATAGGGTCCGGACGCGCGGGCCAGGACCAGATCGACCGGTCGTCCGCGCGCCGCGAGCCCGCCGGCCAGGTTGAGCATCATCCGTTCGGCGCCGCCGCCGGCCAGCGACGGCAAGAAGAGCGCGATCGGCCCGGTCCCTGGCGACGGGTCGCGCCGCGCCGTGTCGCGACCTGGCGTCGCGATCACCGATGGCTCCGGCCGCCGCGGCGCAGCCACAGCTCGAGGATCAGCAGAGGCCACAGTTGGTAGATCGAGAAGCGCCCGGGATCGGCTTGCTGCGCGATCAACTGGCGCAGCCGCCCCGGTTCGACCAGGGTCGCCAGCCGTGTGTCCGACGCGGCCAGCAGATCCCGCGCCAACCCCAGCATCGCGTCGCGTGACCAGCTGTTCGACGGGAGGCCGAAGCCCATCTTGGGCCGATTCATCCAGCCGGCCGGAAGGTAGCGGGAAGCGAGTGCCTTGAGCAGCCGTTTGGTCTCCGCCGGCGGCCGCCACAGGGCCGCCGCCGGCAGGCCCGCGGCGAGCTCGGCGACCGAGCGGTCGAGCAGCGGGCAGCGGACCTCGAGGGCGACCTGCATGCTCATGCGATCGACCTTGGCGAGCACGGCGCCAGGCAGATAGGTCTCGGCGTCGAGGTGGCGCATCCGATGCAGCAAGGGTTGGCGGCTGGCATTCAGGTCGCGGCGCCAGCCCTCGACACAGCCTTCGACGGTCGCAGACAGCCCGCCGGTCAGCGCGGCCACCTCGTCTGGCTGGAAGATCAGCCAGCGCGGCGACAAGTAGCCGTCGGCCGGCCGGTAGCGGCGTCGGTTGCGTACCGCGGGCCAGAGCGAACGCAGCGGATGGCCGGCTTCGCGCAGGGTGTCGCGGTAGCGACCGTAGCCGCCGAACAGCTCATCGCCGCCGTCGCCGGACAAGGCCACGGTGACATGCTGACGGGTGTAGCGGCACAGCAGATAGGTCGGCAGACAACTGGAGTCCCCGTTCGGCTCGTCGAGGCGTTCGGCGATCTCGGGGACGAGGTGCAGCGTATCGGGCCGCAGCCGCTCTTCGTGGTGTTCGGTGCCGAGGTGGCGCGCGACCTCGCGCGCATACAGATGCTCGCTGTCATCGGCCCCCTCGAATCCGATCGAGAAGGTCGCCAGCGGCTGATCCAACTCGCGCGTGACCATCGCCGCCACCAATGCGGAGTCGACGCCGCCGGACAAGAAGGCCCCAAGGGGCACATCGCTGACCAGGCGCTTTTGGACCGCGTCGCGGACCCGGGCGCGCAGCTCTTCGAGGCGCTCGGGCGTCGACGGGCCGCCGAACCGAGCCGGTTCCGCGGGTTCGAAGCGCGTGTACCGCGTCGCCTCGGCGACCGTCAAGCGATCGCCCGCGAGGTCCACCGTCATCCAGCAGCCCGGCGGCAGTTTGCGCGCGGCCTCGTAGATACTGTGCGGCGCTGGCACGTACTGCAGCAGCAAATAGAATTCCAGGGCCTCGCCGTCGATCGCATCGGTGAAGCCCGGGACTTGTGTCAGAGCGGTCAATTCGGATGCGAACGCGAACCACCCGGGACCGCGTGCATAGTAGAGCGGTTTCTTGCCGAACGGGTCGCGGGCCAACAGCAGGCGGCGTCGTTCGCGGTGCCACAGGCCGAATGCGAACATCCCGTCGAGTTCGTGCAGATGAGCTGGATCCAGGTCTTCGAACAGATACGGCAAGACCTCGGTATCGGTGCGAGTGCGCAGCCGATGGCCGGTCCGCTCGAGACCTCGCCGCAGCGTCTGGTAGTTGTAGATCTCGCCGTTGAAGGTCACCTGGACGGTCGCATCCCGATTTCCGAGCGGCTGCCGACCCTCGTGAGACAAGTCGATGATGGCCAGCCGGCGGTGCGCGAGCCCACAACCGCCGGCGGGGTCGATCCAGATCCCGGCGTCGTCGGGGCCGCGGTGCGTCATGGTATCGCGCATCGCGAGCAGAATTCGCTCGAGCGTCGACGCGTCGAACCGCCCGGGTTCGCAGAGCAGTCCGGCTATCGCGCACATGGTCTCGAGTCCGGCGCGCGATCCTGGCTACCCACGCGGTATTCCGCGTTCATCCGTTGCCTCCACTCGGGTGCTCCCGTTCGGGGTCGCGCAGATCGATCTGGACCTCTGGCCGGCTTCGAACGGCGAGGCCCGTGCGCCGTGGCGGTCGGTAACCGAGCGAGGCCATCGCCGCGCCGAGCCCAGGGACCCGTGCGATCAAGGCCTCGGCGTCGCGTTTGGACAGCCGCTGCTCGTTATCGTCGCGATCTGCGGACGAGGCCATGGTACGGGCGTTCAGGGCGTCGGCCATCGCCTCCTCCCATTCGAGGTCCAGGTCGGCCAGTACCGGCATCAGGCATTCGCGCGGCCGGGCGACCAGGTCCTCGAAACGGACCTCGTGGTAACGGCCGGTCGACCGGCGCAGCCGGTGGCACTCGAGCATCTGATGCCAGTTGCGCAAGCGATCCTCCAGATAGGCCTGCGTCAGGAGCGTCCCATTCCAGCGGGCGCAGGACCGCGCGAAGTCGAATGGATGCCGGACCAAATGGAGCCACGAGGCCTCGGGAAAGATTGCATCGTAAGCCCGCCAATCGTGATCATACTGCGGCAGGCCGCTCCACAACTCCTTGAATCCCCAAACGCGGTGGCCGATCCGATCGACGCCGAGCAGTTCGGTGAAGCAACCGGCGACCAGGCGTCCGACCCGCGCCCGCTCGCGGGCCAGCTCATCAGGTCGCAGCGGCGGCAGCGGATCCGCCGCCGAGCGTGGGCCCAGTGCATGCTGCCGCGGCCAATTGAGCCAGAAACGGTCATACCAGATCTCGTTCCACAAGCGGAGCGCCAGGAAGCTCGTCTCGCCCTTGAAGTCGAGCGCACTGTGCGCGTCCAGCAGCCGCATCGCGAGCGTCGATCCAGATCGGCCCGCGCCGATCAGGATCAGCGGGCGTTCAAGCCTCATGAGTCGTCAATCCCGTCGTGATGGATCGGTTGGGTTCGAGCTGTCGTGAACCGACACCGCGGCATCCAGGTTCGCGAGCGAGGTCGTGTAGCCGCGGTAGGCGCCGGCGATCTCGAAATCCAGCACGTCGGCGCGCCGATCATACATCTCGAGCGCGTTGCGCGCCGCACTGACGGTCAGGAAATAGCGACCGGGCGCGATCCACATCGTGATGTCGAAAGCGACCTCGAGGATCGCGCCGACGCGCGGTGTCGGGATCGGCGCATCGTGCAGCAGCGAGCTCGAGCCGTAGACCTCGTGACCCTGGATCGTCGTGATCCGAAAACCGAAGGCGATGGTGTCGAGGGGCTCTGCGACGCGGACCCGGAAGGCGATACGGCACATCTTGCCGGTTTCCAGGATCCGGGTGCGATGACCCAGCCAGTCGATCAGGGCCACGTCGAGGATCTGCGCGCGGCCATTGCCGACTCGCACCTCGGTCGACGCCGGTTCGAACGCGGCACCATCCGCCGGATCCGGCGGTCTTGCCCCATCCATACCCCCGCTGTCCTCGGCGAACAGCATCCGGTTGTACTGATTGAGGATCGAGCGCGGGTCGCCGTCGGCGATCAGCCCGCCTTGCTCGAGCAGCAGCGCCCGATCGCAGAAGCCGGTGATCGGCCGTGGGTCGTGCGAGACGAACAGGATGGTCCGCCCCTGATCGCGCAGCTCCTGCATGAATTGATAGCACTTGCGTTGAAAGCGGGCATCCCCGACCGACAGGGCCTCGTCGACGATCAGGATATCCGGTTCGACGCTGACCGCGGTGCTGAAGGCGAGCCGCGCCTGCATCCCGGTCGAATAGGTCTTGAAGGGTCGATCGATGACGGTGCCGAGTTCGCTGAACGCGATCACCCAGTCGAGCTTCCGCTCGACCTGCTGTTTCGACATGCCCAAGCAAAGCCCGCCCATCAAGATGTTGTCGCGTCCCGAATACTCCGGGTGGAAGCCGGTGCCGAGCTCCAGGATCGATGACACGCGACCCTTGACCGACGCATGCCCGGCGGTGGCCTCGAGCGTCCCGGTCAGGATCTTGAGCAGAGTGCTCTTGCCGGCGCCATTGCGACCGACGATGCCGACGGTCTCGCCGTGCGCGACCGTGAAGCTCACATCCCGCAGCGCCTCGTAGGATTCATGGCGGCGGCGGCGCAGCAGCAGCTCCCAGAAGAGGTCGGATGGGCGCGCGTAAACCTCGAATCGCTTCGACAACCCGCTGACCTCGATCGCCGCCGGCGCACCCGTCACAGAAAATCCCCAAAGAGCACGCGCAGCCTCTGGAAGACGCGAAAACCGAGATAGAACAGGGCCGTGCTGAGTGTCATCAAGACAATCCAGGACACCGGGTGTTCGATGCGGCCGAAGTACAGGAGGTCCTGATAGCACCAGACGAGGTGACTGAATGGATTCAGCAGCAGGACCCAGCGCAGCGGCGGCCAGGCGTGCTCGACCCAGGTCGGCAGGTAAAGGATCGGCGCAAGAAACAGGCCGGCAGTCGTGAAGACCTGGACGATCTCGCGCAGATCCCGCAGATACACGGTGGCCGCCGCGAGCAGGTACGCGACACCGATCATCGCGAGCAATTGCAGCAGGAACAGGACCGGCAGCAGGGCCACCGTCCAGGGCAGACCGGATGGATCGACGAACAACGCATAGCCGAGCAGGATCGGCGTGGCCACCAGTTGCGTCACGCAGGCGGCGAGGACGACCTTGACCGGCAGCACCTCGAGCGGAAAGGCGACCTGTTTGACCAGACTGGCATTGCCAATGACGACGACCGTGCTCTTGTTCATGGCGTCGGCGAACGTGATCCACGGGATCAGGCCGGCGAGGATGTAGACAACGAAACTGCGGGGCATGTCCTCGGTCAACCCGAGGCGGGTCGGAAAGACGTACGCGAAGATGAACACGTAGAGACCCATCAGCAGCACCGGATGGCCGATGGCCCAAACGGAGCCGAGCATCTGACCGGCATAGCGCTCGGAGATCTCGCGCCGGGTCATCTCCCAGGTCAGCTGGCGATAACGGGTCAGCAGCAGCATGAGCTGGGCAAAGGCCGGCCGGCGACGGCGGGCCGGCGTTCGGGAGGCCGACATGATGGATGGCTTGCGAGTCTGGGGTCGTGCGAGTGATCGTCGCCGATGACTGGGCGCGCTACGGCAGCCCGTCCGGGCCGACGAAGTAGCGCCGGCCGTTCGCGTTCGGGTCCGTGCCGTCGGTGGTGGAGAAGATCAGTTGGTCGCTCCAGTGCGAGTAGCGGCCGCCGCCGCGGCGTTCGATATCGGCATGGGTCTGGTGTGCGAACCCGACCGGCTTGTCCCCCTCGAACAGCATCAGACGCGAGCGCCGCGGGTGACCGAGATCGTCGGCCTGGTCGCGAAACGCTGGCAAGGGTGCCTCCCAGGCCAGGCCTTGGCGGTGGCGGAAGGGTCGGGGCAGCTCGATTCGCGTTTGGTGCGTGCGCACCTCGTCCCAATAATTGGCCGCCCCGCGCCGGCGAAACAGATACTCGGCATTGCCCTCGCCGGCGTACAGATTGACCAGCTCGAGACCCAGGCGGTCGTGACAGAATGCCTGGGTCTCGGCGAGGCCGGCGAACTCCATCGGATAACCGCCGAGCCAATCGCGCACATCGGTCCAGAAGGCCATGCCGCGATCGCCGCTGTAGCGGCGGATCGTCACGAGCGGGTTCCGCCCCGAGCGCAATTCCGGCCAGACCGTCGAGCGCCAAGCGTAGCTCCACTCCATCAGGCGCCGGCCGATCGTACCCGATCGATTGTAGCGCTGCTTGAGGGCGATCCAGTACTCGGGCGGCGGGTCCAGATAGACATCGCGGCAATAGAGCGCAATGTAAAAAACGCCGTCGGCGGCCAGCGGTCGCGATGCCAGTTCGATGGCCTGCCACATGTCGCCCGTGTGGTGCAGGACGCCCCAACTGTAGACGATGTCGGCTGGTTCCAGCGCCTCCATGAAGGCGCCGTCGAGCACCGAGCCCTGGGTCACGGTCCAGTGATCCGGTGCCCCGGCCAGTGCGCGCACGCGCTCGGTCGTGGCGACAGAATTCGGGTCATAGTCGAACGAGACCACGCGTTCGGCGCCGGCACGCAAGGCTGCGAGCGAGTGCAGCCCGCTCCCGCAGCCGATATCGAGGAACCGGCGGCCGCGCAGGTCCGCGAGGCCGAGGAACCGCAGCAGGTGGCGTTGCGCCTCGGCGATCCGTTCCTCGTTGAGGTGCGCCGCGACGAAGCGCGACCAGTTCTCGCCGAAGCCGAAACGCATGGAATCTTCGGTCATACGCTGTTCTCTGCTGCAGTCGAGCCCATCGCGCGATCACCGCGCGGGCAGGTCGTAGATGGCCAGGGTCTGATCGATCATTCGTTCCAGGCCGAACCGCTCGCGGACGAAAGCCGGGCCGGCCGCGGCGAAACGGGCACGCTGCGCGTCGTCGGTCAAGAGTCCGGACACGGCATCCGCGAGCCGTTCGGCGTCGGCCTCGACGACGAACAACCCGGTCACGCCGTCGAGCAAGGCTTCGCCGGCGCCGCCGCCACCGCAAACGACGACCGGCGTGCTGACGGCTTGGGCCTCGATCGCGACGTTCGGGGTTCCCTCCCACCGCGAGGTCAGCAGCAACAGGTCGAAGCTCGACAAGGCCAGCGCATGGGCCGACGTCGGCGGCCGCAGATGGACGCGGCCGGCGAGCCCCAGCGCCTCGATCCGCGCGGCGATGGTTGCTTGCAGCGGGCCGGCTCCAAAGAGCAGACCCTGGACGTCGCCGTGGCGGTCCGCCAGCCGGGCCAATGTCTCGATCCAAAGCAGTGGGCGCTTCTCGTCCGAGAGCCGAAACATGCCGCCGACCAGCCGAGCCCCATCGGGGATCCCGTGAGCCGATCGCCAGTCGGCGATCGCCGCCATCGATGCGCGGGTCGTAGCCGTTAGATCGACGCCATTGTACACCACTTCGAAACGGTCGGGCGCGAGCCCCAGCCAAACCGCGTAGTCGGCGCCGCCGCCCCGGCTGTTGTTGACCCAAACCACCTCGGGTCGTTCCGCCATGGCTTGGTAGGCGGGTTGCATATAGGACTGAAAGATGTAAGGAAAATGCACCGGGCTCACGTTGCGCCCGGATAGCAGGACGCGCGGCACACCGGCCAGCAGCGCCGCCAATCCGGCGCTGACGCTGCTGTGATCGAGCCACGCATGCACGATGGCCGGGCGCTGATCGACGAAGGTCAGGTACAGATTCGCGACCTCCTGCGCGAGGCCCGGCGGCAGGTCTTGCAACGCGGCGCCGACGCGCACCGTCAAGGCCGTGATCTCTGGATCCTGGGCGCGTACCCAGCTCTCGACCGACATGGCCGGACCTCCGACCTCCTGAACCGGGATCCCCGCGTCCTTCAAGGCTCCGAGGAAGAAGTCGTTGCCGGGGTGGCCGCGCAGGTTGGCCACCAGGACGGTCAGGTCGCGGAGCCCCACCTGTTGCAGACCCAAGGCGGTATTGACGATCTGGCGTTCCGCGCCCCCAGCCGCCAGCGTTGGGCAAGCGATGACGACACGACCCGGCACCGCCCCGTCCGGCGAAATGCGCCGCAGATCGGCGGTCTGAAGGAGTCGCCGAAAGCCCCGCCGATCGACGAACTCCATGAGGCTGCGTGGATCGGTCCCGGGCTCCTGGCGGTTCATCCGTCGGGCAGCGCGAAAGCGTTGGGTATGCTGATGCAGCTTGCCGACCACCTTGGCGATGGCCATCATCGCGAGCCACTGCGCAGCCCACCGGTCGAGACGCCAGTATGCGAGCCTCCGAACGCGCCGACGGAAGGACTCACGCAGCATCCGGGCCGTGATATTCTCGCGGCCACCGACAAAGAGGATCCAACGACCGAGGCGCGGTGGGAGGCGCCAGCTGTAATCCGCCCGACAGAACCGGCCCACCCGATCGGGGTGGCGGGCGAGGAACGCCGCCGATGGTGCCTGATCGATGATCAGGCTTTCGATCCCCGGTCGCGACAGGAGTTCGACGAGTTGTGGCTCGGGCACCTCGAAAGGCAGGGCCAGCGTGAGCGGCTCGTCGCCGCGGTGTCGGCGACACCAAGCCAGTCCCGCCTCGACGCGCGGATCCACCAAGGGAGCAAGGAGAGGACTCGAGTTCTGCAACGACAGATTCCGCTCGGTCATTCATGCCTATGGCAAGGCAGTTGAGATTTGAGAATCGAATTGGCCGGCGGCGGTAATCATGTCACATCTCGCGGGAATCGTCGTGCGTCGATCTGCGTCCACGATGTGGATCGGGTTGCCTGGTTGACCCCGCTCGGGGAAGTCTGCGAGTGCTTCATCTGGTGCTGCCGTGCCTACTGCCCGATGGGAGCCAAATTCACCTCGTGGCGGAGACCCGGGCGGCGACGTGGCGCGAGGCACGCGCGACCTGAACGGTGTTTCCACGCAGAAGCTTAATCGGCGACCGGATCATGTATTCCAGTGCCCTTAACAAGGCGATCGTCTGCAGAAGAGGATCGCTATCTGTTGGACCTCGTTCGCTAAGCCGTCTTGAATCTGGCACCGGCTGCGGGGATGACTGATCCGGCCGACTTGGCCCTGGAGCAGCGATTAGGTGATGATAATCGACGTGCAGAAACCGCTGAAGCCCCCACCTATGTGACCCGTTATGATCATTGCCGTTGTCGTTTCGTTTTTTCCCGATGTTGCGACGCTGTCGGGTAATCTGGATGTGATTCGCGATCAAGTCAACGAGGTGATCCTGGTGGACAATGGGTCGCCGGCCATGGCGCTTGACGCGCTCGAGGAGAAATGCGGCAGGGCTATCACTCTGTGTCGGCTTGGTTGCAACACCGGGATTGCTGGGGCCCAGAATGTCGGGATTCGGATAGCCCTGGAGCGCGGCGCAACCCATGTTGTCCTATTTGACCAGGATAGTGTGCCGCAGGCGGGGGCGGTCCGCCATCTGCATGAGGTCGCGCTCGAACTGGACAGTCGCGAGGTGCCCGTCGGGCTCGTCGCGTCGTCGGTCTGTGACATCCACCATCCAGGCGGGCTACCCTTCTTCCGGCTCGCGAACGGCGTCGCGAATTGGATCCAGTGTCCCCAGGCTGGTGGTATCATCGAGATCGACACGGCGATTGCCTCTGGGAGCCTGATACCGGCAAGGACCCTGCAGAGCGTGGGTGCCATGAACGAGGCCCTGTTTATCGATCTGGTCGATATCGACTGGTGCTTCCGTGCCCGCGCACATGGTTTTCGCAACTTCTGCGCCTGCGACGCGCGCCTATCTCATCGGCTCGGGGATCGGCCGGCGCAGGCTCTTGGACGCGTGACCGCGAGTCACTCGCCGTTACGCAATTATTACTATTTTCGCAATGCTGTCTGGCTGTTTCGACAAGACCATGTGCCTGATGTGTGGAAGCGGGCTTTGGCACGCCAGCTGCGTAATCGCTATCTAACCTACCCGCTGTTCGCGCGGCCACGGTGGTCCTATCTGCGGCAAATGACATGGGGTCTTCTACATGGTATGCGGGGACGCTTGGGTCCCAGGTGATGGCGCCCCGGGATCACCGGATCGAGGCGCGCGGCGACCACGTAGGCTCGGCGTCGCACCCGATCGATCTGCTGATGCTCACGCGTTACGGCCCGTTGGGGGCCAGCAGTCGAGTCCGCATGATGCAATATCGGTCATCGCTGGAGGCTGCCGGGTTTCGGGTCGAAGTCAGCTCCTTCTTTTGCGATGAGTACGTGCGCCAGCTCTACGCCGACGGTCGGCGTCGGCCCTGGCCGATCACTTTGGCCTATCTGGGGCGCTTTGCAGCGCTGATCCGGGCGCGCCGTGCCGGAGTGGTTTGGCTCGAAAAGGAGGCGCTGCCGTTTCTTCCCGGTGGCCTCGAGCGGTTGTTCGCGCGTTCTGGTGCGGCCTTGGTCCTTGACTACGACGACGCCGTGTTCCACCGCTACGATCAACATCAGTCACCATTGGTACGGCGATTACTTGGCCGTAAGCTGTTCCCGCTGCTGCGGGCGGCGCGGCTGGTGACGGCCGGCAGTGCCTATTTGCGTGATTACGCGCAGGCGGCCGGCGCACCGCGCGTTGAACTGATCCCAACGGTTGTCGATCTAGATCGTTATCCGCTGATGCCCGAAGGCCCTGATGGGGAACTGCGCATCGGCTGGATCGGGTCGCCCCAGACGGCTGCGTGTTACTTGGGTGAACTTGCCGCCCCCCTTCAGCGTCTCGCCCGGGTGCGGGCCCTGCGCTTCGTCGCGATCGGTGCCGGACCGCCGCCAGCGCTTGGTGTGCCGATCGAGTCGCACCCTTGGTCGGCCGCGACCGAAGGCACGCTGTTGGCGAGCATCCATCTCGGCGTCATGCCGCTGCCCGATGCGCCGTTCGAGCGCGGAAAATGCGGATACAAATTGATCCAGTATTGCGCCAGCGGGCGGCCGGTCGTCGCTTCGCCGGTTGGAGTCAATGCCGAGATCGTCACCCCGGATGTCGGGATGATCGCGTCGGGGCCAGACGAGTGGTTCGCGGCGCTGAAGCGGTTGGCTGACGATCCGACGTTGCGCGCGCGCCTCGGGAGCGCCGGCCGGCGCAAGGTCGCCGAGCATTATTCGCTGGCGGCGGTTGCCCCGCGCGTGGTGCGGCTGCTTGGCGAGGCCGGCCGCTGCTGAACCAGTCACGTGGGTACGGAGGCAACGACAGGACGCGCGTAGCCCGTGGCTTTTTTTGTGTTAATCTAAAGGCTTGCCTGCCGCCTGAGCATGGTAAACGGGCGGCGGCGCGTTCCGGCTCCCGAGATCGCAAAGCCCCATCGAACCCCGCGAGTGCCCTTCGATTCAGCCAATGGATTCCCCTCAAAGCATGACCGCCTCGGTAATCATCCCGGTCAAGAACGGTGGGCCTTTGTTTCGCGAAGTCCTCGCCCGAGTCATGGCCCAGCGTGCGCCCTGGCGATACGAGTGCCTCGTCATCGATTCGGGTTCGACCGATGGCTCGGTCGAGGCGGCGCGGCGCCAGGCCGGAGTTCGAGTGCATCAGATCGCGCCGGCCGAGTTCGGTCACGGCCGGACCCGAAACCTCGGGTGCCGGCTGACATCCGGTGACTTCATCGTGTTCCTGACGCAGGATGCGCTGCCCGGCGACGAACGGTGGCTCGACCACCTGGTTTCGGCCGCAGCCCGATGGGACGATGCCGCTGGCGCCTTCGGTCGTCATGTGGCTTATCCAGATGCGCGAATCGTGACGCACCGCGAACTCGAGGCGCATTTCGCCGGGTTTGGGTCCGAGGTCACGCGGGCGCGCATTGATGACGCGGAACGTTTTCGCGCGGACCCCGGTTACCGGCAGGTGCTGCATTTCTTTTCGAACAACAACGCGTGCATCCGGCGCGACGTCTGGCAACGGCTTCCATTCCCGGAGATTGACTTCGCGGAGGATCAGGCGTGGGCGCTCAAAGCCGTCGAGGCTGGGTACTCGAAGGTGTACGCGCCGCACGCCTGGGTTTATCATTCGCACGATTTCGGGCTGCTCGAGACCAGTCGGCGCGCCTTTGACG
This sequence comes from Thioalkalicoccus limnaeus, assembly GCF_041197575.1. Lineage (NCBI taxonomy): Bacteria > Pseudomonadati > Pseudomonadota > Gammaproteobacteria > Chromatiales > Chromatiaceae > Thioalkalicoccus > Thioalkalicoccus limnaeus. Next base: position 3,657 of record NZ_JBDKXB010000011.1, on the reverse strand, counting down.
AGGCGCGTGCCTTGCGCCGCCTGTTTGGGTACGACTTGGTCCCGACCTGGCGTCATCTGCTGCGCGACTGGCGCCTGGGCAGTCGTCGCGACCTCGCTTGGGTCCGCGCGGCACCGGCGCCCTGGACCCGGCGTGTGGCGCAGGGCCTGTATGCGCCCTGGCTGGTCCTGGCCAAATTGCTCGGGCGCTATCTTGGAACACATCACGGGCGCTTCGGGGCCTGGACCCGCCGCCTGTCGCGCGATGAGGCGCTGCGGCGCCGCTGATCGCGCCTCAGGATGACGAACATGTGGAAGACGCTCGATCGCTATTCACGGTCTTATGCCTTGCGCGTCGCGCATGCCGGCTTTGCCGATGCGACCTGGCACGCGTTGCGGCGTTTGCTGGACCGCGCCCTGCGCCGCCCGCCGCCTGTACCCGACGCGCCGGAGCCGGAGTCGGAGTTGGACGCAGGGCCGACCCGGGAATCGGCCCCGGTTGCGGCCGAGGATTCTCCGGCGCCGGCTGACCAATGCGATATCCTTGCCTCCTATCGCATGGTGTCCGCCGGTTCGGTCGATCCGGCGCCCGGCCCCCTGGTCCCGCGCTCGATGAATTGGATCGTGCCGGCCTTCTCGCTCGGCAGCGGTGGGCATCTGAATATCTTCCGCATGATTGCGATGCTTGAGAGCCGTGGCTACCCGTGCCGGATCTTCCTGCCGGAACAGGCGCAACTCACCGACGCAGCACATGCCCGCGAGCTGATCAACACGCACTTCGTGCCGCTCGCCGCCGAGGTCGGAATCGGGCTCGACGCGATGCCCTGTTGCGAGTTCGTGGTCGCGACCGGGTGGGATACCGCGTACTGGGCCAAGGCCTTCACGGGCGCGCGCCACCGCCTGTACTTCGTTCAGGACTTCGAACCCTATTTCTATAGCCGCAGTAGCGAATACGCACTCGCTGAACACACCTATCGAATGGGCTTCGTCGGCCTGACCGCTGGCGGCTGGCTGGCCGAGAAGCTGCGGACACGCTATGGCATGACCACGCATGCGTTCGGCTTTTCGTTCGACAAGGACCGCTATCGGCCGCAGCCGCGGTTGCCTGGTCCGCGGCGCGTCTTCTTCTATGCCCGGCACGTGACCCCGCGCCGCGGTTTCGATCTCGGACTGTTGGCGCTCGAGCGGGTCCATCGCCGCTGTCCGGATGTCGAATTCGTTCTCGCCGGCTGGGATTGCTCGGCCTTCGCGATCCCGTTTCCGTACCGCGACATGGGTGTTGCGCCGCTCGACGAGCTGCCCGGGCTCTACGCTCAATGCGATGTCGCCCTGGTGCTGTCTCTGACGAACCTGTCGCTGCTGCCGCTCGAGGTCATGGCGTGCGGCTGTCCGGTCGTCTCGAATCGCGGCCCGAACGTCGAATGGCTGTTGCGTGACGGCGAGAACGCAAGCCTCGCAGACCCGACACCGGACGCCCTCGCTGCCGCCGTGATCGCCGTGCTCGAGGATGCCGATCTGCGCGCGCGGCTGATCGAGGGTGGTCTGGGCTTCGCGGCCGCGACGGACTGGGAGGTCGAGGGGCAGCGGGTTGCCGAACGGTTGCAGTCGATTGCCGCAACCCCCGATGCCTTGGACGATTGACGTGGCCTTTCCCTGGCCCGTCTTCCGCATATGGCTGCGCCGCGACATCAAGTCGCGCTACGCGGGCTCGTTGGCCGGCCTGCTGTGGGCTGTCATCAGTCCGATCGCGACCATTGCGCTCTTCTACCTGCTGTTCGCATTCATCTTTCAGATCCGGGTCCCCGAGATCGCCGCGCAAAGCGGTTTCTTCTTCTATCTGTTGGCGGGTCTGCTGCCGTGGCTCAGCATCGCCGAAGGGCTCTCGCGCGCGACCGGCGTTATCGTCGGTCACGAGGGCTTTCTGCAGAAGCAGGCGTTCCCGGTCGAGGTCTTGCCGGTCACCGTCGTGACCGCGTCGCTGGTGACCCAAGGCGTCGGCACCCTGGTGTTCGTTGTCCTGTTGTGGTGGGCTGGGATCCTGGGTGAAGGCGTGCCCTGGTTATGGCCGCTTGCGCTGATCGCGCAGCTTGCGATGACCATCGGCCTGGGCCTGGCGCTCGCGGTCCTGGCGATGCATCTGCGCGATCTGTTGCACGCGACACCGCTGGTCTTGCAATTCCTCTTCTACGCCTCGCCGATCCTGTATCCGATGTCGATGGTGCCGGTGGCCGTTCATCACCTCTACCTGCTGAATCCATTCGCCGTGTTGGTGCGCACCTACCACGCGGCGTTTCTTGGCCTGGAATTGCCGATGGCGGTGCTCGTGAGCCTTGGTATCTGGACGCTGGTACTCGGGGGCGGCGGCTATCTGGTGTTCCGCACGCTGAAGCCGACCCTTGGTGAAACGCTATGACGGCGTCCGATCCCGGCCCGCCGGTGCAACTCGCCGGCGCGGGCAAGGCCTATCGTGTTTACCGGCGGCCGCTTGACCGCGTCAAGGAGGTCTTTTGGCGGCGGCCCTGCCACGATCCCTTGTGGGCGCTGCGCGACGTCGATCTGGAGCTGACGTGCGGCGAGACCTTCGGCCTGGTCGGGGAAAACGGGGCCGGCAAGAGCACGCTGCTGAAGCTGGTCGCCGGGACCCTGCGGCCGACCGTTGGCCGCGTCCGGGTTGCCGGCCGGGTCGCGGCCTTGCTCGAGCTCGGCGCCGGGTTTCACCCGGACGAGAGCGGGCGCGAGAACGTGCTCTTGATGGGTGCCTTGAACAAGGTCCCGACCCGCGCGCTGGATGACTACTATCGGAGCGTCGTCGACTTCTCCGAGCTGCCCGAAGCGGTCCTCGAGCGGCCGGTCAAGACCTATTCCTCGGGGATGTTCATGCGGCTCGCTTTCGCTGCGGCGACCGCCGTCGAGCCGGACGTGCTAGTCATCGACGAGGCCCTGTCGGTCGGCGACATGCACTTTCAGAAGAAGAGCCTGGACCGGATCATGTATTTCCGCGAGAGCGGCCGCACCGTGCTGTTCTGCTCGCACAATTTGTATCAGGTGCGCTCGCTGTGCGGTCGTGCCGCCTGGATCCACCAGGGCCGCGTCGTCGCCCTCGGCGCGACCGAAGAGGTGGTGACGGCCTACGAGGCCCACGAGCGTGCGCGGACCGAACGGGCCCGTGTCGCCGCGCCGGCGTCGGGCGCTGCCTGGCGGCCGGTCGCCGCGGCGAGTGCCCCGGTCCGGCTCGTGGCCGTGACCATCGAGACCCCCGACGGCGTCAACCCGACCGTTATCGAGACCTTCCAGCCGGTTCGGTTCGTGATCGAGGTCGACAGCCACGAACCGCGGCCCTTTCATCTCGGCCTGGCGATCCGACGCAACGACCAGGAGAACGTGTTCGGCACGGCGACCCACTTCTTGCATGCCGATGCGTCCTTGCAGGGTGTCGGACGACAGGTCGCGGCCTTGCGGATCCCGGCCTTTCCGCTTTTGTCCGGCGACTATGCGCTGAACCTCTACGTGCTCGACGACACCGGCCTGCAGGTCCTCGACATGGCCGAGGGGATTCTGCCCTTTCGCGTCCTGCACGCCGGACGCGAATTCGGCCTGGTTCATCTGCCGCATGAATGGGAGTTGCCGTCATGACGCTGGCCGAGCGCTTGCGGCTGGGCTACCTGCTGCCGGCCCTCGC